>CAYNZC010000090.1:0-17096 GCA_964401575.1 uncultured Verrucomicrobiota bacterium
CGCTCCTTGGATTTTTCAAGCTTGCACTGTTCAAGGCACTTCTTGACGGCGTCGGCAACGGTGATCTGCGGCAATGCTTTCGAGCGGGCACGAACAAGCCCGTGGGCGGCCTCTGCCATGGTCCCGGTGCCGTTCAGAATTGTTTTTGTGTCCACCCATTCCCGGACTACGACATCCAGGTCCACCCCGAATGGTCTGATAAGCTCATCGGCTCGCAAATAAATGTCCCGCGCCCTGCTGGTAAGCTCAAGCTTGGCTTGCTCGCCCTCGGCAATGGTTTTGATTGCATGCCGCGCGGCGTCCTCCGCCTCGGCAAGATCGGTGAACGCTTCCAATTTGCGCTTTCCTAACAGGGAATAGGCCAGGGTGTAGCTAACGTAAAACTGAGGTTTGCCGTCCTTGTCGGGCTTTTCGCGAGTTTGCCGGTAAATCTTGGCCGCTATGCCGGGGTAGTCCTTGACGGTTATTGTGCGGGGGAAGGGTTCCATTCGGGTTTTGCTCATGTCCTAAGACTAAGAAAAGCGTTAGGAATTGTCAACACCTCTCATTTTCTTAGGAAAAATGGTCGGGGCGGTGAGATTTGAACTCACGACCTTCTGAACCCCATTCAGACGCGCTACCAAGCTACGCTACGCCCCGAACCACTCTGCAAATGTTATCAGCACCCAAAACGATTTCAACATCTAATCACATCTGAGAACATCGCAGAAGCGGTTCGATGTCCCCAGCCGGGCGGACAGTTTCACCCTTCAAGATGAGTGCAGTCTCTTGCGGGTGATGGTGTGCGTGGAGTGGCCGTAGAATGCTTCGGCAGCCTCCATCAACGTTTCAGACAGCGTCGGATGCGGATGCACGGCAAGAGCGATGTCCTTCGCGGTGGCTCCCATCTCCACAGCCAGAACGCCCTCCGAGATTAGCTCTCCCGCGCCCGTCCCAACGATTCCGACCCCAAGCACCCGCTCGGTGTCAGGATCAATGATCATTTTGGTAAGACCGTCCGTACGATCGAACGAGAGCGCGCGACCGGATGCTGTCCACGGAAACTTTGCCACTTTGACATCGATGCCCTTTCCCTTGGCTTCCTGTTCTGTAACGCCGCACCATGCAAGCTCGGGATCAGTGAAAACAACCGCAGGAATAATCGTATCCGTAAATGCGCTGTCCTCTCCGGCGATCACCTCCACGGCAACTCGCGCTTCTTTGGAGGCCTTGTGGGCCAACAGCACACCCCCCGCAATATCGCCGATGGCGTATATCGAAGGATCCGTCGTTTGCTGCTTCTCGTTCACGTGAATAAAGCCCCGATCGTCGAAGGCAACCTTCGTGTTTTCCAGCCCAAGATCCTCCGCATTTGGACGGCGACCCACGGCAACAAGAACGCGGTCGTACAGTTCCACCTTTTTCTGTCCGTCCATCTCAAACTCCACTCTGATTTGCTTTCCAGCAGTGGACATCTTCGCCACTTTTGTTTTGAGGCGGATTTCCTTGAACATCTTTTGCGCATGGGCGACCACCGGGCGTGCCAGGTCGGGATCGGCACCGGCGAGGATACTATCAAGCGCCTCCACGACGACTACCTTGCTGCCAAAGGTGGCGTAAACGGTTCCCAGTTCCATGCCGATGTATCCGCCGCCAATCACGAGCAGATCATTGGGGATCTCTTCAATCTCCAATGCATCGGTTGAGGTCATGATACGCGGATTGCCGAGGTCAAAAGCTTTCGGCATTGCCGGCACAGAGCCAACAGCAACGATGGCTTTATCGAACTTGATAAACTGCTGCCCCTCCTCTGTTTCAAGCCGGAGGGTCTGGGAATCCTCGAAATACCCGCGGCCATGCAGCACCTGCACACTGCGGGACTTGGCAAGCTGACTCACCCCGTTTGCAAGACGAGTGACAATAGACTCTTTCCACACACGCAACTTTGATGTGTCGATTTTCGGCGGACCGAAAGTGATGCCTCTGGCCTCAGCCTCGCGCGCCGCGCTTACGGTGTGGGCCGCGTGCAACAGGGCCTTGGATGGGATGCAGCCCCTGTTAAGACACACACCCCCTAACCGGCTTTCCTTCTCCACAAGAATGACGTTCTTGCCTAGGTCCGCCGCATAAAACGCCGCCGCGTAACCTCCCGGCCCCGCACCCACCACCAAAATTTCAGTCTTAATCGATTCCATTTGATATATTAAAGAAACAATTGAATTTACGAATCAGGTTACAGCTTCACGTCTTCTTCATTGAACTCTTCGAATGCCTTGACGAGATCCACAGTGAAACGGGCAGCCGTCCCGCCATCAATGACGCGATGGTCATAGGACAGGCCTATGGGCATCATCAACCGCGGTTCGAGACTCGTCCCGCGCACCACCGCTTTCATTGCACCACGGCCAAGGCCAAGAATGGCCACCTCCGGCTTGTTGACGATAGGGGTAAAATGCGCTCCGCCAATGCCGCCCTGATTGGAAATAGTGAATGTGCCACCTTTCAACTCCTCACCCGTCACTTTGCGCTCACGAGCCTTCTTTGCGAGTCCTTCAAGCTCCAGCGACAATTCGAGCATGCTCTTACTGTCCACATTCCGGATCACCGGGACGATCAAGCCCGCCTCGGTATCCACAGCCACCCCAATATGATAATAATCTTTTTGGACGATTTCCTGGGCCACTTCATCCAGACTCGAATTAAACGCAGGGTGCTTTTTGAGCGTGGATGCCACCGCTCTCAAAGCAAATGAAGTTAGGGTGAGTCGTGCTCCTTTTTGATCGTAAGCGGAAGCCCACTTTTTTCTCAGCGCATTCAGACTGGTAATGTCGGCGTCATCGAACTGGGTTACGTGCGGAATAACATTCCAATTTTCCGTCATGCGCCGGGCTATCACCTGGCGCAAGGGGGAAAGAGGCTTCCTGGTGACATGCCCCCATTTGGAGAAGTCAATTTGCTCCACTGGGGGACGTGCCGGCGCGGAGGTGTGTTGCTGCACGCCGGAAGTGCGTGGCTGCGAGGCAAGCCTTTGTAGCCGCTGAATATAAGCGCGGACGTCCTCCAGCAGAATTCTGCCGCCGCGGGCGCTCCCCCGAACCCGCGTAAGATCAATGCCTAACTCACGCGCAAGCTTCCTAATGGATGGCGAAGCTGCCGGCGACGCAACGGAGGACTCCGCCGTGTCCCCCTCCAGATGTTCGACCTGTGGCTCCGGATGGGGGGTTTGCAGCGGCTGGCGCTCCCGCCTTTCTTCGGCCACCTCAAGTTGGCGCCCCGTTTTCTCGGGCGCAGCCGGCGCCCCAACGGCAGCACCCCCGGCCGCCATTGAGAATATTCGCTGGCCCACGGATATTTTGTCGCCAGTCTTCACGTGAATTTTGCTCACCACGCCCGCCACATTCGAGGGAATGGTCGCAACGGCTTTTTCGTTTTCCAGTTCGAGGACTGGCTGGTCCTTTGCAACCTGATCACCTTCTTTAACAAACAGGTTTACTACCGTGCCGGAATCGGCACCCTCACCCAATGCAGGCAATTTGAATTCCATATTCGCTATCCGTTAAATCAGACAATGTAGGGATAAAGTTTGTTGGGATCGACGCCCAGCGTCTTAACCGCCTGCGCCACGGTTCGCATTTCAATAGCCCCCTTGCGTCCCAGCGCGTGGAGCGTCCCCAGAGCGATACACTCGGCGTCCACCTCAAAGAACCGACGCAGTCTCTGTCGGGTGTCGCTTCGTCCGAAGCCGTCCGTACCAAGGCTCGTCAGCCCGCCGGGCACCCATGGAGCAATCTGGTCCTGAACAAGCCGCATGTTGTCCGACACCGCGATGAATGGCCCCCTCTCGTTCTCCAGAACTTTCTCAAGATACGACTTTCTTGGTTCAGACCCGGGGTTCAGCATGTTCCAGCGCGAAGCTTTAATCGCGTCATTCCGCAGCAATTTGTAGCTGGTGGCGCTCCACACATCCGCAGACACATCGAACCTGGTCGCGAGGATCTCCTGTGCGCGAAGCGCCTCGCGCAGAATGGGACCGCTGCCCAGTATTTGCGCCTTGTGTTTGGCATCTACCGGGCCCGATTTAAATTTATACAATCCCTTCAAAACCCCCTCCTCGACACCTTCAGGCATTGCGGGCATCGAGTAGTTCTCGTTGTAAAGCGCCAGGTAATAGAAGACATCCTCATTATCCCTGTACATCCGGCGCAAACCATCCGCAATGATCAGGGCAACCTCGTAGGAAAAAGCAGGGTCATAAGTCACCATCGTGGGCACCGCGCTGGTGAAGAGCAGGCTTTGGCCATCCTGATGCTGCAGGCCCTCACCGTTTAGCGTGGTGCGGCCAGAAGTTGCCCCGAGCAGGAACCCTCGTGCCTTGATGTCGCCCGCCAACCACATCAGGTCGCCGACGCGCTGCGGCCCGAACATCGAGTAGTAAATGTAGAATGGAATCATTGGCCGGCCGAGGGTGGCATATGAAGTCCCGGCAGCAATGAACGACGCCATCGCACCTGCCTCCGTGATACCCTCCTCGAGGATTTGTCCGTCCTTGGTTTCGTTGTAGTAGAGCAGAGACTTTCGGTCCACAGGCTCGTACAATTGTCCCTTTTGCGAGTAAATGCCAACCTCGCGAAACAGCGCATCCAGGCCAAATGTGCGCGCCTCATCAGGAATGATGGGCACCACCTGCCGCCCCACCGACTTGTGCCGGATTAGCAGGCTCAGCAGCCTCACGAAATTCATCGTGGTGGATACCTCAAAACGGCCCGAACCCTTGAGCAACTCGCCAAACTCTTCCACTCCAGGCACATCCAATGATTGAGGCTCGACGATCCGCGCCGGCAGGAACCCGCCAAGCTTCTTGCGCCGCGCCAACAGGTATTTTATTTCCTTGCTGTCAGCCGCAGGTCGGTAGAACGGTGTCTCGGCGATTTCCTCATCACTCACCGGCACGCCGAATCTCGCGCGAAACTCGCGAAGCTCTTTTTCATTAAGCTTCTTTTGCTGATGAGTGATGTTGCGGCCCTCGCCCGCTTCTCCGAGACCGTAGCCCTTGATTGTTTTCGCCAGTATGACCGTGGGTTGTCCTTTGTGCTCCATGGCGGCTTTGTATGCCGCATACACCTTTCGGGAATCGTGGCCACCCCGCAGAAGTTTGTGTATCTCCTGATCCGTAAGATGGTTTACCAGAGAAAGTAGTTGCGGGTATTTGCCGAAGAAATGCCGGCGCGTGTAGCTTCCCGGTTCCACGGAGTACTTCTGATAGTCTCCGTCAACGGCTTCTTCCATACGCTTGACCAGCAAACCGCTTTCGTCGGCCTCGATCAGCTGATCCCAATCCGAACCCCAGATAACCTTGATGACGTTCCACCCGGCGCCCATAAAAGCTGCCTCGAGTTCCTGGATGATCTTGCCATTCCCACGAACAGGCCCGTCCAAGCGCTGCAAATTGCAGTTTATCACCCACACCAGGTTATCCAGGTTCTCCCGAGCTGCGAGTGTGATCGAACCGAGGGATTCCGGCTCGTCGGTTTCGCCGTCTCCCAGAAATGCCCAGACTTTTGGCTCTTCGCCTTTGAGGAAGCCGCGTGCGCGCATGTATCGGTTAAACCGCGCCTGGTAGAGGGAACAAATCGGCCCCAGGCCCATTGAAACCGTTGGAAACTGCCAAAACTCCGGCATCAGGTAAGGATGCGGATACGAGGAAAGCCCCTTATCTTCCGCCAGCTCTTGCCTGAAATTCAGCAGGGCCTGGTCATCTAAACGTCCCTCCAGATACGCCCGGGCATAGATTCCAGGCGTCGCATGACCCTGGAAATAAACCATGTCCCCCATGAAATCGTCACGCCTGGCGCGCAGGAAATGATTAAACGCCACTTCATAAAGAGTGGCTGCCGAAGCATAGGTGGAAATGTGCCCGCCCAAGCCGCCATGCATGCGGTTTGCATTGACTACCATGGCCATGGCATTCCAACGCACATAGCTTTTTATTCGCCGCTCCATCTCCCAATCGCCGGGAAAAGGCGCCTCTTTCTCAGGCGGAATGGTGTTCACATAGGGCGAACTAACGACGCGCGGAGACTCCAGCCCTTCGTCGCGGAGGCGGCTGGTCAAATCGCGCAAGAATCGGGTGGTCGCGCCGGCACCATGACTCTTGAGCGTGTTCTCCACAACCAGGCTCAGGGCATCGAGCCATTCACGGCTCGACTCGGACCTTGGCGTCACCGCTGAAGGCGCCGCCGACTCCGATCTCTTATCCTTGTGATCCATAGACACTTTAGCTTCTTGTTCCATCAAAAAATCCTGCTCGGTGCAAATACCCGATTGTTAGCGGCTTTATGCCAGCCGCAATTCCAGGCAACACTGAATCTCAGCCAGTCTTCTAACATAACACCGATTTAGCAACGCTGATCGCGCGGCAGAAACTAACCCGAATTCCTGAAAAATCAACATGACATAACCGGGTGCTACTCATAAATGAATTCGGCTGTAGCTGTCGTATCGCTGCAGGCAACCAGTCGAACCCAGTAGGCGCCGAAGGAGTCCGGGAAATCGTACCGAATTCTTCCCCCTGCAGGAACGTTGATTTCAGTATAGGCCACCCAAAGGCCTTCACCAGTAACATCAATTTCTACCCGCACTCTCACGGAATCAGATGCCATGTGGGAAAGCAGGATCGTCTTTTTGTCGTAGCCCGTGATCAAGTAAGGATCACTAGGTTCACCAGCACGCGCAAAGGTGTTCTGCCATGGCCCGCCCCTGCCGCGCGGCTTTCCCAAACGCCAAAGATCATCTACCGCACCCACCCATAAAGCACATTTGCCGTCATCACTCTTGATGACGTGGTCTCCCGTGGCGGAGGTTTCAACTCCGCTAATCACAAGCAAACCGCGGTAACTTGCAAAATCCGTAAGATGTCTGTTGTGGGTTGCAATCGGACGAATTTTCGCGAATCCCCCGGCATTTTCCGCAGGCAATTCATAGAACGTACCGTGAATATTCAGCAGGTTGCGCTCTGTCACCACCTCCCGACAAACTCTGTCAGCCCCCAACAAACCCGTGCGCTCAAAACCCGAATTGCGGGGAAGCCGCCACCGACGACCGCGCTCGTCGGTATAGAGAACCGAGGCGTGATCATCCTCGATTCCACTCGCGGAAACCGCAATATTCGTCCTCAACCATGCTGTCGTGCTGCCATCCACCACTGACCGAAGTCGCAACTCCGAATCAAGCAGGTAAAGGCCCAATTCGCCCGCCTCGCTGCGCGCCAGAAACCGCAGACAACCCGGTTCTCCCCCGCCCACGTGAAGTATCCCGCCGCTGGCATATCCACTGCGCGGGACCCCCAGCCCTGAAAACATTTTCGCCCGCTTCGTCCTCCGATCATCCCCGTCACGGTAGTGGAAATATGCTGTTGCGCCGATCACATCCCGCGAAGGCGTGACGCGTATCCATGCGCCACGATCACGAGGCGGCAACTCAATCCACACACCGGCGGCGGCAGGCACTCGCACCAACCGTAGATTCGCCCAACGCCCATTTCCCTTCTCATCGACTTCCAAAAGAAACTCCGCCGGGTAGGGAGTCTTGTGAGTGATGAACAGCCCACGCTTATCATAGCCGCTGAAGAGAAAAGGCTCACTTGGTGTCCCGGCTGGAACGTCATCGTCAATCCATACGCCTCCGCGTCCTAGTGGAGGCCCAAAGGTGTCCATGTCAGACGGCTTCACGAACCAAAGATTGGATTGAGATTTCCCTGGCGGTGCCAATTCGCCTTTCAACCGGCTCTTGTTGAGGAACTCACTGCGCGCCGTGTCGTCACATCCAAATACCAATCGCGAGTTCCAGCGGCAGAAGTCGCCGATCACTTTCAGGTAGGTCGATTGCGGTTCAATGCCGGATGAATTCTCCGTTGAGAACGTCGCGGGGAATCTCCAAAAGCAACCGTGCATGGTCATGAGAAGATCTTTGCCTCCTGCTGAGCGGATGCGCGGCCACTCCGTGTTCCAGCCATGCGCCCCATCGTAACAATGGGATGCCTTGGGCAGCCTGAATGAGTGCCATTTTCCGTTCTCCAGCAGCATCAGGATGAGCGACCGGTGATCCCATCCAATGGTCCAAAGCCGGTCATCCGCGGGATCATTACCCTGGATTCCCCCGGGACCCGTCACTTCTGTGAACTGGTTGCGCCTCACCACTGTCCATGCCTCTGAGCGCCCGTCCCACTCGGCCAAGGCGCCACTTGGCACAGAAGGATCAGTCCGCGCCTCGCGCGAATGATCCCCATTGTTCGCATAAACATATCGGCCTTGCGCTGAGTAAAACCCTTTGCCGTGATAGCCTGGCAAATCCGCTTTCCGCCCCCCTTGCCGTTGTTCATCAGCCCATAACTCGCGCACATCGAGTGTATTGACGCAAACTTCGTAGATGCCTTCCTCCATTGTGGCATAGACAACCTTGTTCTCCGCATCATCAAGATGCCGTGCCACCCCGGTAGGTCTCCCAAACATCACCGAATACGGAATGACTCGAACCGAACCGTCCCTCCGAACCGCATAAGGCCCGATGAAAAGCTGTTCCGACTCCCGATGAATGAATCGGTTTGCCGGGGTTCCGCCGATGCTCTCACGCCTGACAATCTGTTTCAGACCAGGAGAAATTTCGTAGAGCTTATCCGACGACCCGAGAGGCTTGTGCGGAGCGTAAGTGACCACCCACAACTTCCCCGCCCATACCACCACCGCACCAGTGCCGCATTCAGCCTCCTCGTTCACCATCGCGAGGTGCGGGTAAATACCGCTGATCTGAAGAGGCGCGGCTTTAACCCGGAACTCCAAAGAGCAAAGCAAGGCAACGATGAAAGCAATCCACAAGCGGCAATACAGCCTCGAAAATCGAAAATGAAAAAGCCGGACCATGTATAGGTGGTTAGCCCATACAAGCCCGACAAACAAGCCCGAAGCCGCACACACCCGGAAACCGGGCTGCGACATCGTCGCAAAACAATCATCTGACACCAGCGAAGTCCTTACGGCGCTTTCTGAATAATGTTACCCTCAGGGCCACGTAAGCGGCGCCAGGACACGATAAAATCGCTGCGGTGTGGATGGGATGTTTGTTTCAATCTGCGTGTTGGCAGGGCCAATCACGAGCGGCCCTATGTTGAACCAGTTGTTGGAGGCGTACAGGAGGTTCGTAACACCCTGCAACTGGTAACGTGTGTTTGCCTCAGCCGTCCACTGCACAACCACGACCTGGCCCGTGTTGGGAGCGATGACGATGTTTGTGGCCAAAATGTTCGTGATCGCGATGCCCAAAGTGGGTCGCGGCTGCAGGATGGTAAGCAAATAGTCTTCGACTTCACCGTCCATCGCCGAGCCCAGGGGAGTAAGTCCACCAGTGCTACTCAGGCGGAATCGGGCGAAAGTTTTCCCGAGCACGGCGTTGCCAGGGACGGAAAACACATTTGTGCTTACACCCGGAGGAATGGGCAGACTGCTGAAAATTTGGTCTCCCGGATCACCCCATGAGCCGTTGCTGTTGAAGTCAAGCCATGCATCGAGGAAGCCCCCCGCCGGACCGGACAACAAATTGACCTGAACAAACGCGTTTGAGCTAATAAGGACCGGCCCAAGGAACTGGATTCCGTCCTCGTCCGCCAGACCAGCGTTGTCATCACCTGTTGCAGCGGGATTGGGCTGACCATCCGGTTCAGGATCTTCGAGAGCGCCTAGCAGAAAATTAGGAACAATGAGATGGCTGGCACCACCACTCAGTCGAACGGCAGGATACGTTGGATCCGGCGCATCTCCCCAGTCCTGAGCGTCGTTCAGCACATAGTTCGTAAGGTAGTAGTCCTCCGTTTCGCCCAGTTGATAACGTCCGGACGGCCCGTCGCCTCCCGCCACCCCGCCGCCGGGAGACGGCCACGCTTGTTCCGCCAGCGAAACTCGGATCCAGATGGGTTCTGTTTGCAAGGTCCGGTGCCACGACTGAACATTCACACTCAGAAATCCTCCCGGCGGGGGCACGGGCAGATTCTGGCATGCCCACTCCGGAGCCGCAGTGCCGTCCGGACAAATCATCACATCGTTCCAGTCGCCATCGCGATTCCAATCGCACCATACGTTGAGAAACATGGCTGGCGCAGAAGCCGCAACCGTTGCAATAACAGGGATGGTCCCCTTGCCACAGTGGGGCAAGACAATCGGGACACCAGCAGGAATGCCGTCGTCGGCGCCATCCAGATCAGCAACGTTAGCGAGTGGCAGGATGTTATTGATAAAATCCTGATCGGGACCGGTCTCTGCCATGCCTTCTCCGCTAAGAGCGCCGCCGAGAAGGGCGATCCCGGGCGTGAGGTTTACATGAACCGGGCCGAAGGGCGCCGCCAAACCATATACCGTAGGATAAAACGCATTGGTTCCTGTTGGATAGGCTGTCATCGCAGCGCCGGACGGGTTATTGCTGTCCGGCGCGTCACCGAGATCAGACGTTGGCAGAACATGGATATGTACCAAATAATCCTCTACTTCGCCGTCTGGAGCCGAGCCAACGTACGAAAGCCCTGTCATGGTGCTGTAGCGAAATCGGGCGAACGTGGGCGAACCCCAGGCTGCATTGCTGGCTACCTGGAAGGTGAGTGTGTGAATGCCTGGAGTGAGTGCCAAGTCCCGGAAGATCTGATCCCCCGGCTGCGCCCAACTCCCATCCGCCCCAAAATCCACCCAGGCATTGAGAACACCAAAGCCCATCACTGTCACCTGCACTTGTGACATCTGCCCGGGATTGAGCAGCGGCGGCGTGAAAAGCACACCGTCCTCATCGGCAAGATTCGCCAGGTCGTCCCCGATAGCACTTGGGTTCGGTTGGCCGTTGGCCTCCGCGTCGATCAACGTTCCAAGCAGTAAACCAGGCACGATAACGTGTGAAGCCCCGTTATTCATGAGCAGAGTAGGATAAGGACCATCCGGAGCATCGCCAAAATCCAGAGATTGCTGCACCGGTTGGATCTTGATGCTGTAGTCCTCCACTTCGCCGTCAGGAGCCATGCCTGTATAGGTTAAAGCGCCTGCCATCGTAAATCGGAACCGGGCAAAGGTATTCCCACTGATGGCAGTGCCCGGGACTGGAAACAGAAGGATATTTGTGCCGTAGGCGACCGGTTGCCCGGAATAGATGTTGTCACCGGGTTGCGCCCACGAGCCGTCTGCGCCAAAATCAATCCAAGCCGAAAGGGTTCCGTTCGTGGTGGTTACGACCTGAATCGTGGCCATTTGGCCCGGAATCAAGGGTGTGAGAAGGGTTACCCCATCTTCATCGTTGGTGGTGATGTCGTCACCTGTGGCAGTAGAGTTCGGTTGACCATCAGACTCGCCGTCTATGTTTGCCCCGAGCTGGATTAGACCCATTCTCGATATGTAGTGGAAAGCTCCATTGCTTCCGAACAGAGTGGGATAGGTGGGATCCGGCGCGTCTCCAAAATCGGTCGGCAATAGCTCGTCTTCGATGGATACCCGGTAGTCCTCCACCTCTCCGTCCTGGGCCATAAACTTGTAGGTGAGATTTCCAGAGCTGTTGTATCGAAACCGGGCGTATGTTGGCCCCATGGATGCAATGATGGGCACGCCGAATTTCAAATAGTTTGTGCCTGCGTTCAGGGGTTGATTCATGAAGATTTGATCTATCGGTTGCATCCATGATCCATCAATCTGGAAATCAATCCATGCGTTCAACATGCCCGGTTGGGATGCGCGCACCACAACGGTGGCAGACATGCCCTGCACAAGCCGGGTCACAAAGATCACACCATCTTCATCAGCCAGGTTCACATTGTCATCTTTCCGAGCAGCCGAATCGGGCTGACCATCCGGCTCGCCATCAATCTGCGAGCCCAGGAACATTCCCGGAACAATCACGTGCCCTGCCCCCTGCCGCGCAAAAAGCGTTTCGTAAGGAAGATCAGGAGCGTCGCCAAAATCCATCTGCATCCCCTGGCCCAGGATAACCAGGGGATAGTCTTCAACCTCCCCATCGGGAGCCATGCCCGAGTAGCCAAGATTTGCCATTGAGCTGAAGCGGAAGCGCGCAAAGGTGGACGCCCCTGTTACTGCTGTCTGAGGAACCTGGAACGCCAGCACATTCGTGCCCGGCACAAGAGCCCAACCGCCACATATCTGGTCGCCCGGCTGACTCCATCCTCCGTCGGCGCCAAAATCAATCCACGCATTCAGGAAGCCCGGAGCGGATGCAACCACCTGAATCTGTGCGGGATTCCCCGAAATCAAAGGCGTGAGAAAAGCGACGCCATCATCGTCCGAAAGATTACCAAGATCGTCACCTGTGGCACTTGGGTTGGGTTGGCCGTCGGGTTCGGCGTCGATCAGGATACCCAGAAACATGTGTGGCAGAATCTGATGTTGTGCTCCTCCGGAGGCGATCACCGTGGGATAGCTGGGATCAGGAGCGTCTCCAAAGTCATCCATTTGCGCCGATGCCTCAAAACTCGGTCCGAAGAGAAAAATGGAACAAGCGCAACAGAGCCAGGCTAATCCTGGCGCTGTGTTGAGGGGGATCATAAAGCGAGCGAACGTTTTCATAGAATTCTGTTTGTTGTGGGAGAAAACGAATTCCCTTCAGTTGTTTAATGGCTTACATGTGAACACTACTCCCATCCGCCCGGAGTGTCAAAAGGATTTCACCAACTCCCCAAATCTCAAAGGAACCGGAAAACTGTGATTCCTGGCCAGAGTGAGGATTCAACCTTGGTTTATAGAAGAAGCGTATTTCCTGAGGTACTTAAGAGCTACACTGAAGTCCTTGGCCAACGGGGCAGAGATCAGAACTGTCACGCCGGTAACCGGATGCCGGAGGGTTATCGATTCCAGGTGCAAAGCCGGCCGTGTGACCAAAGGACGCTCCACCTGCTTAGGTTTGAGCCGGAATCCCGGTTTGATCGAGGACAGTCTTAGAACCCCGCCGGGAAACATTGCGTCCCCGGCAACTGCCAATCGTTTGTAGCCAAGATGCGCGCGGATTTGAGATAGCCTGTCGGGATGAGGCACGCCTGCGAGCAGTGTCCAGTCGCAATACTTTTCCAGTATTTCGAAGGTCGTCCTCGACTTCTTCCCCTGCCGGGAGTCCACACGCATAAGCCCCGGATGTTCCGGGTGTGGTGCGAGTTTGGCATCCACGTCAAAGTGTTCCTGGTCCGGCCTCCCGTGCACAAGAACCAGGTAGCGGCGGGTGACTTGCTCAGACCCGAATGCGTTCGAGAGGGCTGCAGAGAGGGGCGGAGTTTTTGCGAAAAGCAGCACACCCGAGGCGCCGAAGTCCAATTCATGAGCAGGACGCAGGTATGTCAACGCCCGCTCGGTGGCCCAGGGTTTATGATCGCGTATGGCTGCGTGAAGAAGCGGCAAAAGGGCTGGAGCCTCCGCTCCGGCATGCTCAGGCAATGTGTCGAGATTGGCAGGCTTGTCGAGAGCCAGAAGCGACTCGTCCTCGTAAAGCACGGGAATCTCCCAAAACCCCTTTGTTCCAACGTGCGATACCTTTACCGGTGTGGCCATGTCCTTAATATACGTAACGACAATCCTGGATATCGAGGAGACGATAGGGCTGGCCAACAAGAGGCCATATCCAGACCCGGGGCGCCCGCCCACGTGGCTCGGTTGTGCCCCGAGGTTCTATCGTGTGGTCCACTTGCTAGGACTTGCCCGGCCTTCCTGTGACCTCCTGGGCGAGTGGCGTGTCCAGCAATCCCTTTTCGGCCTCCTTGCGGAACCACGCCTGAAAAGCCTCTTCCGAGCGGGCTCGCCGAACGTAAGACAGAAACATCGGCATTTCTTCGTTCATTTTCTTCTCGTCGATGGGCAGCCGCTCCTTCACAAAGAGTATGATTCCTCCGTCACCCGTGGCCTGGAAACCAGTGGGTTTCCCGGGCTCCGCTTCCAACGCCAGTTGCTTCACCAGGTTCAGGGACACATGGTCTTCAATATCGCTGCTAAGATTCCGGGTCGTCTGTGCCAACTGCGGAATTGCAATGATTTTCAAATTGGCCGATTTGGCCAGTTCGGTAAAACTCTTCCCCTGGGCGAATCCATTCGTAAGGGTGCTGTAAAAGGCTCTTCCCGCCCCGCGTGCCATCTCGGCAGCTTGCATCATTGTGTAGTCGTTTTCAACACGTCCGCGAATCTGATCCAGTGGCGGAATCTCGCTGTTGATTCTCTTGTGCAAGCCGTAAACGTAGGTTCCATCCATTCCCAGGTAGGGTTGCCCAAACGGATCCTCTGGCGTTCGACTGAAGGCCGCCTTCAAAAAGTCCTCTCCCACCTCCATGCCTTCCGGACCGTTTTCACGATCGAAAGGAGGCGTTATCACCATCTTCAGGTTTTGCGCGCTGGCCGCTTGCTCAAGATCGCCAATAGCAAGCTTTTCAGCCTCAAAGATCGGCCGGGCAAAATCATTTGCCTTTCGTCGCGCCTCAGCCATCGCGCGAGCGCGAACGATCTCGGCTTTGATCTTCGCTTTGGATTCGTCGATGGTCTTCGCCCCACCGAAAAGGTTTGTTCCGAGGCGCTGCACGTTTGCTTCGACCATTTCGTTCAAATTGCTGCGAGACAGCTCCGCTTCCGCCTGTGCCATGAAGTTGCTGACCGGGAACTTGACATAGCCAATCTGAATACGTTCTGGAATGCGGTAATTTGCGAGGGAGTTGCTGTAAAACGTCGTGATGGCATCCGGCGTGATCTTCACTTGGGAAAGATGATTGGAAGCACTGAACAAAACAGCCTCCGCCGAGACCGGTTGATTCTCGCGAATATACAATTCGCGGGCTTCCTGAGGCGTGACCAACTTCCCGCTCGCTCCGGCGACGGTCATGACTTGCTGCAACCCGACGAAGTGCTTCACAAACCGCTCGAAATCACGCAGTGACAACCCTTGCGGTTGAAGCACCTGCTGGGCGAAGATACTCGGACTGGTAATCCCCTGCCGCTCGAAGCCTTGAAGCATTTCGCGACCTGTGCGGGCCGCAACATCCTCACTGACGATAATGCCCAGATCGTCTTGCCTGCGTGTGAGCAGCATCCATTGGTACGTCTCACGCATCGAGTCGAATCCGCGCCGCTGAGCGTCCTGGTCCGGCCACCGCCCGGTCATGAAAAAATATCGGAGATAAACCTCCCGCTGCGCTTTGAGATAATCCTCCTGGGTAACTTTCTTTCCGCCGATGGACCCGTAGTTCCCCGTCGTAGCATCGTGCATCTTCGAGTACGGAGAAAAGAAGACAACGAAGCTGATGATGGTCAGCGTAATAATAATTGCCCAAAGCCAGTTCTGATGTTTTCGGATGGTTCCAAACATAAAATTCGCCCAATAATAAGTTGCGCACCCTACCCTGTTTGCCCGTGCCGGGTCAAACCCAAAAACAGCCCAAAACATGGACCTGCAAGCAGTCCATGGCCAAAGGATTCATCGGACCGAGAACGCTGCAGGGCACGACTCGGAGTTCCGGCCCGGCGCCGACTCCACGGGAAATGAACCCGGCGACCCCACTCAATGACGTCGCAGGATCAGCCGATGGTCAACTCGCCGTGTCTGCTCATAGGATAGCGGAGGCAAATCGGTCAGCGTCGGAGAATTTGTTTCGTTGAGAGTCTCGCGGGCGAGCTCTTGAAGCTTGGTCCAACGATCACAATCCAATTCGGGCGCGTGCGCGATTTGCCGCAGCAGGCTCCGCCACTCGATGATGACCCGGTCAATATCCCCCGGGCCCAGAAGGTCTGTGATCCACGCGCGTTTGTTATGCGGATCCTTATGAACGGAGTTAACCACTTGCTCGGCTCCCGCGCCATACTTTGGCGGAACCCCGTTTTCCAGGTAGCCCGGGACCGATTGAAGGCCGTAGTTCTTATGACAAACAATAGCCAGCCTGCCACCCCAGCGGTTCTCATCCCCGCAGAATCTAAATCCAGCGTCGAGATTAGCCAAATCGTATATCAGCTCATCCAAAGGATAGCTTTCATCCTCGAGAGCCGCCACCACTGCCAACCCATCCCCCTGTGTAAAAAAGCTGACGATTCGCCCCCGCAATGTGGGCACTCCGGCATCATCCACCAGCTTTAGGCGCCTCCAAAGCAGCGCTGTTCCAGTCGCAGTCGAGAGCCTCAGGCACACAGGCACCAGGCAGCATCCCGCACAATCGTAAGGTAGCACGTCCCTGCTGATGGGCCGCCAGATTGGCACCCCATGGTCGTCCCTAAAAGCTTTGAGCTTTTGATGGGCCATGCTCAAGTCCGCCAAAATGCGGTTGCCCTCCTCTTTGTAGCGCACCAAGGGCGTTCCCGTCTCGCTCAGGCGCTTCTGCACCAAGGGCGCAATCTGGTTCACCCAGGTCTCATAAGGCGCTTGCCGTCCATTCCAGTTGATCAGGCGCCGAATCCATTTGGAAATGATCACCCTCCCATCGGAAATCCTGTCGGCAACGGTGACGCTTCGGCCATAAACCATTCCTTCGGAGGTGTCCTCGACAACAACGAGATTCCCCATGCCCACCCTCTCGACCGCTCCCGCCACCGAAAGGGCCGGGACAAGCGGCACGCCCTGGTGCTGTTCAAGGGAAGTCTGCCGGATCGAGCGTTCCTGATGTCCAGCGGCGGTGGACGCAGGCGGATTGTCGAGAGGCGAGAGCACATCGCTGAGCGCATGCATCGAGGGTTCCGGCATGACCTGCCATTTGCCCATGCTGTTGAGCATTTCGCGAACACGCTTTCTCACGTGGCGGGCACGCTCGGCATCTGTCAGCAACCCGCAAGGAACTGCGGGATGACGCAGGGATTCCTCAACACCCAGAAAGATTGGTTTTGTGGAGAAGAGTCGGTCCTGTACCCGAACGGCTTCGGTGAATGGGTCTTTGCCTTGTCTTGCCGCCGCGGCCATCAAACCCAGCAAGGCGCCCCAGTCCACCGCACCCGCCCGCGACAGGTGGTTCGGATGTGCATCCAAAAGGCGCAATTCATTTGCGCTGATGAGGATATAGCCAATTTCGTCCAGGCCGCGGCGCCCCGCCCGGCCGAACATCTGCATGATTTCGTCCGGACGCAGAAGTTGCTCGGTCG
>CAYNZC010000091.1:0-16864 GCA_964401575.1 uncultured Verrucomicrobiota bacterium
CCCCCGCACCTATGTGGAAAAGCTGCGAGGTCCTGGCGCGGGTGCCGGGCCGGCGCGAGGGCCGTGTGGAACTTGAGGGCTGCAGGCCCGCAATGTGACAGCCCGGGCTGAAGGCCCGGGTACCTGCGCACACCATTTTTTTTGTGAGCCCTGAAAGGACGCCCTTACAGGGCTCAGATGTATCTTTTGGTCAAGCTAACCCGGCCCGATGGGCCGGGCTGTAACATCATCGGGCCTTCAGCCCTCGCCGAGGACGTGATCGGCCACGGGTGCGGCCCTGCCAGGGATGGTGGGGGAACGAGCAGAGAGACACAGTTGCAGGTCAGTCTGACCCTCAACACCGAATGAAGTGCAAAGTCATACCGCCGCCCCATGAACGAAGCGTGCGCAATGGACTGGCCTCGGTGGCGCGAAGAAACGTCCAGCCGGAACTCCGCATCTCTGCAATCTTGGCGTCCATTTCTCGCTGTTTACCCGTCACCCAACCAGAACGAAATGCGAGGTAAACAGATGTTTGTTCGGCATCAGGGTGCTGACTGAGGATCTCCCTTGCTCGCCGCTCCATGCGGGCGCGCCGGAGGAGAAGAGCCACGAGGGGAATGGCCAGGGGCAAAGCTGCCATCAAAAATAGCAATTCGGTTTTCATAAGGGTTCGGTGCGCCTACTGCTCTATTAACACGGAAAGGATGACTCTGAAACGCAAGAGTGCAGGAGCATGGCGGGTGCAGGGCTGCAAAGTCCTGCCCGGGTGCGCAAGCAGTTGCATTTGGCCAAGGAGGCTTTGGCTGACGCACACATGGAACTGGCTTTGGAGAAGTCCTTTTTGGCGGTGGCTTGCGCAAAAGGGGTTCGGCCATAGTATGGCCGGCCTTGGACAAGTAACCTTCATAAATGCGCGCTGCCGAGCCCCGGGCAGGCGGATCGCCACCTTGCAGCCGCGCAGTCCCGGTGTAGTGTGGTGCGTGCATGGCAAAATGGGAGAATACCTGGACAGGATCCGGCACCGCTTGAAGCTGGACCAAATGGCCCCCCGGCCCCGGCGGGTCCTGGTGGGCGTCACCGGCGGCACGTTGCTCCTGGCCGGTATTTTTATGGTGGTTCTTCCCGGGCCTGCGTTCGTGGTCATTCCTCTCGCGCTGGCCGTGCTCGCAACCGAGTTCGTCTGGGCCCGGCGTTACCTCCACAAAGCCACGGAAATGTTTGAAGCCGCAAGGCAGGCCATAAGCCCGCGCAAGCCCGCTCCTACGCCAGCTTCGCCGCCGCCCCGCACAGCCAGTCCGCCGGCGGAAGCGCATAAGGCCGGAACGTCTCGAGATACCCTTCCTGCAGGTTGAAGAACAAAGCCCGGTGCAGCCCGAGCATGCTGGCGCGGGGGGTGTCCGTCAGGCTCGCGGAATCGTTGGCGCTCATCTGAAACACCACGCGCATTTCAAATTCGCTCAGTGTCTTCCGGCTCAAAAACCGGTTCACGTTGTTGTAGGTGTCGCAGCTCGCAACCACATGCAGCCCCACACGCGGACCTTCCGCGACCAGGTCGTTCAATACCGCGCCGGGAGCCGCCTCCTTTTCGGAGGAGGAAAAGCTGAACTCGTCCTCAAAACGCAGTTTCGGAAACCGGTGCAGCCCGTGAATCATCAGGAACGTGGCGTGCCCGGACCCGGTCTCACCGGCCGCTGCAAGGGTTTCCTTTCGCCGGGCAAGCTCGGCGAACAAGGCGCTGATCTCGCCGGAGCGGATCACCCGGACATTCCTGGGCGCGCCCGCCAGCAGGCTCTCGAGATACTCGCGCTCCTGGGTCCCGGGAGCGGAACTGTCCAACAGCAGAATCTCCGCCGACCCCGCGGGGAACTGGGCCGCAAGAGCGACAGCCCCCAGGGCAAACATCGAGAGGATCGCCTCCTCGCGCTGGCCCACAATCAGCAGGTTGTTCCCGCTCTGCCGCTTGAAAACCGCTTCGGTCGGGCCTTTGATCGAGTTGGGCGCCCCAAGCCAGATCCTCGGCAACAGCGCCGGCTGCACCGCGGGACTCTCCAGCAGCGCCGCCATTTCCATATTCTCCCTCGCCTCGGATGGCGCGTTGCCCTCGAACACAATCGGCCCGGGATACCGCCCGGGTTCCCGGTCGGCGCGCGCGCGAATTTTCTCGAGGTGCCGGTCGCGGATCTCGTCCGGCAGCCAGACCACCTGGAAGGGACTGTTGCCCTCCACGGCGCCGGCGGCATCGTTGTAAATGGCTTCGCCCGGGCGCGACAACAGGCGCGGAGCCGGGTTGTCATCCTCAAATATCAGGTGGGCGTCCGCTTCGTTGCACTGCAGCGCAATGCGAATGACCATCTGCCCAAGCGTGGTGCGGGCCACGGTGTAGGCGCCCCCAAGCGTTTGCGAACCCAGCAGCACGTGAATCCCAAACGCGCGACCCTGCCGCACAATCCGGTCCAGCAGCAGCGACGCCGTCTGCGCAATCTTGTCGTCCTCAACGAAAAACTCCTGGAACTCGTCAATCAGCAGCAGGCTCCGCGGCATCGCCTCAGTGCCGCCCGCCCGCTTGTAGCCGGGGATGTCCTGCACGCCAAGCTTGCGAAAGAGATCGCCGCGCCGGCGCAATTCCTCATCCACGCGCTGAAGCACGCTCAGCCCGAACTCGCGGTCGCTCTCAATGGCCACCACGCGCGCGTGCGGCAGGCGCCGGTTGGCGTAGCACTTGAACTCGACGCCTTTCTTGAAATCCACAAGGTAAAACTCCACCTGTTCCGGGCTGCACCACATCGCCAGGTTGGTGATGGCCACATGAAACAGCGTGGATTTGCCCGAGCCGGTCTTGCCCGCCACCAGCCCGTGCTGCCGCGTGCCCTTCCCAATCGCAAGGTATTGCAGCTTCGTCGCCCCGGTCCTGCCCACGGCCACCCGCAGCTCGCTCGAGGTGTCCAGTGACCACATCTCCCGCTCGGGCGGCGTGACATGCTCGAACGGCACCTCCACCCTGCTCGAATCCCGACTCGCGCGGCCAATGGTGTGGATGAAGTCCGTAGCCTTCTCCGGAGTGGCCGGCGCATCCAGGCGGATCTGTGCGCCATCGAGGGCGTGACCGATAATCCCAAATTCACTTCCGCGCCACGCCAGCGCAACACCCGCCTTCCTCAGGTCCGCAGCCGGAAAATCCTGCGGCAGGGCCTGGCGCCGGTCCCAGTGCAGCAGGGTGTAAACGCCACAACGCGGGCCGCTGGCGGCAATGCTCAGCAGGCGCCGCGCCGCAGTGTCGGTAAACCCGTTCGGAAAATCAGCCACCACCAGGAAGTGATATTTCTCGGCGATCACCCCGGCCTGCGCATTGTATTCGGCAATGGTCGCGTATTCGTTGCGAAGGTACATCTGGATCACCTTCTCCATGTGCTCGTTCAGCTCCGCAAGCTTCTCCTCGATCTGCGGCGGCTGGGTCCAGATACGGCTGTTGATGATCTGCTCCTCGTAATCCGCCATGTGCATGATGCCCGCAAAATTCTGCCCCAGCCCCACGGGATCAAAAATCGTGAAGTTCACCCGGCCGGGAGGAGAATGGGCCAGCAACCGCAGCACAATGTTGTTCAATGCCCCGACCGCCTGTTTCGAGCCCTCGCCCGAGGTCTCAATCACTATCGAGCCTTCAGACGGATAGGTCAGGCACAGCGGCGCCTCGAGCTTCGGCCCCCCCGGAAGCTCCAGGCGCGGATCGTCCGGCAGCGCGGTGCAAAGCTGCGCCAAATCAGCGTGCAATCCGGCATACTTCGCCGCGTTGGAAAACTCCTTCGGCGCCGCCCACTGGCCCGCATCAAGTGCCTCCCAGGGCGGAAACAGCCGCTGCGCCGCCTCCCGGGCCTCCGAAAGCCGGTTCATCATCGGCGGAATGGCCTCGCGCCAATCACGCTCCAGCACTTGCCATTCTTTGTCGAACGCGGCCTGGATCTCAGCCTCGCGCTTCTCGCCGGCCTGCTTCAGGCTCCGGAGGCGCGCCTCCCCAGCCAGGCGAAGCCCATCAATCGCTTCCCGGTTTCGCTGTTGAATGGCCGCAGCCCGGGCCGCGTGCTGGCGGTCGTTCCTTTCCCCCGCCCTCACAGCGCGATCATCCGCCCGCATCCGGCAGGACACCCGCTGATGCCCCGATGTGGACAGCACGCCCTTGAGTTCTTCATCGGCAAGTCGGCTCACTTCAACAAACCGGGCCTTTGCGTCCTCAACGCGCAGGGTGTAAGTCGCCTCGGAAAGATGCGAGCACGTCTCGAATGCCCGGCGCGCGCGGCCCAGCGCCCCGGAAAGTTTCGCGGCTTTGGGCTTGAGACTCCTCACGGCCAGCACCCGGCCAATGACGGCAACAAGTATAATGACGCCGGTAACAGCCAGTGCCTCCGGGTAATCAAACCCCGGGGCCGTTGTCGTCTGACGCCACGCCGCAATCCCCACCGGCACGACCGCAAGCACTGCCCACAGCGGAATGAAACGGAACAGTGAAGGCACAAGGCCGCGGCAGGTGCTCGCCGCAGCTTCCGCCTCGGATAGTGAGCTCCGCAAGTCGTGCAGCAGCGCTTCTTCATCCGCCGGACCTGCTTTGGTTTCAATCGCCGCGAAAAGCCCCTTCGCAAGGGAGCCATACCCCTTCAATCGGCGGCGCGCCTCCTCTTCAACCGCGCCCAGGCGCTCATGCTCGGCAGCCAGCGCCGTTCGCAGCTCCTGCAGCCGCTCCGCCGCCGCCGCACTGCCCGCATCGCGGTCCCGCTCCGCCTGCAACATCCGCTTCTGCAGCTCGTACTTGCGCGCGCCAATGTTGCGCTCGATTTTCTCCAGGTTCGCTTCTTTGCTGTTCTGGTAAGCCCTGCCGATCCACACCTTCCGCGCGGCGTAAATCCGTTCCCGCTCCGCCGCCGCTTCATGTCCCTTTGCCTCGGCCTCGGCCAGCGCCGCTTCGTGCGCGGCCCGGCGCTCCTGGATGACTTTCTCGCTGGCATGACGTTCGCGGACCAGCCGGCCGCGCAAATCCGCATTCAGCCGCTCGGCGCGGGCGGCAAAGCCTTCAAGCGCCCCTTTGAGCCTGCCCAGCAGCTCAATCATGGCTGTTGTCGAGAGTTTGCTACTCACAGTCCTTCCTGATTCGCATGATCACTTTGTCCAGTTGCGAAAGCACCTCCATCGAGCGATCCACGCTCGCAAATAGCTCCTGCATATACTTCGCGTCAAACTCCGCGCTCCGCGAATCCGTCCACGTCTCGCGCGTTTGCAGCCATTTGAGCCGCAGCTCTTTTGTCAGGGACGAAAGTCGGGCGGCGGCGGCGTTCATGGGTGCGTATCGGTGGTCCCGGCAGCTTGCTCCCCGGCCCCGGACGGCGCGGCTTCCGAACCCGCCGCGGCGGGAGCCGGCCCTCCCTGGGCGTAGGCGCTCAGGGTGCTGATGATGTGCGCAAGCTCCGCCAGGGCTTTCACAAGGTCGTTGCTGAGGATCGTGTGCAGCTTCTCAACCTGCTTAAGCAACGGCTGCACGGTGCCTTCAAAATCCCGCCCCCACTTCTTCAAGGTTCGCATCTTGATTTCACATTCCTGCACAGCCCGCCGCGCTTTCTGCACCGCAAGCTGCTCCAGGGACACGCCGTCCGAAAATTTCGAGATCTTCGCGCTGAACAGCGCCGCCTGCGCCTCCTCAAGCACCCGGCTGCGCCGCCGCATCTCCCGCTCCCAATGCGCGCGCTGGTCATCCTCCAGCCACACCCGGGTGTGCACCACCTCGCCCGAGATCTCCTCAAGCGCCGACCGCGCCTGGGCCATGTAAACCACCAGGTCCGACCGAAATGTCTCGATCGATTCGAGGGACCCGACTCTGGCCTTTGGCGGCATGCTAGCGCTGGTTCAGGTATTCCTGGATGCGTTGGGCTTTCCGCAGCAAAAACGGCGTTTGCTGATTCGAGATTTCCACAAATTTCCTCAAGGCCTTGAGAATCTGCCGGAATTCCTCCGCAAACTTCGCGTGCTCCTGGTCCTGCCACGTGTCCCCCAGCGCCGCAAACCGCGCCTGCAGCGACACCAGCCGATCCTGCAAATCCGTGTTGAATCGCTTCAGTTCATCGGCAAACCGCCGAACCTCTTCCGGATCCATGATCGCTTGCGGCATAAATCGCTCTTTCTGCGGAACCCCGTCTCAAGGCCCCAAACCTATCGTGCCCCGAAAACGCCCCCACCGCAACCCCATCCATCGCTCCATCCAATCAATCCCCCTGCACTGCCGTTACAGTGCCACCACCTCCCGCCACCCGCCGCCTCCGGGTGTATGTTCCTGGATGAAGCTGACCTCCAATCTTTTTGCCGACGTCCTCAAGTGCCCGACGGAGTATTATCTCCGCTCGACTGGCGGCTGCAGCGCGACCTGCCGGGCCACTCAGTTGATTCGGTACCGCTCATTGGCTGGGCCGGCCTCGAGAATGGCGAACGTGGAAAAAGGCCGAAAAGAATGGCGGGAGCGGCGGGGCTCGAACCCGTAACCTCTGCCGTGACAGGGCAGCGCTCTAACCAATTGAGCTACGCCCCCGCATGGAAGGGTAAACCTATTTAATCAGCGGCCCTGAGTCAAGCTGAGATGAAAGAAACTTCAGGAACTCCTTTGCCGTCCGATCCAGATTCTCGATGGAACCTCCGCCCTCCAGCACTTCGCACATCTCATAAACCAGGTACCCGCGATAACCGATCTCTCTCAGTGTCCCGAAGAAAGCCTTGTAGTCTATAATCCCTTCCGGGTCCGTCATCTGCGTGGCGCGAATCACCGGTTGCTGCGCCTCGTAATTCGTCAGCTCGTGCACGTACTTGAACCTCGGGTGTCGCTTATACTGGGCGGCAATGGTGTTCACAATGTGCGGCTTGAGTTTCAGTATGGACTCTCGAATCTGGGCCGCGCTCAACCCCTCCAGCGTCGGCGACCACGCGTCCCAGCCCACCTGCACATTCGGCAGATTCACCTCCCGGATCAGCCACAGCATCGCCTCATGGTGCAGGGCAATATCGTGGTGATTCTGCACCACCAGCGTCACCCCGTGCCGCGCCGCCTCCTTGCCCGCCAGTCTCAACCCCTCCACAACCGCCCCATACTGTTTGTCATACGGAATGCCCGGACGCTCGTAACCGGTAAAGACCCGCACCATTTTGCAGCCAAGGTCGTTTGCCAGTTTCGCAACCTCCCCAAGATACGCCGCCTGCATCTCAACGTTCGGTATCCCCGGTTTGTCCATCCCGGCGGTGAAGTCCGAATACCCCGCAAGCGCCGCAATCGTTATCCCCAGTTCGTCCGCCCTGCGCTTCAGCTTCGCCCGCGCCGCCGCATCATAATCCAGAGGCGAAAGATGCGGGCGCTTCGCCATGATCATCACCGACGGATACCCCAGTTCCTTCGCTTTCACCAGGAACTCCTCCACCCCGAGCTGCGCCTGCCCGCGCCAAAGCCCGGCATACCCGATCGAGTGCAGGCAGGGTTTGATCTTGAAATCAGCCGGATTGCCCGACGGAACCTCCTGCCCGCTGGCTAGCCCGCCGCAAAACAGCAGGCTCATCAACGCCATGAGACCGCGCATCCCGCCCTTCCTCCAGGGCACACCGCCATCCGGCGCCCGCAGCCAATGCGACTCACCGCTCGCGCCCCGGCGAGCGCCTGTAAAGTAGAATGCAGAGATCATGGACCTCAGGCTAGGCAGCCTCCCGCCCCCCACGCAACCGGAATCGACAGGCCCGGAGCGCATGCGCGCGGCAGCACCACGCGCAGCAGGCAGACCGCGCAACCGTGAGAAAGCCCAATACGCGGTTGCTGGGACTGGTCGTTGCGGACACAGTCGCGCCCCGACGAAGAAGCGCTGCCCGGCCGCGCCCCAAAAATGTCGCCTTTCGCTCAACCGAGCTTTTTCTGCGCGCCGCAGTGGATGCATGCCGGCAGCAGCGAATGGCGCATGCCGTTGCAGTTCGGACATTCCTCGAAGAGCGCGGTGGCGCATACCGGGCACACGTAGGGCTCCTCCGCCCCGGGCGCATCCGCCGCAGACGCATTCAGCTTCTTACCGCCGCTGTGGATCAGGCACTGGTTCCGAAGCGCCCCCGAACGGATCGGGTAGGCGCACACAGGACAAAGAAAACGCTCGTAACCCTCCCGGTACTGTTTCAGAAGCCACTCGGTCTTCGGGTATGCCACGGAACGCAGCAAATACACCAGGATCCGGCCCACCAGCAGCAGCGCCGCGGCAATCAGGATGTACTTGAAATAGCGCCGCGGAAAATGTTCGTGCATGACCAGCGTGACTTTCAGGATCACTGCCAGGCCGAACCCGTAAATGAGCGGCGCGTAAAGCGCGCCCCGATGCTTCACAAACAGCCACACGGCCACCACCAGCAGGGGAATCAGCACCGCAAGCTTGAAACCGGCCAGCTTGAGCTGGTGACGCGAATGCAATGTCTCGTATTGCTTCTGAATCGCCGGCCGTTGCGTCTCAACAATCTTTTGCGCGTCGCGCTCCTTGTTCCGGAGATCCCCGAGCGTCTCGTTCAGCGAGGCAATCTGCTCGTTCATTTCCTGGTACTTCGCCTGGTTGGCCAGAAAGAGGCGCTGGCTTTCGGCAAAGGCCTTTACCTCCTCGGACGACGGGGTGACGCCTTTCTGCAGCGTGAGCTTCTGCAGCTCGAGCAACTGGTTCATCGTCTTTTCCGAGTTCGAGGTGCTGTCGCGCAGCACTTCCTGCCGCTGTTTGCGGCTGCCGATCGCCCGCTCCGCCTCCTCAATCCGGGTCCGCAGCGATTCCACCTCCGCAACAATCTTCTGATCCAGAATGCTCTTCTCGACCTGCTGATAGTCGGGGCCGGGCCATGTGGCAATGTCCCGAACGATGAAGTTCAGAAGCCAATACACCAGCACGCCAAAAGCCAGGCTGAAACCGTAAACGAGCAATCGGTGTGTCCAGGGTCCGCCGCCTTTCCGGGTTTGTGTCATAACAAAAACCTAACGCCAGGCGGGGCAGAGGCACAAATCAAAAATGGAGCCGCCGCCCCGGCGAGCGGAAAGCACCCGCAATCGCCAACTCCACCACCTGTTCGATTCATCACGCAGGGAGTCTGGCCCATGTGCGGGGAAAAGTCTTATTAGTGGGAAGGAGGTTGTATTAATAAAGTCGGCAGGAAACCTCAGGCTGTCCCATACCGTCCCCTCGGGACGGTACTTTCGTTTTCGCTCTGCGAGCAACATAAAGCCACAAACCTTGACCCCTTCCATGGTGGTTGCGCAAGCACACGACAGTGTCCTTGCGCTGGGTAGCGGATCGGCTAAAGATGGGGCATTACAGCAGGGTCAGCCAAGCGGTGTCGCGGACAGGCCGGAGCCCGGGCAAACGTCTCGCGCAGCTCTGCAGGCAGTTGGAACGAGAGGTGAAAGATGAATGAAAACACTAAATGTCACAATTCTAGGACCGACCCTTTAGAGTGTCTCCACTGCCGTCTGCATTTAGGGTGAACAGGCATAGAACGTGATCGGCACCGGATCAAGCTGTTGGTTGTAAAGGCAGAAGCATTCGCCGTTAGGTTTTGGGTTATTTACGTTGCCGTAGCCCCATTCGCATGCACCATCCTGAACGTTCACTGTGACTGGAGTTCCATCGCATACGCTTTCTGTCGGGCACGGTGCAGGCCCATTGACACAATACCATCCATTTGCCGCGCCAATTATGACACACCATTGAGGCGAGGCGCATGCAGCTTGCGTTTTGGTGGTTAAGCACGAGTCAAAATGCCCTGCGGCGTCCCGATTTGCATCAGACCAATACTGACAACATGTGCCTGCTGGCGCTCGTTCCGCTGGCGACGGATCAGGTAGAAGAAATATTAAACACAGCATTCCAAGTGATCGCGCCTTAGCATTCATTCAGTGGGTCCTTTCGATTTGAAGTGAAGTATTGTTATGATGAAACCTGAAAGTAAGCCCATGAATAGCAGAGCGGAAATGATAACCCACCTCGGCAAGCTACGTGTTTCGGGTCCAATGGGATTTTCCCGGGTTTGGGAGAGCTTCTGAATCAACACAGGATCGTTCGTTGCACTCAAAGAGATGTTCGTGGTGGGGTAAACGATGGAACTGATGCCTTTTCCCGGAGAGCGGAATCTGAAATCAACAATGGTTTGCTGATACCGTTGATCGAGAAGACCTGAAAGAGTGTTGGTTGAGACTGTGACAGAATCGACTGTGCCAGTCCCGGAATAGGAATAGCCCGTTCCAGGATCATCTTGCCGGTAATGGAATCGCAAAGGCAGGTTGACGCCACCTGCGTTCGTGAAAGTTTCCACGTGATAAATAAAGACCGGTTCAGAGGAGGAATGTCGCCCACCGTCGGCTGCTGACCTTGGAAAGACTTGGGTTTCCCGGGGAAGACCAATGTTGTCCTGGAACTGGTGGGTGACATCGGCATAGCCATGAGACACGGTCACGAATGAATAATCGGCAATCAAGGGAGGCAGCAGCCTTCCGGCTTGCTGCAGATAAGGTCCCGAACAGAAGGCAAGCCATGGGATATTGACTTCGGCCCTGCTGAAGGGAAACCCGGTGCTTGGCCGGACGGAAATGGTGAGGTTCGAAGCTGCGACAGAGGATGGCGCCACCGCAAAACCCAACTCGCTGACTTTGGACGAAATCCCGGGGTCCGGTGCGTTTGTGGATTTAAGCGTGGCCTGAATGTTTGTGCCGTCAAAAAAGGTCCTGGATTGGACTCCTGAGGCGAACGTGTTTTCGATAAGCCAACGGTCCGGCCATGCGGACACTTGGAAGCGGTGGCTGCCCCCGGTGACCCGGCCAGTGTCTTGGTTTGTAGAAACTTTATGAATCGTGCCTTGGATTTCGATGCCTCTCGTCTCATGGCCCGGAGATGCTGAAGCCAGAGTGCCGGTGGACAGAAGTGTGGCCAAAGCGAGCAGGGGCGCAAATAGCGTTTCTATCGTCGGCGGAGTCAGACTTTCATCATGCAGCGGTGGCGGTGGGGTCAACCCATAGTGTGGTTTGATTTGCATGCGCTTTCTTTCAAAAAGCTGTCAGTCAATGTTATTGTAGTCCTTTTTTGTACAAAAGGGTTCGACCATAGTATGGGCTTCTCAATGTACTGATGTTCTTCAACCTGCTCTGTAACTGTCAATTTGAATGTTGTAAGCGCGCTGTTGGTGGAAGGAAGCGGCAACGGATATCTCAAGAAGACACCGTTTTGAGCTACCCACAGGAGGCAGTGTGTGCATAAGCAAAACACTACCCATTTGGAAACTACCTGTCTTTGGTCAAAAAAAACAGTAGGGTCATATCTCGACATTCGACAATGTGCCAGGGTAGTGTGCGAGCCCGATCCGGAGGTCGTCTCCGAACGTTTGCGGACTCTCAGGGGGTATCGATGGAGCTCGTATCGAGGATATGCCGGCTACTGCTCACCGTTGGAATGGGTGTGCGCCGAGCCTTTGAGCCGTTTGTGTTGAGGGACCAACGACTCTGACCGTCGGGCTGCCATCCGCCAGTACACCGAACAACCGGTCCTGCAAGGCACGTTGGAATGTCCATGGGACCGCGTGCTGGCGGGCTTTGTTTTGGGAACGGAGTCCTTTGCCCGAAGTCTTCGACAAGGTCTTCGTATAAAGGAGCGTGAACAGCGGCAGGCCCGAAAACTGGCCCGTCCGGTGTCCTGGCCGGAGATTGTCTCCGCGCTGGAGCAGGCGCGGGGCGAGAAGTGGGATGATTTTAGCATGCGCTACGGGGATTGGGGCCGGGATGCGGCGCTGTGGTTTGGCCGCAGGCAGGGAAGGCTGCCGCTGGCCAGGTTGGGAGAGCTTGCCGGCAATATGAACTACTCGGCAGTAAGCGTGGCGGTGCGCCGTTTCAGCCAACGCGTCGCCAAAGACACTAAACTACGACGTAAACTCGATAAAATTGAAAGGACAATGTCGCATGTTGAGATATGACCCTAAAGTTTTCTGAGGTTTTGTATGGCTTTTGGCCCGGGTCGGCTGCAAACTGCATTTGGGCAAAGATGTTTTACACCATAATACCAACTCGTGAGGCGCTCGTCGCCGGCCGGAACGCTTCGAGCCCTTCTTGTGGCGCAACCTTTGCCCTATGCCTGCCCCAAGCCCCTGAGAACTGAATGATGCTGAGAACACTTGAAGTTACTATCGTTGCGCTGCTGTCCCTCGGGTGGTGCGGTCCGTTCGCCTTCGCAGCGGAGGACGCGAAAAGAAATACGCCGGTAAAGGTGGTGCGTTACGAAGATTTCGGAGCACGCGGGGACGGGAAGACGGATGACACCACAGCTATTGCCCGGGCGCATGCGTTTGCCAACCAGCATGGCTTGCCGGTCCAGGCGAACGAGAACGCGACCTATTATATCGGACGCCAGGACAACACGGCAGTCGTCCAGACGGATACCGATTTCGGCAAGGCGCGTTTCATCATTGATGATACCGATGTTGCAAATTCCCAGGCCCACGTGTTTGTTGTTCGTTCGGCGCTTTCACCGGTGAGACCGAAAGGGATCGCGTCTTTAAAGGCGGGTCAGAGCAAGATAAACGTTGCGCTGCCCGGACGCTGTGTGGTGTGCGTCACCGATTCCGGCGCCAAACGCTACATCCGAAGAGGGCTGAACCAGAACAACGGCAGTTCGCAGACGGATGTGTTCCTCGTCGATAAGAACGGCAATGTCGATGCGAATACGGCCATCCTGTGGGATTTCGATCGCGTCTCGCAGATCGTCGCCTATCCGGTGGACGAAAAATCACTGAAGATCACCGGCGGCCGTTTCACCACCAAAGCCAATACCGCCGAATCGAAGTACACCTACTACGCCCGTGGCATCGGAATCCGGCGCTCAAATGTTGTTATCGACGGCCTTGAGCATCGCGTTATCGGCGAAGGCGATCACGGCGCACCTTACGGCGGATTTATCAACATCAGCGACTGTGCCGAGGTGACGGTGCGCAACACCACGCTGAGCGGACGCAAGACCTCCTACACGATCGGCAGCGCGGGCAAACCGGTGTCCATGGGCACTTACGACATTACCGTCACACGCGCACTGAACGTATCGTTTGTGAACTGCCGCCAGTTCAACGATATCCAGGACCGCACGCGATGGGGAATCATGGGATCGAACTTCAGCAAGAACCTCGTGTACGACCGTTGTGAGCTCTCGCGATTTGATGCCCACCAGGGCGTGGCCAACGCGACGATCCGCGATTCGATACTGGGTCATGCGGGCATCAATGCCATCGGCAGCGGAACGTTTGTCGTGGAGAACACCACGGTTTACGGCAGAAATTTCATCAACCTGCGACCCGATTACGGCAGCACGTGGCGAGGCGAGTTTGTCATTCGGAACTGCAGGTTTGTGCCCGCATCCGGTCGGCCGCTCAATGCCAGCCTGATCGGCGGTTCAAATGACGGGCAACATGACTTCGGATACACCTGCCACATGCCCGAGCGAATCTCCATCAACGGCCTGCACATTGACGACTCCAACCACCCGAAGGGCTACCAGGGGCCAACCATCTTTGCGAACTTCAATCCAAGCTTTACGAATGCCTCCTACGTGGAGAAATATCCCTACGTCAAAGCTCGCGAAGTGGTCCTTCACAATGTCTCCACAGCAAGCGGCAAGCCGCTCCGTACCAGCAACAATCCGTTTATGTTTAAGGACGTTGTCGTGAAGCACCAGGGAACGTCCGACAAGCCCAGAAAAAGCATCGGGCCAGCCTCCTAACATGCGATATTGTTTTTCCGACCTCTTTCTTTCTTTGCAACAGCCCATCCTGGCGAGCATCATGCCCTAACGTCATTATGCTAACGCTCGAAAAATTCTCCTTCGGGGTCGGAGACCGCTTCGCCCACCAGGCAAAGGCACAACTGCGCGCGTTTCAACTCCTGGAAAAAGACGGCATCCATGCCGTGCCCGTCTGGAACAAGTCCAACCGCGAACACACATTCATCGGTTCCGAACCCCAAAGCGTGCAGAACGCCGCCCGCCACGCCGTCGAAGCCCTCGGCTGGAGCCGCCCCTGGCACGTGGATGCCGACCACATCCGGCTCGAAACCGTGGACCGGTTCATGGCTTGCTCGGATTTCTTCACCATTGATGTCGCGGACTCCATTGGCAAACCGTGCGATCCCGAGGCTGTGCGCCAGTTCGTGAACCGCCATCCCGAGCTCCAGGGCGCCGTCAACATCCCGGGCCTGAGCCGTCCCTTCGCCATCACCGCGGCCGCCATCGAACAGACCGCCTCCAAATACTTGCTCGCCGCCCGGGATGCCGGGGAAATCTACCGGCACATCGCCACCGCCAAAGGCGAGAACAACTTTATTGCCGAGGTTTCCATGGACGAAACAGACGCGCCCCAAACGCCCCCGGAACTCCTGATCATCCTCGCGGCCCTCGCCGATGAAAAAGTCCGCCTCCAAACAATCGCGCCCAAGTTCACCGGCCGCTTCAACAAAGGTGTGGACTACGTCGGGGACCTCGCCCAATTCGAGCGCGAGTTCAATGACGACCTCGCCGTTCTCGCCGGCGCGGCCGGCAGTTACGCCCTGCCCAAAAACCTCAAGCTCAGCATTCACAGCGGCAGCGATAAGTTCAGCCTTTACCCCATTATGCGGCGCGCCCTCGCCCGCTCCGGTGCGGGGCTCCATGTGAAGACTGCGGGCACCACCTGGCTCGAGGAGATTATCGGCCTTTGCGAAGCCGGCGGAGACGGCCTGGCTCTCGCGAAAGAGATTTATGCCTCCGCCCTCGATCACGTGGATGAACTCTGCGCCCCATACGCCAGCGTCATCCAGATTGACCGCTCCAGCCTGCCGCCCGCCGCCATCGTGAACGGCTGGGCCGGGCCACGATTCGCATCCGCCTTGCGCCACATCCCGAGCCATCCCGACTTCAACCCTCACATCCGCCAACTACTCCACGTCTCCTTCAAACTCGCCGCCAAAGCAGGCGAGAGGTACACAAGCCTCCTGCGCAACAATGCCGAAATCGTCGGAAAACAGGTCACCGAGAACATCTACCACCGCCACATGCGCCCCCTCTTCGTCCAATAAACCCGTCAACTTTTCTTAAAAAATTCCACGTAAAACGTCGCCACAGACAATGCCAGGCCGATCCCCGCGATGATCTGCCGCACCCGCGCCTGGGCAATCCGCTGTGAATAGTGCGCGCCCAGGAAATAACCTCCCATCGCCCCCACCGTCATCACCGCCGCTTGCGGCCAGACCACCAACCCCGCAACCACAAACCAAATCCCCGCCACAACGTTGATCAGCGACCCGAGGATCGTCTTGATCGTATTCATCTGGTGAATATCCCGCAGGCCCATCAATCCCAGCGATGCCAGCATGAGAATGCCGATCCCCGCCCCGAAGTAACCTCCATACAGCGCCACACCTAACTGAAACACCACCGCCCAACCCGCCCAACCCGCACACGCACCATTCCCGCTCGGCGTCCCGCTCCGAATCTTCCCCATCGCCCCGTGCGCTAGAAAAAGAATGGTCGCAAATAATATCAGAAAGGGCACCAACCGCGAAAACACCTCGTTGCTCGTGTATTGGAGCAGCACCGCTCCCCCCAACCCCCCAAGCACACTCACCGGAACAAAACGCCTCAGCCACGGCCGCACCGGCCCTATGTGCCTGCGATAGCCGTAAATACTCCCGGACGTCCCCAACACCAGCGCCAGCGTGCTCGTCGCATTCGCGCTCACAGGCGCCATGCCAAACGCCAGCAACGCCGGAAAGGTGATCATCGTCCCCCCGCCCGCCACCGCGTTGATCGCACCGCCCGCCGCAGCCGCCAACCCCAGCCCTATCACCTCAAAACCGCTCAAAACCGGCCCTCCGTATCCCGGGAAGTCCGGCGCATAAACACAAGCCAGCCAGCAAACATGCGCCGAAAACTACAGCACCCCTGTTCCCGCAGAAAAGAGAATTATCAAACCCTGTGAAGACCCATACCAAAACGAAAAACCGGCCGGGTGAAAATGGAGCCAGTTGTCGGGGTCGAACCGACGACCTACGGTTTACAAAACCGTTGCTCTACCACTGAGCTAAACTGGCTTGATCTGGCAGACCGCAGAGGTTCGCGCCAAAATCCGCTAAAGCGACACCTTTGTGCGCCGGAATGAAACCGGGACCGGCACGAGCCAAAGCCGCCACTCGCAAACGCTCATGACCCAATCTCTATACCCGTATTCACCCCGGCGGTCAAGTTCCCCTCCATCGCACTGCCATGAACCTCCTGAAGATCCCGGGAACCGGCTCCTAATGATTCCGGATGACACCCCTCCGCGGTGATGACGTTGCTGCAATTGTGCTTTTTTTTGTGGGCGGCGTTCACCAATCGGTGCTAAATTGGGGAACGAAAAAACTCATCAATTCAAACGGAAGGTCACAGCGGCCCGGACGGAAGCACAAGCATCGAACCGGGCGCAGTCTGAAATCCAGACCATTGCTGAAACAACCTGTAGCGGAGTCTGCCGGCGCTTTGCCTTGCAAAATTTGCGGCCACCCGGTTGCGCCCAATCGCCTCCACTTTCACATGGTGAGATGTCACGGCGAAGTATATTGCTCCAAGCGGGCTAATGCCCCCGGGTAAGTTTCTCCTGTGCCTTTGGCCCGGGACCGCGCCCAACCGGTCCGATCAATTCTTCCACTCCAGGAGTATCGGCAGGTGGTCGGAATAAGCTGCGGTGAATGTGTCGCGGATAAACTCGGCTTTCGTCACTCGAAAGCAGTAAAAAAGTTCCAAATGTTTCCGTAATTAATCCAATTCCTCGTGCCCGGTCGCAACGGTTAGCCCCCGGTTGTCGGTCACTGAGA
>CAYNZC010000092.1:0-16730 GCA_964401575.1 uncultured Verrucomicrobiota bacterium
GCCAACGGCCTCATTCAAGGCGGAAAACCGGTTCATGGAAAAATCGGGCAGCGACGTTTTCCCCGCATGGTAAGTTTAACGGGGCTTTAGACGCCCGCGATTCGTTTTTTGTATTCGGCTAGGGCGTCTTCGAGGCGCTGTTTGGCTGTGGTGTCGCCCGGCACGTTGTGGGAGGGGTTGATGTGAAGCTTCACCCCGCGACCTGCAAGAATCTCGGCCACAGTGCAGACGGTCATCCAGACACAGGTTACGAACGCCATGGTGGAGACGGGTCCGACGTTGTCCTGATGGTTTTTCAGGGGCACGGAGGAGTCGCCGATGGGGGCGCAGGTATCCACGACGAGGTCGGCGATATCGAAGATAGTTTTGCCGGAGGAATGGCGTGTTTGTTTGCCCTTTGCTGCGGCGGCTGAGCCGTAAGCGATCACCTTCATGCCGCGTTTTTTTGCTTCGAGGGCCACATCAATATTCACGTTGTTGATTCCCGAATGCGAGAAGATCCACATTGTGTCGCGTGGATCGAAGTTGTAGCCCTTCATGATTTCCACGCCGTAACCCTCGACCCGTTCGAGGAAGACGAACTGGTGCACGCCCATTTCCCCGACGATGCGGGTAAAGAAGGTGAGGGGGAGTTCGACCATTGGGTGGAAGCCGACGAAGCCGCCGATGCGCGGGTACATCTCCTCGACAGGGAGGGTGGCGTGGCCGCAGCCGAATGCGTGCACCCATCGGTCGGCCTGGATGGAATCGGCCATCACCTCGGCGGCGCGGCGGATGTTATCCATTTGAGTCTGTTCGATGCGGTCCATGACTGCGCGGCTGTTGGCGAGCCACTGTTTGGCGAGGTTATTCATTTGTTTTGATTTTTTCGGTTTGAAATCGGCGAATCATAAAGAACAGCAGAATGCTCATAAGAGCAAGGCAAACGAGCATGACCCATGTGTATTGGCGCACGCCATGAAGCTGCGCGACCGTGCCGAAGGTCTTGTTGATCGTCATGTTGCCGAGAAGCGCGATGAAGAAGGCGCCGCTGAAGGCGGCGCCGGATTGGGCCGGGTAACGATCTCCGATGTAGCCTAGGACGATGGGGAATGCGGAGGAGAGCCCCGCGCCGATCAGCAGGGCGGCCAGCAGCGCGGCGCCGTAGCTGTTTGCGGCCATGAGCAGCAGGGCGCCGCAGGCGGTGACCGCGATGCTGCCGAACAGGACACCCTCGGAGCGGACGCGTTTCAACAGCCAGCTCAGGAAGAGGCGTGTTCCGACCATCGCCCCGGTGACGGCCATGAGTCCCAGGAGGTTTTTCCACTCGGCGACCTGCTCGCGGGCGAAAATCACCTCTTTGAAGTAGCGGGTCATCCAGTCGTTGCTGGCTCCTTCCATTCCGCTCTGTATAGCCAGGGCCAGGCCCGCCAGCAGGAAAGCCGGCTCTTTGAGGAGCTTCAGACCTGCAAAAGCCGACTTCAGCTCCGCCTGTTTGGGAGGAGGAAACTGGATTACGGCGAAAAAAATGATCGGGATGACGACGAAGCCGCCGATGCCTGCGACGATGGTTGACAACTCGAAGTGGTGAGAGAGGGCGGCGAGGGTTCCGGGCATTCCGAGCGCGCCGATTCCGAAGAACACACCAAGGAGGCTGAGCCGGGCGCCGCGCTGCCCCTCGCTGACATCCGCCGCAAGCGCGTTGGTTGCTCCGTTTAATCCGCCGCCGCCCAGGCCAATCAGGAATACGCAAATTCGCACCATTGAATGACTGTTTGAAAAAGCCAGTCCTTCCAGCCCCGCCAGGACCGTGACGGCGCAGGCGATCAGGAGCCCCCTGTAGCCGAACCGGTCCACAACCGGGCCGAAGATTAAAGAACCGATAAGGATGCCGAGGGGGAGCAGGGCTGTCAGTGTGCCGATCTGGTTATTATCCAGGTGAAAACGCTGGGCCAGCATGTTGTTCACCGATCCCAGCGAAAGAAACACGATGCCAAAGAGCAGCATGCCGAGGCAGGCTGCGGCGAATACGCGGTTCCGATCATACATGGCGCCAAAGGATTATCCGAACCATTCGGCAAAAGCACGCGCGGATTAGCAGTGTTCGATGATTTTGGCGTAAGGCGCGCGCGGCTTGCATTTTCCCTTCCTTTACTACGGTTCAATTCGGCATAGAGTATTTTGATGAAGAAAGTGGCAAAGGCGCCATATCGGCCGGCGGTGAAGCGGCAGCGGCTTCCGAGATCGTTTAAAGAGCTCACGCCGTCGCGCCATTTCAACCCGCGCACTTTCTTTCGGGAGATGATATGGAAGACCATTTTGACGCGCAGGTTTGGGACGCAGCGTGTGCCGAAATTTCCGAGGCTCTCGCACGGGCAGGTGGCGCTGACCTGGATCGGGCACGCATCGTTCCTTGTTCAATTCACGGATCTGAACCTGCTTATTGACCCGAACTTTGCGAACTGGCTTTTCCTGCTCAAGCGCATCAAGCGGTCCGGGCTGCGGATCGAGGACTTGCCGCCGATTGACGCGGTTCTGTTGACCCACGCGCATTTCGATCATTTTCACAAGCCGAGCCTGCGCCGGTTGCCGCATCCGAAGATTGGCATCATGCCGTGGGGGATGGGGGATCTTGCGCAGAACCTTGGCTTTGGGAGGGTGGTTGAGCTGGAGTGGTGGGAAAGCTTTGCGCATGGGGACTGGCGTGTCACGCTTACGCCATCGAACCATTGGGGCGCGAGAGTGCTTCGCGATATACACCGGGGCTATGGCGGCTTTGTGCTGGAGCACCAGGGGCGTCGCATTTACCACGCGGGGGACAGCGCGTACTTCGAGGGCTTCAAGGAGATCGGCCGAATTTGCCGACCGGATATTGCGCTCCTGCCCATTGGGGCTTATCACCCGGAGTCGTTCAGGAACGTGCATATGGGGCCGGACGATGCCCTCAAAGTGTTTCGGGATCTGCGCGCGAAATGGCTGGTGCCGATGCATTACGGCAGCTTCCGGCTTTCGTTCGAAGACATGGATGAGCCGCCGCGCTGGCTGCGGCAACTGGCCCGGGAGCAGAACCTGATCCGGAAAGTTCGTGTGCTCGAAGAGGGGGTGCCGGCGGTGTTTTAATGTGACCGCACCGGGCATCAAACCTCGCCGGCGAATCCCTGCTGGCGGAGGGCTTCAAAGAGGACCAGCGCCGCGCAATTGGAGAGATTGAGAGACCTGGCGCTGCGGTTCATCATGGGGATGCGCAGCCAGTGATCACTGCGCGCCTCGAGCAGCGGTTTTGGCAGCCCGGCCGTTTCGCGCCCGAACACGATATAATCCGAGGGCCCGAACGTGGCGTTCGTGTAGAGCCTGGGACCTCCGGACTCGATCAGCCAAACCTGCGCCGAGGGGCTGACAGACCGCTCGAGTTCGGGCCAGTTTTTCCAGAGCTTCCATTGGACATGCTGCCAATAGTCCATGCCTGCGCGCTTTAGCTGGGCGTGGCCCATTTTAAACCCCAGGGGCTCGACAAGGTGCAGCGTGGTGCGGGTTGCGGCGCAAAGGCGTGCCACGTTGCCGGTGTTTGGTGGGATTTCGGGTTCGACCAGGACGATGTTCATTTTGCAGGCAACGACCGTGCGGATGTTATGGCCGCCTTTTTGCCGTAAAAAACCTTCCAGAGGACCAGTCCGTGGGCCGGGGCGGTCATGCCGGCGACACGGCGGTCCTGTTGGCGCAAAATCCGGGTGATTTCACTGGCGTCGAGCTTGCCGAGGCCAACCTCGGCGAGAGTGCCGGCGATGCCGCGGCACATTTTGTACAGGAACCCGTCGCCGTGGATTGTGATGGTGATGAGCGGGCCGCGCGCGACCACCCGGCACTGAGTGATATTGCGGATGGTGGACGATCGCCTGTAACCGGGGTTGGCGGTGAAGGAGGAAAAGTCGTGCCTTCCGACGAAGGCTCGCGCGGCGTGTTGCATGGCATGGACATCCAACTTGCGCGGCACATGCCAGGACATGTGGCGGAGAAGGGGGTTCGAGGCGGGATGATTCCAGATTGCATAGCGGTAGGCTTTGCCCGTGGCGCTGAAGCGCGCGTGGAAAGGGGACCGCGCGCGTGAGGCTTTGATCACGCGGATATCCTCCGGCAGCCATGCGTTGAGAGCGAGGGCGAGCTTGCGTGGTTCCATCCGGCACTGTGACACGGGCGCGATGAAATGAGCGACCATGCCCAGGGCATGGACGCCGGCATCCGTCCTGCTTGAGCCGTGCAGGCGCGGTTTGCCGGGAAAGAGTTTTCCGAGGGCTGTTTCGATGATTTCCTGGACTCCGGTGCCAATTTTTTGCACCTGCCATCCCTCGTAGCCCGAGCCATCGTAAGCGATCAGCAGGCGAAACTTCAAAAAACCGGGGGGCGTTTGATCCTTTTCCCCGGTGTCCATGGACACTTTAGCTGGCCGTTGCATCGAGGTAGCTTTGCAGCAATATCGCCGCCGCGGTCTTGTCCACTTTCTGTTTGCGATCCCGCCGCTTTACAGCGCCCTGGATGAGATAACGGTGGGCCTGTGTGGTGGTGAGGCGCTCGTCCCATTTGCGAATTGGCAGGCCGGTCTCCTCCTTCAGGCTGAGGATGAACTGTTCCACCTTTTGGGCGGCGGGCCCGTAACTGCCGTCCATGTTCCTGGGCATACCAACGACAATCAGCCCGACCTCGCGGTCGGCAATGATGACCTTGAGCCGGGCGAAGAATGCGTTTGGCGGCTCGGCTTCTATGTATTCCAGGGGTGAGGCGATCATGTGCATTTCGTCACTCAACGCCACTCCGATCCTGCGTGTGCCATGGTCCAAAGCCAGTATTCTCATAATCGGCGCTTCCTGGCGGAGACACCCCTGGTTCCCCTCCACTGGAGCGATGCGAAACCTAAGGGTTGAGGAACGGATTTGCGAGAAGGAAGTGGTTCAGGGTGCAAAACCACTTGCCAGATGTCTATGATCTGAGCAAGGTCTGAGCAGGTCATAACCATCGAGCATGTAACCAGCCAATGAAAACAACACCTTCCAGAACAAATCGCTGCCCCGCGCATTGCACGGAGTGTCATGATCCGGGCCGGCGTCGATTTATTAAGAACTCGGCGCTGCTGCTGGCCGGCTCGGCGTTTGTGGGCGGTTGCAGCGCCCTTCGGACGCAAGATTCACCGGTCGCCTCGTTTCGCCCGTACGGCCCGGCGGCGTCGCACGTGCCGAAAGTTCACGCTGCTTTTGTCCGGCGCGCCGGGGAGTATGGGATGAAATGGCCCGGCCAGATATATGACGGTGAAGCGGCGCGCCAGCGATTCACGACGCAGGTGGTGGCGGCGGCGAAAGCAAACCGGATGGACCTGAGCTTGCGTTCCACGCCCATATATTCGCCGGCGGAAGCGGACGCGTGGCTTGCAGAAGCCCGGGCACAAAACGCGGAGGGGTTGCTGGTGGTCCTGCTGGATCGCCAGCAACATGCCTGGCCGACGGCTGCGAAGGCGGCGGAAACCGGCATTCCCACCGTTGTTTATTCACCGCTCGGCAGTTCATTTACGACCAATACCCTGCCCATGGCCGACCAGCCCGGCTGCGTGATATTTTCGACGGATGACACGCGCCAGCTTGATTTTGGGGTGAAAATGCTCGGAGCCGGCGCTCGCATGCGCATGACGCGTTGCGTTGTGATTGCCGGCAAGCAGCGTGTCACAAAGCGCATGCCGGACACTGGCATTGAGTTGGCCTACGTGCCGGCTTCCGATTTCCTGGAGACATACAAGGCCATGCCGCTGACATCCGCGATTGAGCGCGCGGCGGACGAATACATCCGGAAAGCGCGGAGGCTGCGCGCTGCTACGCGGCAGGACGTGATCAACGGGATCAAGAGCTACTATGTGGCGGGTGAGATTCTCCGGCGTGAACAGGGCGATGCGATCAGCATGGATTGTCTCGGAGCGCTGGGAAAGACGACGGTAAGTCTGCCCTGCATTGCGTGGTCGAGGATGAACGACGAAGGGATACCGGCCGCCTGCGAGGCGGATACCGGAGCCATCGCCGCCCACGTCATCGTGCAATACCTCTTTGATCGTCCCGGCTTTCAGCAGGATCCCGTGGCCGATACCGCGGACGACACGATTATTGGCGCGCACTGCTCCTGTGCAACCCGGCTGCGCGGCTTTGACGCAAAGGCGGAGCCTTTCGAGTTGATACACCACCACGGGGACCGGGACGCCGTCCCGCGCACCATTTGGCCCGTGGGCGAGCGGTTGACGTGCCTGGATGTCCTTCCGGCCGGAGCCGTGGGCCAGGAGAAGACCACGATGCTTGTGTCTGCGGGAAGCGTGGTAGGGAACATTGATGCCCCTCCCGCGGGCGGGTGTGTCGTTTCCGTCAAAGCGCGGTTTGATGGCGGCAGCAAGGTGCTGAGTTTTCCCGGGTTTCACCAATTATTTTTCCTGGGCGATTTCAAACGAGAATTGCTCGCATTTGGCCAGCTTTACAAATTGGATCCGCAGGTGGTTTGAGAGTTGAGGATTTGCTTCTGGAAGGTGGCAGAGGCGGCCGGGGGCGGGTTCCTGAGGTTTTCGGGAAGAAACTCTGCGAACCAGCTTTCGGGCGCCGCCTCAAATCGCGTGAGGTTTTCCTTCCATTCGAAAGCGACTGCTGACGCGTGCAGCGCCTGGTGTGGAAGAATCAACATGCGCCGTTGGGAGTCTGTAAGGCGATTCTCGACCAGGGCCAGGTAGCAATCCTCATCCGGTCCGTAAATCTTGTCACCCACGATCGGGTGGCCGATTGAGGAGAGATGAATGCGGATCTGGTGTTTGCGCCCGGTTTCCGGGGTAGCCTGTATCAGGGCAAAGGGGGTTTCTTCCCCGGGAGTTCCCGAGGCAGCATGCCGTCTTCGCGTGAAGCGCCCCATCACCTTGAAATGGGTGATGGCCGACGCGCCATCCGGGCGGACACAGTCCTTGATGGCCACGCGGCTATGTTCGTCCGGCCCCAGGGGAGCCTGTACCGTCCCGGCATCCTGGCCGGGCCACCCGTGGACGATGGCGAGATACTCCTTGTGAACCCGGCGCGCCTCCCACATCCGGCGCAGGCTGCGGGCTGTTTCGGCATCCCTGGCAATGACAACCACGCCGGAGGTTTCGCGATCGAGGCGATTGATGAGCTGCGGATGCGCGCCAGGGCCGAGATGCAGGCGGGCGCGGCTGATGAGACTCGAGAATGCGTCCCCTTTTGTGGGGTGGCAGACCAGCCCGGCGGGCTTGTTGACGACAAGCAGTTCCGGGCTGTCAAAGAGGATTGTCAGGAGCGGATCCAACGTGATCCATGAGATGACATTTTCCGGGGCGGTTGCAAAGCCTCAAGATCTGCGAAGGCACAGGAAGGCCCCGGGCGGTGGCGAGGTTAAGCTCTTGCAGTCAAAAGGGCCTGGTGGGAAAATACGTTGCCGCCGGCGAGTTGCGGGGCGGCTCATTTCCGTGAAAAAATTATTCCTATTGGACGGAATGGCCCTGGTGTATCGCGCGCATTTCGCGTTGATTGCACGGCCGATTTTCAACTCGAAAGGGGTGAACACATCGGCCCTTTACGGCTTTACCCAGACACTCCTGGACATCCTTTCGCGGCAGGAGCCCACGCATATTGCCGTGGCTTTTGACACCGACAAGCCAACGCAACGACACCGGGATTATCCGGAGTACAAAGCGACGCGGCAGGCCATGCCGGAAGATCTGCGGAATGCGTTGCCGGATGTGCGCCGGATGATCGAGGCGTTTCGGATCCCCGTGCTTATGTGCGACGGGTACGAAGCCGACGACGTGATCGGCACGCTGGCGCGTCGGGCTGCCGGGCAGGGGTTTGTCTCCTACATGGTGACGCCCGACAAGGACTTTGGCCAGGTTGTTGCAGAGAACATCTTTATCTACAAGCCGGGGCGAATGGGCAGCGATGTCGAAATCCTGGGGCCCAAGGAAGTATGCGCGCGCTGGTCCATCCAGAACCCGGCGCAGGTTGTGGATGTACTCGGGTTGATGGGTGATTCCTCCGACAACATCCCCGGAGTTCCCGGCATTGGAGAGAAAACCGCGGCCAAACTGATCGCGCAGTACGGCAGTGTGGAAAACCTTCTGGCAAGCGCGGACCAGTTGAGCGGAAAGCTGAAGGAGAACATAAAAGCCAACACGGAGATTGCTTTGCTCTCCAAGAGACTGGCCACGCTCAACTGTGATGTGCCGTGCGCTGTGGACATCGAGGGCTTGAAACTTCGCGAGAGGAACGACGCCGAGCTGCGAGGTTTATTTGCCGAGTTCGAGTTCAGCTCGATTGGCCGCAGACTGTTCGGCGAGAACTTTCGCGCCCCGGCCATTCAAGCCGCGCCGGTTTCGTCCCGCGCTGCTGCTCAAACGGCAGAGCTGGATTTCGGGAGCCCGGAGCCAGCCGCGGAGCCGTCCGTCAGGGAAACGCTGTCACCGGGGCCTGTGTCGGTGAAATTGTGCATGGCGGCCTCTCCGGCGGATCGCAAGGCTCTTGTTCAGGACCTGCAGGAGCGGGATTTGGTGGCTCTGAGCATGGTGATGACGCCCGGGCCGGCGAGAGAGGCGAAGCCCCTTGGGATGGCGCTGGCCGCGGAGGTTGGCGAGGCGCGCTTCATTCCGCTGCCTGCCGAACTGGACGAGAGTTTGAAGGTGCTGAGGGAGTTCTCGATGTTGTTTGAGAATCCCCGGTTGCTGTTTATCGGGCACGACCTGAAGCAGGTTATTGGGATGCTGAAATGGCACGGCATCGACTTTCGGGCAAAATTATTTGATACGATGGTCGCGCACAGCCTGCTGGAGCCGGACAGCCGTCATACGCTTGATTACCTTTCTGAGACCCTGCTGGGTCACCTGCTGACGGAGATGAACGGGCTGGCGGGTGCGCAAACGGACCGGGTCGTCCATCCGGCGGACGTGCCAGTGGACAAGATCGCGCGATGGGCTGCCGAGCGCGCGGATGTGGTGCTGCGACTGAGGGAACCACTCGAGACGTTGCTTCGGGAAAAGGCGCAGGAGCGTGTGTTTTACGAAATCGAGTGTCCGCTGATCACCGTTCTTGTGGAAATGGAGACAGCGGGCATCCGGGTGGATTTGGGGGTGATTGAGGAGTTTGGAATCCGGTTGTCAAAGGAGATTGAGGAACTGGAAGGAACGATTTATCGTTTGGCCGGCTCGACCTTCAACCTGAATTCGCCGAAACAGCTTGGAACGATCCTGTTTGAGGCGCTCAAGATAACCGATGCGCCGAAGAAGACCCGCACCGGGCAATACGCGACGGACGAGCAAACCCTGATGGCGTTTGCGGCGGACCATGAGATTGTGAAGCGTCTGCTGGAGCACCGCGCGGCGTCGAAGCTGAAGTCCACCTATGTGGATGTTCTGCCGGCGGCGATTCAGGCATCCACCGGGCGGATTCACACCACGTACAACCAGGTAGCGACCTCGACTGGCCGGCTTAATTCCCAGGATCCGAACCTTCAAAACATTCCGATCCGTTCCGAGCGGGGCCAGGAGATTCGACGGGCGTTTGTTCCCGCGGGGCCGGATTATGTTCTGCTTTCGGCGGATTATTCGCAGATCGAGCTGCGCATCATTGCGGCCTTAACGCGCGAAGCGGGGCTGATCGAGGCTTTCGAGGCGAATGAGGACATTCACACCGCCACCGCGGCAAAAGTCTTCGGGGTTTTCCCGGAGATGGTGACGCCCGAGATGAGGCGCAAAGCCAAAATGGTCAACTTTGGCATTGCCTACGGGATTTCGTCGTTCGGGCTGGCGCAGCGGTTGAACATTCCCCGGCGCGAGGCTGCTGCCATTATCGAGGAGTACTTCAGGCAGTTTCCCGGCATTCGCGCATACATGGATCGCACCATCGAGTCTGCGCGCGAGCTTGGATACGTGCAGACGGTGACCGGGAGGCGGAGATATATTCGGGACATCCATTCACGCAACATGAACGTGCGCGGGTCGGCGGAGCGCAACGCGATCAATGCGCCGATTCAGGGGACCGCGGCGGATATGATCAAGATTGCAATGATCCGGATCCAGGAAGACATTCGCAACAAAGGTCTCAAGAGCCGGATGCTGCTGCAAGTACACGACGAATTGGTATTCGACCTTTACAGGAAGGAAGAAGCGGAGGTGCGCGCCATCCTGCAGGACCGAATGACGAAAGCAATTCCGCTGGAGGCTCCGATTGTTGTGGACATCGGGACCGGCCGAAACTGGCTTGAGGCGCACTGATGGCCGCGGGGCAGGGGCCTTTTACCCCAGGAACCGGATCGTGAGCGGGTAGCGGTAGCACGACCCTTCGGACGCCTTGATGGATGCGATGATGGATAGCACCAGCGACCCGATCCCGAGGACAAACGCCAGCGGAATTCCAATCAGAATAAACACCAAAGGAATGCAGCAGAGCACGTATAAGATCAGGGAAATGTGAAAATTCAGCGCTTCTTTTGCGTTGGCGGTCACGTATTGGGACTCGTGCCTCATCGCGAGGTAAATCACGAGCGGCAGAATAATTCCGACCCCGACGAGCAAAGAAACGTGGGCGAGAATGGCCCAGATTTTATCGTTTCCTGTCGGGCTGTTGTGCGGCGCTATTGTGTTTAAATCGGGTTCCATGGAGGTCTTATCGCATCCTCAGAGCGACGGCTCAACTACAAAACCGGGTGATCTTTATACCGGCCGGGCAAGTTTCCCGATCCTCGCTTGAGGCTTGTCAAACCCCGGTTTGTCATGCATACCGCACGAATGCGATTACTACTCCTTGGAGCCGTTTGCCTGATCACGGTGTGTGCCGCTGTTGGAGCACCCATCCGGTTCAATTCTTTGAAGGCAGGGTCCACCGTCTATAAAAATGTCACCGTGCTGAGTGTGAACGAAACGGATGTTTACTTCAGGCACGAGGACGGCATGGCCAACGCCAAGCTGAAACGATTGGAGCCGAAAGCGCAGAAGATCCTTGGTTACGATGCCGCCGCCGCGGAGCAGCGGGAGCAAATCCACATTGCCGGCGAGCAGACGTATCAGTCGAACGTTCTGGCCACACTTGGCAACGTGAAAGCACCCGCCCCGGTGAGAACTTTATCCGCGAGCGTCTTGAGCGATCCCATTTCCGAGCGGTCCCTGGTGGGCAAGCCGGGGCCAGCGCTCCGTTTTGACATATGGCCCGAATTGACCGAAGCGCCTTCGGACAAGCACATCCTTCTCTTATTCTGGACTCCGTGGAGTTTGCCGGCGCGAAAAGCTGTCGCCCATGTTGCGGCGCTTCAAAAAAAGTTTGCCGACCGATTGGTTGTGCTCGGGTTAAACCCCGATCCCGGCGCGGCGAACGATGCGGAAGGGGATGGCGAGCCGCTTGTGCCGACCGCTCCGGACACTGACGGAAAAATTGCCGCCGGCGCGGGGGCGACTTCGGTTCCGTTTGTTCTGCTGATGGATCCTGAAAAAAAGGTGATCTACCAGGGGCACCCGGCTGTTTTAACCGAGGTTGCGCTGGCAACCATTTTGACGGGAGCCCCGTAGCGCTCCGGCGGCGGGTGAGACTTCAGGGCATTAGGAAGAGCCGGCCTTCTCCGGCATCCAGGCTAATCTGCAGGCCGGGCATGTCCGGGCTTTCGTCATACAGGGCGATTTCCCTGCCTGTTTTCGGGCTGATCTCACGCACGGCTCTATCGTCCGCATCAAACTGGACGGTTGGCCATGCGCTATATGCAAATTCATAGTTTTGCAGGAGAACGGCGCGGCGTCCGTCGCGGTGCTTGAACGAACCGACCAGGTAGTTGCCGTCCGAAAGCGACTTGATGCCGCTTCCGGCCAGCGTTTCCGCCGGGCTCGCGCCGGGTTTGATCCTCCGTGTGCCGGTGCTGGTCAAGCGCATCAGGACAGGCCCCAGGTTTTTCAGAACGGCATTGATGCGCTGGGCCTCATCATAGTGGCGCGTGCGTGTGCCATCTCTACGGAGGATGGCTCCGCCTTTGGGAAACTCACCGCCGCCGGGGGTCCAGTAACAGAAATACATAACGCCTTTTGCCCCGTACGCAACGGAGGCAAATACTTGCCAGCGCACCTGGGCTTCAGTTGGGTCCGTGTGCGGTCCAAACGGCATGGTATTGAAGAAATTCCAGAATGGGATGCCGGCGGCTGTTGACTGCGCGCGCATCACCTCGAGGTTTGCGCAGTAGGTTTCGCGTCCGTCCGCATCCGGCCTGAACATTGGGTAGTGGTCCATCGAGAGGACATGTGGCCGGACTTCAGAAACGAACCGGGCGACATGCTCGACGTAGGAAGTCGTGCCCAGGGCGGACAACGGCGCGTAGTTTGGAAAAAGATTGATGTACGAGAGCTTTCCGGGTCGGGCCTGCCGGATGGCATCGACTGCTTTCCTCAGGTCCGGAAAAGCGCCTGCGCCGGGTTCGTCGGCGATTGAGTAACCCCAACACGCCGCGCCGTCGGGCAGGTTTTCGGGAGACAGGCCCGCCATGGAGACGAGAGTTTTCAGGCCATGCTTTTCGCATAGAGCGATCTGGTTTGTGACCTGCTCCGGGGTGGTCGCGCCGAAGTTGCCAATGACCATGGTGAAGTTCGCCCGGGCGATCTCAGCGAACCTTTCGCTTGTTTGCTCGGCGGCGGGGGGATCCACCCAGAACCCGATGGCAAAGCGATCCTGAACAAACCGGGCGGGCTCCTCGGCGGCGCATGAAAGAAGAGTGGCGCCGGCGCAACTCAGGGCAAGCGCAGAAAAAGGTAACTTCAGCATGTGCCCAGAGATATTGCGCGAACGGGACAAAAGCAAGGATCACACTGCAGGAGGGATCGGGCTGTTGCCGTTTTGAGACGCGAACGATGCGCCCCGGGACAATCCGAACTATGGGGAGTAAGAGCGGTCAGTTGCCTCGCACCCAAACCGGCGAAGACCAGGCGGAATTAGTATCGGCCTGTGTGATCTTGACGAAGTAGTAGTGGGAACCGGGCCCCACCTGAACCTGCTTTGCCCAGCGGACGCGGGACTGTTGCGGGTTCGCGGTTTCGATCACCTTCCCGTTTTGGAACAGTTCAATTTTTTCAACACGATCGTTGGCATCAGGATCCTCGACCGTCACTTCCACGTTTAACAGGCTCGCCGGTTGTTTGATCTCCGAGCCCATGACGGCGCCGTTTGCGGTGAACAATAGCCGGCAATTTTTATCCTGGGTGGAGAAGCAACGCCGGGACTTCAATGCTTCCATGATGTTTATGCGGGAGAGTGCCGGCGCCCAAATGCCGGACCAGGCTCTCCGGCCGCCCCAGTTTGCCTGGTGCGTGTCATCCGATCCGTCCGGCCCCAGGCGCCATCCCTGGTCCAGGGCGCGGATGTAGGCAAGTTCCTCCACTGGCGACCGCACCTCCATCAACTCCACCGCCTGATCGCCGATTGCCGAGTAAGCGAGTCCTTTGAAAGCGACCGTGCCGTCTCCGGGATGGTTGAACTTCACCAGCACCTTCTCCGCCGCTACCGCCTTGTAAAAGCCCTCCAGATCGTCCGGCCAGACCAGCGTTGGGGGATTATAGACACATGCATGGCCAACCTGCTTGGTCCACTCCACCCCTCTAAATGTGGTAAAGGCGCCGTCCCGGTTCGCCTTGTCTGCCTGCTCGCAAATGTCCGACCACTCCTCCTCCGTCAGGCTTTGCAGGTGATCGGTCAGAGCGAACACATCCAGTTTGGAGACGTCTCGGGCATAGTCGTGGGCCGCTTGGGGCGTCAGCACCCCATCGGAGTAAGAGGTGTGGCTGTGCAGATCCGAGAAAAAGCACTTCAACTCGTTCGTGATGGTAATGACGTGCCTGACCCGATGGCGAAACCGTTGATCGCTGACGACCATAATCGCTCCAGGTCCGTTGGGGACGGTGGAGGTATCCAGCGAAGCCGCCCATTCATTTCCGGAGCTTGTCTTCGTCATCCGCACCCACGGAGCACCCCCAAGACTCGCCATGGCCTGCTTTGGCATGACGGCTCCCGGCTCAGGCTCGAACTTCAAGCGCACATGGATGACGCCGGACACTGTGTTGCTGGCCTGCGGTTCGATGAACTTGACCTTGATATCGGGACGCGGTTTAGCGGCAACTGCCGATGGACAAAAAAGGCAGAGTTCAAACACGAACACCAGAAGTATAGTCACGAATCTCACAGCTTAAAGCTTGCATGGTTCAGCCAACGAACTAAAGCGGAATGTTAAACCTTTTTTGAGATTCTATTCACGATGGTCGGAATCGAGCCCTCGTGCGCGAACGGGGGCCGCACAGACTGGATGCGCCTGCCGGGCAAAACGCCCGGGGGGACCGGGCTTCATTACGAAGAGATGCCGCGAGACGGGGAAAAGAAAACCGGCGCGAATGCCGAAGCAGTCGCGCCGGGCGAGGAAGGCCACAAGTCAACGCCGGATCAAGGCAGGCGGAGACGGTAGAAAACGCTGGGCTTGGACGGATCGAGTTGAATGTTCAACGTGGTCCCGAGCTGTGAACCGGGGATGTCGAACCATGCCTCCGGATTTCCCAAGCTGATGCTGTTGGATTGAGCGAACCAGCCTTTGTGAGTCTCCGGCCAGGTCAGGGAGAGGGTGGTCCCGTCAATTGAGGCCTCGATGTTCGTGGGATAAGTGGCGACTACTCCGGTTACAGTTGCTATGCCCGTGTTGGGATCAAACGTCCATGCGCTTCCATTGGCGCCCGTCACCTGTGTGAAGTTTCCGTTTTTGTTTACGGCGCTGAACAACTGGAAGGTTTGGCCGACGGTGAGAGTGCCGGTGGTGTTGCTGACCACGAGGCTGCCGCCGTAGTTTGCCGTTGTCACGCCCTCAACCTTGTCACTGGTGGCGGCGCTGGCATCCACGCGCATGAGTGTTGTGCTGCCAGCGGAGAGATTCAACGTGTTGTTGATCGTGAGAGTTCCCGGCACGTCCGCTCCGGGAGCGAGCATGCCTTCATTTTGGATTGTCACGATGCCTCCAATCACCCCGATGCCGCCGAGGGCGCCGCTTCCCCCGACCGTCACCGCGCTGCCCCCGTCCAGAATGCCGTTGACGCGCAGGGTGCCGCTATTCACCAGAGTCGGGCCGGTGTAAGAGTTCGTGGCAGCCAGGGTGAGCCTGCCGGCCCCGCTCTTGATGAGCCCGCCGGATGTGTTCGGCGTGGTGGTGGCCGCGCCGGGCGTGGCGGGCACGGACGGAGCGCCTCCCTCAAAACTGAACGAGGTGCCGGCTGTGGTGTAATTGATGCCGGGATTGCAGACCGTGATGCTTCCAACCTTCAGGCCGCCGGTTCCATCCGGGATCATGTTTGCGATGGCGGCAGCACCTGTGCCGTCGCCGATGATTGCCACATAGGGCGCGCCGATATATCCGGACCCGCCATCCGCAACCGTCAGGGCGCTGATTCCATCACCGGTGGGCGCCAGCAAGGGCGACTCGACCAGGCAATTCTGATCGGCAGTGTCAATAATGGCTCCGCCGTTGAACAAGCCGAAAGGTCCGTTAATGTAAACCTGCATCCTGGCAGGGATGAGGCTGCTGCTGAAGCTAAGGCCCGGGGAACCCAGCGTGCTGGGCGATGCGATGATGGTGGCGCCATTCAGGTTTAAGTGCGCATTGCCGGTAAGAAGCGGTTCGGCACCCGACTTCGTATTGACGAATCGGTTTAACATCAGTGTTCCGCCGTTGAGGTTCACGATGCCCGTGCCGGTGCCGGTGCCGGAATTATAACCGTAGCCGATGCCGCCGCCGGTGTTGTCCAGCGTTCCAGCCAGGAGGTTAAGTTCCCCGCGTCCGTCACTGTTGTTGTTGACGGAGATGAGGCGATTGCCCGAGTGTTTCAAGAAGCCGCCGTTAACTGTCAGAACGCCCTTGCCGGAACTTACGCCGCCGACGAGCAGATACTCGGCCCCGCCGGCTCCGGAGAAGAAACTGCCGCCGGTGATCGAGGCAACGCCCAGACCGGCCCCGCCGCCGACGTAGAACGAGTTTACTTTTCCGGTGCCGCCGCTCATCTGCATGCTGCCGTAGCCCGCCCGTCCGATTTCGAAGTTGGAGCTTGCGGCAGGGGCGACATTGGTCAGACTCCCACCGCTGATTGTTATCGCGCCCTCCGCACCGCTTGCATCACCCACGATAAGGCTGCTGTTCAACTGGATGTCGGCTCCGTTTTCGATCGCAATCGTGCCCTTGCCGCCTGCCACTGTGCCTGCCAACCACGCCCCGGTGCCGGTGCTGACTGGGCCACTTACAGAGAGCTTCCCGCCGCCAATCGTGATATTTCCGGCTTCATTCGAAAGGGATCCGCTCAACGTCAACAGACCGCCATTGACCATGGTGTCGCCGGTGTAGCGGTTTATGCTGCTCAGGGTCAGGCTCCTGCTGCCGGATTTGGTGAGCGCCATGGTTCCGACCAGTGAACCGGGACCGCTGATCGTGTAGTCCTTCACAGAATTGTTCACCTCAACGGCCAGCGGGTCAATCTCTCCCGACAGGCTCGCGGACGTCACGCCCGAGGCTGTGTCGTCCATGATGACATTGGCTCCGGACAGAAAAGTTTTGGGCACACCGTTGTTGATCCAGTTTGTCGTGGTGTTGATGTCCCACAATCCCACGCCGCCACTATTGACGGCGCCTGTCCATTTGAGGTCTCCGGAGACCACTGTAATCTGCAAATCAAACGTGCGCGCGACCGGGTC
>CAYNZC010000093.1:0-16605 GCA_964401575.1 uncultured Verrucomicrobiota bacterium
GACCAGAAGCGGGCATACTCGACCGTGTTATCCACCGTGATCAAATTGCCGGCCGGATCAAACGCCACCTCGCGCCCGCGGGTGCCGGCATCGAAACTCTCGATGAACGCGCCCGTGTTCATGTCGAAGAAGTAAACAATACCGTTGTCGTAGGCAATATAGGCTACCCGCCCGGAATTCTCATCAATGTCAATGCCGTAAGGGCCGCCGGCATAACTCATCGGGGCTTCCCACAGTTTGTTCCCGGCAGCATCGAACTTCATGATCGGAGGCGCCTGGTTGGCAGTCGAGCGATAGGTGTTGAGGTAAAAATTTCCGCTGCTGTCGCGCGCCACGTCAGCCGGATAGTAGGTGTACCAGAGACCCGGTCCGAGGACCTGGACACCGGTGTCGCCCGAGGTAGCTGTGGGATTCGCATCGAGGTTATAGCTGATCAGTCCCTTGCGGACCGTGTCGCTGTAGTTGCCGTTCACGAGGTAGATTTTGCGGTTCCCGGCTGCCTGGGTGCCCTCAACGTATATGCTGTTGACGTACTGACCGGTTGTCTTGTTCGAGTCATCAATCAACTGCACCGCCGATTGCAGGTCCGGGCTAACGTCGTAGCAAAGATCGTTCGAGAGGTCCGCCACATAGAGATGACCGTCCTGGCCAACGCTGCTCTTGAAAGGTCCGGATCCTCCTCCCCAGGTGACGCCAGCCGTTCCAAAAATATCAGCCACACCGTCCGCACGGAGCGCATAAAGCCCCTCGGGCGTGTTGCGTCCCGCCCCGGTGGTGCCGGTCGTGGCATTTGAAACAAATACTTTCCCAAAGTTCGGGCTGCCCGGGTTCTTGTCAACGGATACGCCGATTGGCACGTAATAGTTGCGATCGGGCCCATCGGGAATGAACTGGGTCCACACGGGCGTCGCATTGCCGGTGACTTTAATCTGGTAGCTGGTTTTGCCGGGCATGTCGAAACTGTAGGTTCCGGCACTGGTTCCCATCGGGATTGGAGCGCCGCCATCCAGTATCACCTCGACGCTGACGGCATCCTGGTTCAGCACATAGCTCACCGTATCGCCCGATTTAACGACCGATGAGGCATACGGCACGGCCAGGGTTGTGGTTGCGCCCACCGCGAGCGCAAGGCCCAGCAGCAGGATTTGTTTGGTTGTCTTTCTCATAATCGTTTTGGTGTTCCGTTGCTGTATAAAAGGATTCCCGGGCTAGTAAACGTGCTTGGTCCCGACACCCTCATCCTGGGACATCTCGCGAATTCTCAAATACGTGTTGCCAGCCTCTTTTACCCACTCGGCATGTCCATCGCAGAAATTCGCGTTGGCCCCGGCAGCCCCATGATTGTCCATCGGGTCCGGATAATTGTTTGGCCGGGTCGTGGGGTTGGACTGGTAAAGATTGTCGCCATCAAGGGTCAGCCATGTCTGGCTCGGACCCGGCACTAATCCCCGGATGCCCAGCATATCCACCGATTTCTCGTGGGCGCGGGTTGAGACCCGCGATTCGGTCTTGCGCAACTGGATGCCGGAAGTCCCGTCCTTCTGCTCAGCCGGTCCGCTTGTGGCCGCCTGGTTGCGCCACCAGCAAAAATTCTCGTAGCTGTAGCCGAAGGATTCCTTGTCCGCGGCAAAGTTTTGCAAATCCACCAGGTCCCCATTGGATGCCTTGTTTGTTCGAACGATGTTGCGCGTGCTCGGGCAGACGAAGACCTTCGGGTTCTTTGCGTATTCCCGGTACATCCAGTTCAGATTGTCATCGTAATAGCTGCGCGTGGCTCCGGCCAGGTTGCCCGTGTTATCCTGCGCGTAGAGGAAGTTGCCCAGCCCAAGCTGCTTCAGGTTGCTCATGCAGTTGATCCGCTTGGCCCTCTCCTTCGCCCTGGCCAGCGCCGGCAGCAGCATCGCCGCCAGGATGGCAATGATGGCGATAACGACCAGAAGTTCGATAAGGGTGAATCCACGCGGGGCGGATCGAGCCCGTGTTCGAGAAAAATAAAAACGCATGTTCACTGTGTTCCCGGTTTCTGCTTTAAAGTGGTTTTCTTGACCCAGTTTGAAGGTCTTTGCAGGCTCAGACAAGCGCGGAAATTCAAAAATCTGAAAATTTTCGATTCCGCCGGCGCGCCGGTTCAGCAGCAGAGCCGAAAAAAGTTTGAGAAAGTTCTTGCGCGATTACAGTTGTAGGCTATGGTGGGCCTACAACTGTAATCCATGAAACTCAAATCAATTCCTCGCATCTCGGAAACCGAGTGGGAGGTGATGCGCGCCGTTTGGGCTCAGCACCCGGCCACCGCGAATGAAATCATCCTGCGGCTCACGGAGGCTGATCCGTCCTGGCATCCCAAGACCGCCAAGACGCTGCTCGCGCGCCTGGTGCGCAAAGGGGCGCTCGGTTTCGAGGCGAAGGGCCGCAGCTATGTTTATCAGCCGCTGGTCAGCGAGCACGAATGTGTGGCTTCGGCGAGCGAATCCTTCCTGGACCGGGTGTTCGGCGGTTCTTTGAAACCGCTGCTTGCGCACTTCGTCGAGGCGCGCCAGCTCACCAAAGCGGACCTGGATGATTTGCGCCGCCTGCTGGAAGCCGAATCAAAGAAAGGGAGAAAATCGTGAGCGCCGAAACGATGCTTGCCGCTTTGTGGCGGACTTCATTCCAGGCAGCGGTCCTTGTTCTGCTGGTTCTGCTGGTTCAGTTTGTTTTTCAGAAGCACCTTACGGCCCGCTGGCGCAGCGCCCTGTGGCTGGTGGTGATCGTGCGCCTGCTCGTGCCCTTCGCGCCTGGCAGCGTGCTCAGCGTTTTCAACCTTTTCCCGCACTTGCGGCAACCGGTGGCCCTGGCTGAGAGCATCACGCCGACTGATGCCGCGATGGCCGATAACACTGCGGAGCGCCCGGTTGTGCTGGCCGTTCCCCGCATCGCGCCGATGATCGTTCTGGCGCCTCCAGCAAAGGCTGCGGAGGTCCTGGTCGCTCAGAGCATTCCCCGGGAAACGCACCAGCCGTCCGCGGCGGCTCCCGAGGCGCCGGCGCAAGCGGCCGCCACGCCGCGACAGCCGATCTCGTGGGTCACCTTGCTCCTGTCGGCTTGGGTCATCGGTGTGGCAGGCCTTGGTGGTTATGTGCTGGCATGCTCCACCAGGCTTGCCCGCATGTCGCGCCGGCTGCGAGTCATCAACGACGAGCAGGTGCTGGCCACGCTCGATGACGCTGCCGAAAGGATGGGTGTGCGCCGCCGATTGACCGTCGTCGAAAACCCGGACCTTGCCAGTCCCGCGCTGTTTGGCTTTCTCCGTCCCCGACTGATGTTGCCGAAAGGTTTTCTGACACAATTCAGCCGGCAGGAATTGCGCTTTGTGTTTTTGCATGAAATGGCTCATTTGCGCCGGCACGACCTGGCCCTGAACGGTGTGGTCACGCTGCTGCAGGTGCTCCACTGGTTCAACCCGCTCGTGTGGCTCGGCTTTGCCCGCTGGCGCGCCGATCGCGAGCTGGCCTGCGACGCCCTGGCGCTCGAGGCGGCGGGGGACGACCAGCAACAGGCCTACGGTCGCACCATCCTGCACCTGCTCGAGAATTTCACGCACCGCACCTCCGTGCCCGGGTTGGTGGGGGTGCTGGAGGACAAATCTCAACTCCGCCGCCGCATTGGAATGATCGCCAGCTTCAGGCCCGGAAAACGGCTCGGCCTCTTCTCCCTGGCCCTGATCGCCATCGTCGCCCTGGTCGGCCTCACGGATGCGCAACCCATCAAAAGTGCGGGCTCCAAGAAAGCGGCTTCGACGAGCGAAACAAAGACCGCCTCCAACGAGCCGCAGAGCGTCCCGAATCGCGAAAAGCGCGTGGGGGAAGATCCTGTTTCGTCAACAGGGTCCGGAACGAATGTTCGGACGTTAAAGGTGCTGGTGCAGGATGAGCAGGGGAAACCCATTGCCGGCGCGCGAATTGACGCCCCATACATGGGCATGCGGACCATCTCCGGTGTGGAACGGCTGACAGACAATAATGGCAGTTACCTGCTGCGTTTTCCAATCCCCGAAGCGCAACACCGGCGGCAAGCCAGCAACTTCTCGGTGTCCGCTCAGCATGGAAACTCCGCGCGGCGCTCGGTGATGTGGACCTCCTCGTCCGGCGATGTGTATGGCGGGATGCCCGAAAGCGTGGTCATCAAGCTGCGGCCGGGAGTCAAGGTGGGCGGAACGGTCCTGGACGACCAGGGGCGGCCAATTCCGAACGCAGGGGTTCTTTTGTCGGGCTCGGGCTACGGCGGCTTCACCATCGGCAACACCGAGCGGCGGACCCATGAGTATTCGGATGTGTGGGAGACGGAGCCGAAACGACCCGCGGCCGTTACCGACGCAAATGGCCGGTGGGTCTTTGACAGATTCCCCGACGACCTTCGAACCGTCGAAGTCACGTTCGTGCGGCCAGACGATTCCCGTGTATCCTTCACGACAGGCGCAGACCATCCGCTCAATGATTGGCCGAAGATATCCATTACGGATTTGCTCGAACAAAAGCTCGTTGTCCGGCTTCCCGAAGGCCTGACCGTGCGCGGCATGGTTGTGGATGAGAACAACAAGCCCCTGGCCGGTGTAAAGGTGCTTGATGGCTACGGTCATGGAAACATCGTGAGAGTTTCCGAATTCGAAACGGACGCCAAAGGCCGGTTCGAACGGACGCACCGCGCACCGCGCCAATGGATCTACACCGCGTCCCGCGAGGACCGGGCCACCACTTCGGTGATTGCCCAGGTGGAGCCGGGCATGCCCGAAGTGCGCATTGCCATGCCGCCCGCAAAACCGTGGATTGCCAGGATACTGGATTCAAAGCGCAAACCCATCCCCGGCGCCGAAGTCACGCTGGACCGCTATCGCACCGGACCCCAGATCATTGATTGGAACGGCAAAACCGATGACGAAGGCCGGGTCACCTGGGCCAATGCGCCCTTGAGCAACGTGGTCCTGTATGTGAGCGCTTCCGGAACCGGACGAAAGATCCGGATCTCGAGGGAGGCCGGCGAGCAGCAAATCGTTCTCGATCCGCTTTCGGACAAAGTGAAGGTTGCCATCCAGGCGACGGACGCCGTGACAGGTGAGAAAGTGCGGCTTGAATCGGTGACGGCGAACTTTGAAGGGGGCGGTTCACCCTATAAGACGATTTCGCTTGATGAGCAGAACCAAGCCGTGACGATTCAACGAACGGATTTTCGGGTGGGGATGTACCCGAGCTACCGGTTGCGCCTCGAGGTAAAGGGCTACGAGACCCTGACCACCGATGCGATTGATTTTGATTATGGCGACCAGAAGTTGACGCCCAGACTGCAACCGTTCAAAGGCGCGCGCCAGGTAACCGTTCTGCAACCGGACGGCGCGCCGGCGGTCGAGGCGCATTTGTGGGCCAGCCAGGGTTACAATGCCACAGGCCTTTACATCCAGGCCCCCGGTCGCTACTACGGGCGGGAAATGCTCCAGGCTGTCGCCGATGAGCAGGGAAGCATCAAGCTGCCCGGCGCGGCAGACAGCGCGCCCGTTGTCATCACTCACGGCAGCGGCATCCTGGCAACGACGATGGCCTCCCTGCGCACCAACACACAGGTCCGCCTGAAGGATTTTGGCACATTGGAAGGCCGCCTGGTCATGGCGGGAAAACCCCGAAAAGGTGTGATGGTCAGCCTGCATACCCTGAGCTATTCGCCAACGCGGGGATTCAGTGTGGGCTACAGCGTTTCCACGGGCGATGACGGCCGTTTTTCATTCACGAAAGTGCCTCCCGGCAACTACAGGCTCGCTCAATGGGGGCTGCCGAAGCGGCGTGACACTTCGGGGATGCCCATCACCGAGACCCGCCAGATGTATGTCACCGTTCTGGAGAACAAAACGAACGTCGTTGAATACGCGCATGCGGGGCGGTTGGTGACCGGGCGGGCGGTTCCCCTGAAACAGGATCTGGAAGTGGATTGGGAGAATAATGTGCATACGCTGACGCTCAAAGTTCCCACGGCGAAGGCGGCAACGGTCAATCGCGAGGATTACGCCACGTTCGAGGCATTCATCGAGGCGCACCAGGCCATGGCCCAAACCAAATACAAACTCGAGGAAGAGCAAAAGGCCCTGACCTATGCGCTGGACTTCGAAGCTGATGGATCGTTCCGCATCGAGGATGTGCGGCCGGGCACTTACCAGTTGAGTCTTCGGGTGACGAAACCGGGGGAGCGGAATAGTCAAACCATGTTCAGACAGGGCGAGGAATTAGGATCACTTGCTCGCGAAATCGTGGTGCCTGAAGGCAACGGCTCGCTCGACCTCGGAACGCTGGCGATAGACCTCAAGGAAGGCGCGCCATCGCAAAAGCCCGCGCCCTTATCGCTGACCGCAACCGGGCTTGATGGAAAACCCCTGACCCTTGCCTCGTTCAAGGGGAAACACATTCTCCTGGTCTTTTGGGCCGGATGGTCGCAGCGCAGCAAAGAGCAATTCGAGACCCTGGGGAACCTCGTTCCCAAGTACGCCTCTGACGGGCGGCTGGAAATCGTGGCGGTGAACATTGATGAATCGCTCGAACTGGCCCGGGAAGCGGTCAAAGCGGGCAAGTATCCCTGGCAACAGGCCTGGATGGATGCTCCCACGCGATCCAAAGCGGCGGAGTCCTTCCAGATCGAAACGTTGCCTGCTCTCTTTCTGCTGGACCCGGAAGGCCGTCCCCTGGCGGCCAATGCCTCTGAAGATCGCCTCGAGACCGCATTGAAACGGGCTTTGGGCGCCAAATAACACCGGAAAGGATGATTCAATGAGAACACAATTACAAATAGCGCTTGGGTGCGTGCTGCTGGCATGCGCTTCGTGGGCGAGCCCCACCGGAACGAACCCGGGAGACCTGCTGGGCAAGGTCGTCCAGGAAGACGGCGCGCCTGTCACCAACGCCACAGTGTTCATTTACACAGCCGGCCCGAAAGTGGGTTCGGGCGTGTTGTGTCCCTCCTGTTATCCGGATTGCGGGAAAAAAGCCTCGACCAAAGATCGCGGCACTTTCTCGATCACCGGCCTGGATACGAACCTCATCTTCCGCCTGCTGGTCGTTGCGCCCGGATTTGAGAGCAAATACGCGGCGAAAACCGATCCGCTGCAGGGGCCAAAAGAGATCAAGCTCAAGCGGCTGACCGAGGCGAAACTCAAGGCGCCCTCGCGCATTGTTGGAATGGTGATGAATGAAGATGGCAAGCCGCTGGCCGGGGCGAGCATCAGCCCCGAGGGGGTATCCCGCGGCACCTCCACCCGCTGGGGCGGCACCGACCAGGATGTGGACCCGCTTGCCATAACGGATGAGAACGGAAGGTTTTTTCTCTATTGCACGAACGACGTCCAACGCGTCCATGCTTTGGCCGAAGGCCGGGGTGTGGCCAAGCGCTGGGTCGAGTTGACCCCCGGTCGGGACCATATCATTCGGATGGAGGAAGGCGCGGCGGTCACGGGCAAAGTGATCGGGAACGGAGCGCCCGTGAAGGGTGTGCTGCTTGGCTTGGCAACAAAGGAGCGCAGAGCCGGCGAACACATCGTCTGCGACTCGCTGGCCACCGACCAGGATGGGACGTTCTTTATGCCCAACATCCCGCCGAATCGTGAAATGGTGCTCTACGCCAGGATGGGCTCCATTCCCAATGACGGCACCATCGCTTCCCGGGGTTTTACCACCGGCAAAACCGGCAGCAGGACTGACCTGGATAAACTCGAGGTCCGCGCGGGGTATCGCGTGGCCGGGCGCGTGGTGCTATCCGATGGGAAACCGATCCCGGCAAAAACGCGGATTTTTATAGGGCGGGAGGATGCCTGGGACCATGCCGAAACCATGCTGGGAGCCGACGGCAAATTCGATTTCCGCGGCGTTCCGGCCGAGGCGGTTGGTATCAGTGTGCGCATTCCGGACTACAAGCTCTCGAAGCGGATACCGAGCCTGGACTGGCTGAACGGCGGCATGGTGGGCGTGGTGGACAAGGACATGGACGATTTGATTATTCTGCTCGAACCCGGCAAATGGCGCTTCAACGGCGAGGAAGGCGAGCCGTCCTCGGGTGAAAGTCAACCGCGTGACAAACCCCTGCGCGGAGCGCCCCCTGAAGCGCTGCCCAAATAATCGGCAACAACACTGCTTCCGGAGATTTATGCGGCGTGTGAGCCAAGCCGTTTGGCCGGCCCCCTGGAATGAACCGGAAGACTCAGGAGTTCATGTTGTGCCTTCGCCACCGTTATCATACTTTTTCGCATGATACCCAAGGGCGCGGCCTTTCAGGAATTCACCATGAAGGAGATGGATACGAGGCAAGCCGTTGGATTCTGGATCCGGCTGTGGGCGGGTTTATGGGATGTGATTTTTGTGACCCTATTGGTCGTTGCAGCGGGGCGAGTTGGCATTCTCATGAACTGGTATTTGCCCATTGAACTGACAGTTCTCCTGGCATACCCCGCCTATACCGTTTTGGCTCACCGCTGGAAGGCGCAGACGATCGGGAAATGGATCTGTGGGATCGCAGTCACTGCGAGCAATAACCAAACGGCGGGGCTCGGTCGAATTGTCCTGCGTGAAACCGTCGGAAAACTTGCATCGGTTCTCCCCCTGGGAGGGGGTTTTCTTTGGTGCGCCGTGTTTCGCCGCAAACGAGCGTTGCACGACTACATCGCAGGCACGATTGTGGTGCGCCGCCCCTTGCCGTTCGGCCGTTGGGGTTGCGCTGTGGCAGCGCTTCTAGTGATGGGGATCCTGATCGTCGCCCTGGATGTGCCCGGGTTGGTGGCTATTGGTGGCGATTTCATTGCTATGAGACCAGCCGGCGCAGTTGATATCCCTTTCGAGCGGCGCGATCCGGCACTGTTGGTGGATGCTGCCTCGCTTGACGAGTCGCAACTGAATACCTGCTCCACGTGGCTTCGCAGTAACGCGGCCACGCCTATCGAATACGTAGTAGCCAAGGCGCAGCAGCACCAAGTGGTTATCTTTGGCGAAGTCCATGAGAAGAAGGAGGCATTGGCATTACTAAACGAACTGATCCCGCAGCTCTATCATAGGGCACACGTCACGAAAGTGGCAATGGAAGTGTTCCTGTCAGAAGATAATGACCGGCTGAAACGCCTGGTAACAGCGGAAGACTTCAGTCGCGGGCTGGCAATGCAGATTGCCCGTCATCAACCCTGGGGAATCTGGGGTTTTAAAGAGTACTGGGACGTCATGGAAACAGTCTGGCGGCTGAATAAGAGCATCCCACGGGACCAGGAAAAGGTCCTGATTGTTGGATTAGACTCTCCCATCGACATGGCGTCCATCGGGATGACCATTGGGGAAGGAGATAATCCCTCCAGGCACTGTCCCATCTGGGAGAAACTTCGCGTCGTGCGTCTTCTTCGCGGTCTGCCAAAGGTGCTGGCGAGGGATGTGCGAATGGCCAGGGAGATCGAGCGTGAAATCATTACGAAAGATGATCGCGCAATCGTCTGGGTGGGGGGACAACACGCCATGCCCTCGCCGCAACCGGTCAACTTCAGCGGCTTGCGCGCGACTCGCATGGGAGCCTTGCTGCGACAAAAACACGGCGGAAAGGTGTTTTGTATTAAACTGCATGGATGGGCCATACCGGCATCCCACGTTGATTCAAAGTACCGAGGACCTGAGCCAATTATTGGCTCGAAAATCGAGGAGGTGATGCGGCGCAGCGGGTTGGCAGCGGTCGGCTTCGATACCGCGCTGTCACCATTCGGTCGCCTTCGGGACGCGGCTGCATTTGACTATCATTACGAGCCTCGTCTTGGGTTGGAGGACATTGCGGACGGGTATCTCTACATCAAGCCCTGGCGCGAGTTTACGCAGTGCACATGGTTATCCGGTTATATCACCCGGCAAATGTTTGCGGCCAACAAGCCGTTCTACCAAGCGTTCGGATGGAAAGAGGGCAAGCGCTTTGAAGATGCCGACGCGGTGAATCGATTCTTTGAGAACCAATGAGATTGGCCGACAAACCAGGTCCAGCGAAAATTGCTCGTGCCGCTGCTTCGATCCGAGGCCGGAACGTGGCTGTCCATTGCACTCTCAAGGCTCTTGCCATGGGACAATGGAACGGGTGCGCCGGCAAAACGTCATGTTTCCAGGCGACCCCTGCTAAACCCCCGGCCCCCTCTAAACGCCGCCCATCAACGCGTCCACGCGTTTCCGGATTTCGGGATCCATTGCAATGATCGGGGGCCACTTGCGGGTGTGGCCTTCGCCGGGGAGCTTGCGGGTGGCATCCATGCCAAGTTTGCTGCCCGAGCCGATTTGCGGGGTGGCATGGTCCAGAACATCCGCCGGACCGCGGGTGACGATCGAGTCCCGCTGGGGATCGGTGTTGGCACAAAGGTGAAACAGCACCTCGCTCGTGTTGTGCACATCCACATCCTCATCCACCACCACAATGTACTTCGTGAACATCATCTGGCCCATCCCCCACAGGCCATGCATGACTTTGTAGGCCTGCATGGGATAGGTCTTGCGGATGCTGGCGAAAACGAGGTTGTGGAAAACGCCCTCGGCGGGCAGGGCCAGGTCCACCAGTTCGGGGAAGTTCATTTTCAACACCGGCAGGAAGAGGCGGACGGTGGCGTTGCCAATATAGAAATCCTCCATGGGCGGACGTCCGACGATTGTGGCGGGGTAGATCGGCTCGCGGCGGTGAGTGATGGCGGTGATGTGAAAAACAGGGTAAGGCTCGGGCAGTGTGTAAAAACCGGTGTGATCCCCAAAAGGCCCCTCATCGCGCAATGGCTCGGATGGATCCACGAAACCCTCGATGACGAAGTCCGCGTCGGCCGGGACCTCGAGGTCGTTGGTCAGGCATTTCACGAGCTCGACGGATTTTTTCCGCAGGTAGCCCGCCAGCAGGAATTCATCCAGGCCGTCCGGCAGCGCCGCTGTTGCGGCAAAGGTATAGGCGGGGTCGCCCCCCAGAAAGACCGAGACAGGCATCCGGGCGCCGGTCTCGTAATAGCGGCGCCCGTGGCGGGCGGCGACCTTCTGGAGCTGCCAGTGCATGCCGGTGGTGCGCTCGTCATAGACCTGCATGCGGTACATGCCGAGGTTGCGCTCGCCTGTGTCCGGATCGCGGGTGACGACGCAGGGCAGGGTAAGAAACCGGCCGCCGTCGAGCGGCCAGCATTTCAGGATGGGCAGGTTCAGCAGCGTGGGCTCGGACTGTCGCGTCTGCTCGATCCCGGGCGCGGGAGGCCATGCCTGGCGGCGCGCCGGCGGAATCTCGAACCTGTTGACCACTTCCCTGCACGGGCCGTCATCCACCAGCGCCGGTTTCACGTGCCGGAGGTTCATGGCGGTGCCGAGCAGTTTCATCGCATCCCGGACGCCGGCGGGCGGCTTTGCCTTGACCAGGGCGGCAAGCTCGGCGGCGGCCGCTTCGATGGACTCGGCTCCGAGGGCCATGCCCATCCGCCGGTTGGAGCCGAGGGTATTGATCGCCAGTGGAAATGGGCTGGGACTGCCGTTCACCGTGGGCTTTTCAAACAAAAGCGCTTTGCCCCCGCCTGGCTTTTTCATTTCGCGGTCCGCAATGCACGTGATTTCCAGTTCCGAGGCGATCGGTTCGGAAAAGCGCTCGAGTTCCCCGGCGCTCTCGAGCTTGCGGATGAAATCACCAAACGAAGCAAATGCCATGCAAGGACACTAACAAACAGGAACGGCAATGCAACCGGTTCCGCCCGGTGCGTTACCGTGCCGGGATCAGCGCCGCCAGCGCGGCAAAAAGCTCGTCGTGCGTCTGCGCGTGCGTCGCCGTCCCGTCCGCCAGCACAATGCCGCATCCGGCGCCGTAACCCGGCCCGTTGGCCACGCACGCGTCGGTGCCGTTGCGCCGGATCTGTTCGGCTGCGCGCAGCATCACCCCCTGCCGATCCCCCTCGACCTCGTATTTCCACCCGACAATGAACGCCCCGGGAAACCAGCTTCGCAGGTTTGCAATGATTTTCGGAGCAGGCACCAGTTCAACCATCAGGGGTCCGCCTTCCGTCTGGAACTTGCCTTCCCGGACGGGGTCAAGCTGCCCCGCATCGTTGCGCCGCCAGGCGCGCCCAAAGCAGAAATCAGCAACCGCCGCCGCATGAAATACCGCCCCCGCTTCCGTCCCCGCAAGGGCGGCCAGTTTGGAGGAAAGATCCGACCCTGTGGAAAAACGAAGCGGAGATGTCACCCGCAAAGGACCATTCCACGTGGATTGCTCGCCGAGCAGCAGCGAGACCTTGTGCCCGCGGTCGAACAGGTGGTTGGCCAGTTCGCACCCGAGCCGGCCGGTGGAAAAGTTTGTGATTCTGCGCGCGCCATCCAGAGGCTCATAGGTGGGGCCGGCTGTCACAATGCAGTTCATTTTTTTGAGACTAATACCCGGTGGGCGCGGCGGCAAGTCCGGTGCGCGCCGCCCGCATTTTCACATCGTGCGACACGCATTGCGAGCTGGCGAAAGTGGATTTTTGTGACACAGCCCTTGACTATCGCCGGAACGTGCTATGTTAAGAGGTATTAAAGTCGTTAATTAAGTAAACAAGTAATAGAAAAACAAATATGGCATACGAATTAGCTCCACTACCGTATTCGAAGGATGCGCTGGAACCGCACATAGACGCGCAGACGATGGAGATTCATCACGGCAAGCACCACGCTGCCTACGTTGCGAACGTCAACAAGGCAATTGCCGGCAAAGCCGATCTGGAGGGCAAGAGCGTTGAGGCTTTGATCGCCAACCTGGATGCCGTTCCGGCGGAGATTCGCGGGGTGGTCCGCAACAATGGCGGCGGCCATGCCAACCACACGTTCTTCTGGAAGATCCTCGGGCCTAATGCGGGCGGCGCCCCCGCGGGCAAACTGGCTGATGACATCAAAGCCGCTTTTGGCAGTTTCGAAGCCTTCAAGGAGAAGTTTGAGGCGGCAGGCGTGGGCCGGTTTGGCAGCGGATGGGCCTGGCTTGTGAGTAACAATGGCAAACTCGAGATCGTCTCCACGGCAAACCAGGACAGCCCGCTCATGGGCAAGGCGGTCTCCGGTGTGGAAGGCAAACCGCTCCTGGGCTGCGATGTCTGGGAACACGCCTATTATCTGAAGTACCAGAACCGCAGGGCGGACTACCTTAAAGCGTTCTGGAACGTGGTGAACTGGAGCGAGGTGGCCAGGAACTACGAGGCTGCCTGCAGGTAGATTCACCCCCGGCAAAGCGGTGGCGGTTCATGGCGCCGCCACCGCTTTTTTACTTCTGCGGCGCATTTCGGGCTTTTTCCTGAACCTCTCGAAATCGTTTATTCCTCTTGTGAACGGTTTGAACGTGGCATGAGCTTTTTCAACCATTACTCCGCCATCATCCTTCCGCTTTTGCTCCTGGCAGGCGCCGTCGCGTTTGTGTTGCGGCGCGGCGGCCAGTGGCGCCATTGGCGAATACTCATCGCCACGTTCCTGGCGCTTGGGATTCTCCTGGTGATCTTTTATCCGTCCGCAAATCCGGGTTCGAAACCGGGCGCCGGTCAACCCTGGCTGCTCGAAGTCCAATCCCCGCTGTGCCTTGGCTGCGTGGCAATGAAACCGGTGGTGGACCGGGTCGAAAAGCAGATGCGGGGCAAACTGGTGGTGCGCCGGGTGGACATTCAGTCTTCGGAAGGCGGGGCATTGGCGGCTGAATACGGAATTGAAATGACGCCCACGTTTATTTACTTCGGTGCCGACGGCAAAGAACAATGGCGGAGCGTGGGGATTCTTGATCCCGCGCGGGTGCGAAAAAGCGCCGGAATGGATGAAGCAGCCAAACCCTGAAACGCAACAGCCGAAACTGCGCGTTTCGGCTGTCGCACCTGTTGATTAAACTCGAGCGATTACTTCTTCTCGGCGGATTCCACGGCCTTTTCCGGCTCTTTGCCCGTGAAGACAAACACCAGCAGCCAGAACACCACGATGATGGCCGCCGGAACAAAGAAGCCTTTCCAATTGTGCCGCTGCACCTGGAGGTACTTTTCGCGCGTGACGGGCTCGCCGATCTTGTCGAAAGTGGCTTTCAACTCCTCTTTGGTGTAAGCCGCGCCGCCCGCTTGCCACGGATCCGGAAGCTTGTCGAAGTCAATGGCTCCGTCTTCTTTCGTGTATTTGCCCAGGTGCTCTCCGAAGTTGAAGACCTCCCTGGCGCCGCCGATGTATTTGACCGTTTTGGCAAGGTCGAGATAGCGCCAGCCGGATTTTTCCATTTCAGGCACATTCCATGCCGGGAGCGGTTTGGCGGGCTGACCTTCCTGGACCACAACGGTCTTTGTTAGGGCGGGCGCGTTGCGCTCGAACTGGAAGCCGAAGATGTAGCTGCTGACGACCTGGCCGATGCCCAGGATCAGGAAGGCAATGAGACTTTGCACGCTGGCTTTGAGGTGGGCTGGAGCGACCCGATCGCCAAACATGTACGCCGCAGTGTAAAGGAAGGCATACGCCATTCCATGCAGGAGCAGGCCGATGAGGGCGAACTGGAAGCCGCTCAACGGGAAAATGAAATAACGCAGGGCCCAGGCGGTCATGCCCAGCACCAGCACCCACTTCAGACCGAACCGCGCCACGCAAAAGGCGAGGATGGCCATGAAGAACAGCTCGGAAAACTGGTTCAGCGTCGTCAGCGCCACCGGCGCCGGGTAACCGTATTCGCTCAGGTAGGGAACCACCGCCGGGAAGAAGTAGCTGCTGCCAAAAATGCTGACCATGAAGGCGCACAGCAGGAAAATCGTGAAACTCCGGGACTTGAACATCGCCAGCGCGCCAAGGCCGAAGATGTCTTTCTTCGCGCCGGGGGCGGGAGCGCCTTTGGGCGGCGTGTCGGGCAGTGTGAACGAGTAAAGCCCGAGCAGGATGCCGCAGCCGCCGCCAATGAAAAAGAAATTGGGAGCCGCCGCGCCGCCCGCGAGTATTTCCACGATCAGGTTGACAAGAATCCAGCCCACAGTTCCGAAGATGAACACTTTCGGAGCGGAAGCGGGGTCCGGGATGTGTTTGAACACCACGGTGTTGATAAGGGCGATGGACGGCATGAAACAGATGCCCGAGATGAGCAGCAGGAGCATTAGCGCCCCGAACGGCACAACGACCGAGCCGCCGGCCGCGCGCGTTTCCGCCTGCACACAAACCATGCCGCAGGCCACCAGGGCCGCCCCGCCGATCACGTGCAGCACGCCCAGCATCTTCTGGGCGGAGAAATAACGGTCTGCGATCGGGCCGATGAACATCGGGGCGATGATCGCGCCGAGGGGAATGGCCATGAACAGGTAGCCGATGTGCTGGCCGCTCATTTTGCCGTTAAGGTAACCCCCCAGGGCAACCGCCCAACTGCCCCAGATGGCAAATTGGAGCAAGTACGCCAGTTGCAGTCGCGGGTAAACAAAACTTACTTTGTTCTCTGTCATTATTAACTCCTGATGGTTGGTGAAGCGGCCCATTCAAGCAGTTCCGGCAGGAACAACTTGGATCCGCACTGCGTGCCTTATGGCAGCACCAGCCGGGCGTTTCAAGAGAAAAAACTCGCCGGTTCGCGCTCCGTGCGGCCCATGCGCGGCCCTGGAGACAGCCATGACACCCACCTCCCGGTCCCGTTTCCACGCGGAACGGCAGGCTGTTTGGCCCGAGAACGGATCGCCAAATCCATTGACAACCCGCCGGATCAATAGCAAACAACAGGCAGGCGGGCTTTGTGTTGTGCGCCTCTGCCTGCCCGATGTATGAATGATTCCGTGGATCTGCGAAGGCTGCTCGAAGCGTGGCCTTACGACCCTGAAAACGACGCCCGTATGGTCCTTGGAGAGGATGGCCGGCGTCTGATGCAGGTGCGCACCCCCGTGGGCATCGAGCAGTATGAAATAGATGGCCGTCCCGACGGTCTCCGCCCCCACGGAGCGGAATCATTTCTCGAATATCACCATGCCCGGCTCGAACAGGCCCGCTCCCTCGGCCAGGAAGAGTCCTTCACTCTCACCCCCGCCGAATGCGCCGAGCTCTTCAACGAAAGCACGCTCTATTACTTCAGATACGTCCGCCTCTTCCAATTGCGGGATTGGCAGCGCACGCTCCGCGATAGCGCCAGGAATCTGCGCGTGTTCGATTTTCTCAAGCGATACGCCGACCGCGAGGAAGACCAGCGTTTCCTCGAAAAGTGGCGTCCCTATGTGCTGCGAGTGAACTCGACGGCCAGCGCCATGCTCGCGCTGGACAAGAAGGATTTTGTTGACGCCCTCCGCATCGTCAGCAAAGCCATTGAGACGCTCGAAACGCTCGAGGATGTCGAGGATGAAACCTTCACCTTCGAACGGGAGCGGTCCCTGATGGCCCTGAAGGAACTCGGCGCCCAGATTGGCCGCGAACGGCCGGTCACCCGCGTTGAAAACCTCGAACGCCAGTTGCGCCGGGCCATCGAACTCCAGGAATTCGAGCGCGCCGCCGAGCTCAGGGATAAGATCAAAGCGGCAAAATCGAACAACGAGTAGCCCGAGGTCCTGCGGCCATTCATTCATATTCACCCGGCGGCAAGGCCACCGCCTCTCCGATCCGCGCCCCCCCGTTGGACGTCGGAAGCTCAATGTCC
>CAYNZC010000094.1:0-16441 GCA_964401575.1 uncultured Verrucomicrobiota bacterium
GGCAGGGCCACACAGAACGTTCCAGCTTTTTCTAAATTCCTATGGGATGGCTGTGGTGTGATTCCCATCTTTGATAGGTATAAGACTCCCTGCCCGGCAGATGAAAAAGGTCGCTCCACGCATCCGCACACGACTCCACAACAAGCCATTTCAGGTTCATCGCTCTTTCCCGACACAACCACGATGCTAACATCATTTTTCTCCTGATGGCAACCGACCTCAGTCCTTCATTTCATCAGATTCGGTCGCTCACTCCATAGGCGGAGTTCACTCGGCAGTTATTCTAATCGCTCAAAGGTTTTCGGAGAATACCCTCAAATTGGGGTATTAAAACACCTGCGGCAGCCCGTAGCGTCAACATCCTGCCGGCTTGCACCAATGCAAGGTCATAAGTCGGCAACATGCCGGCGCTCCGGTATGGAAGGTATGGAATATGCAGGCGGATCGCAATCCGCCGGTCAGGCCGGCGCGGTTTCCACCGCCAACCTGCGTAGCGCCTGCTCCAGCAAGGCCTTTCGGCGCTTGAGCATCTGCTTGAACTCATTGTGGTCGGTGCGCAGGATCTCCATGTCCACCTCGCTGGCAGCGTGTTGCAGCACCTCCCTCATCACTTCCAGCTCTTCCAGACTGAACTCGATGTTTGGCATAAGCATCTCCGTGATTGTTAAGGGGTCGCCCGAATATAGCACACACGCCCGGCATGCGCGAAAAACCGGCCCCGGGTTCCAGCCGGACAAAAGTGGGACCCCATGACCTCATATTGGGCTGGAGTCCACGAAAAGGCGGACCGCGCCGGAATGCAGTTTGCGCATGACCGCGCACCCCGGCTGTGGCATGGTTGGCGCGTGACCACGTTGGAAGCAACGAAGTTATTGGACCGGTTCCGGGCGGGCAACATCGGGCGCGACGAAGTTTTGCGCGCGTTTCAGGCCCCGCCCGTTGCCGACATTGGTTTTGCTCAGGTGGATACGCACCGGGCGCTTCGCAAGGGGTTTCCCGAGGTGATCTTTGGCGCGGGCAAGACGCCGGCACAGGTCGTCAAGATCGCCGAAAAACTCCTCGAACGCGAAGCCTGTGTGCTGGTGACCCGTGTGACGGATCAGCATGCGAAAGCGGTCCGGCGCAGGTTCAAAGCCGCTGTCCATCATGAAATGGCCGGGTGCATCACCATCGGCTCTCCAAAATTGAAGAATCCGCGCGGCTACATCGCCGTGGTTTGCGCGGGAACGAGCGATCTGCCCGTGGCCGAGGAGGCTGCCGTCACGGCCGCGATCATGGGCAACCGGGTCGAGCGCGTGGCGGATGTCGGTGTGGCGGGAGTGCATCGCCTGTTCGGCAAGCTGGATCAAATTCAGGCAGCCAACGTCATTATTGTGGTGGCGGGCATGGAGGGCGCCCTGCCAAGCGTGGTGGCCGGGCTGGTCTCTAAACCCGTGATCGCTGTCCCCACCAGCGTGGGTTACGGGGCGAGCTTTGGCGGCCTGGCCCCGCTGCTGGGCATGCTCAATAGCTGCGGCAGCGGTGTCACAGTGGTGAATATCGACAACGGCTTCGGCGCCGGCTACGCCGCCAGCCAGATCAACACACTCGCGCAGGAATGAATGTAGTTTACCTGGACATCTTCAGCGGCATCAGCGGCGATATGTTCATCGGCGCCATGATTAACCTCGGCGTGGATCCCGCCGCGCTCGAACTCGAGATCGGAAAGCTCAAACTGCCCGGTTATCACCTCCATGCCGGGCCCGAGGTGAAACAGGGCATTTCAGGAATAAAGTTTGATGTGCACATAACTGAAGAACCCCACGAGCACCCGCACACACACGACCATCACCATAGCCACGGCCATCATCACCACGCCTCTCCCGCGCCCCATTCGCATCCGGGCGCGCATCGCGGCATCCGCGAGATCCGCGAGATCGTCCGGCAAAGCGCCTTGTCCGAATGGGTGAAAACCAAAGCGCTCGCCGTTTTTCAACGGATCGCTGTCGCAGAAGGAAAAATCCACGGCATTTCCCCGGACGAAGTCCATTTCCACGAGGTTGGAGCCATTGATTCCATCGTGGATATTGTCGGCGCCTGTGTGGCCCTGGAAATCCTGGGCAAACCCGCCGTCCTGGCCGGCGCGGTCGTCGAAGGCACGGGCACCGTGCGCTGCGCCCACGGCACGCTGCCTCTCCCGGCGCCCGCCACGCTCGAAATCCTCGCGCAAAGGCAAATCAGCATCAGCCAGTGCGACGAACCCAACGAGCTCATCACGCCCACAGGAGCGGCCCTGCTCGCGGAGTTTGCCGAAAGTTTCGGGCCCATGCGCGGCCTGGCGCCGAAGAAAATCGGCTTCGGCCTTGGCACACGCGAGAACCGGACCCGACCCAATGTGCTCCGGGCGATTCTTTGCGAAGAAACCGCTGCGGAAAGGACACTCGACTGGCAGCGGGACACCATCGCCGTTCTGGAAACAAACCTGGACAACATCAACCCCGAGTTGCTCGGTCACGCGCTGGCGCGGGCGATGGACATCGGCGCGCTCGACGCTTTTCACACCCCCGTGCAGATGAAGAAGAACCGGCCGGGCGTGCTGTTCACGATCCTTTGTGAAGAGAGCCGCGCGGACGAATTCACGGAATTCCTGCTGCGCGAAACCAGCGCGCTTGGCGTCCGCCGCTCCGTGTGCGAACGGCGCAAGATCGAGAGGCGCTTCGCCACCGTCCAAACCCCTTATGGCGATGTCACGGTCAAGATCGGCGCCCTCAATGGCGAGGTGATCCAGCGCGCGCCCGAGTTCGAGTCCTGCCGCAAGCTCGCGGAATCCACAGGCAGGACGTTGAAGGAAATCTATGCCGCGGCTCTCGCAGCATGCGGACGCTGATCTTCATTTTTTATCGCGCCGCAAACGCCCGCCCGTGAGCTCCGAATTGGCGTTGCTAAATCGCCGGCAGCCTGAACAATCATGCCCGGCGCATCGTCCAACCAATGGTGGTGTGAGCGGGCAGGGAAAATCCTTGCGGCACGCTCTTGGTTCGAAAGCTGAATTGCGCTATTCTCGCTGAATAATGATGAACCGGGTTGTATGGTTCTGGGTCGCCGGCGTTGCGGGCATTCTTTTGCTCGCGCTTGGCTACTGCGTGCCGATACACATCCGCGCCATCGACGCCAGCGTCCTGAGCGAGGCCGGCCGTGGCACAAAATCGCTCGGCGCCAGCGCGGCAGATCTGTTATCCGGACGGAATATCGGCGCAGCCGGCATCCTCCATTCGGTTCTGCAAGCCGAAAAGCTGCCGGGGCGGGATGCCATCTCAGAGGGACTCGCAAGATTCGAGAAGCAATCCAGGCTCCAGGCATGGGGGGCGCCCCCGCCGCGCTGGGCGGATCTTGCGGGCGGCAGCCACGCAGCCGAAACCAATTCCTTCACAGACTTCGTCGTGCGCAAGGAGCACCGGGACCAGATTCTTGATTTGCTGTCCAAATCAAAAAGCCCCGGCGTGCTCGAACTCCTCCGCTGCCGCGAGCTCACCAACACCGTCATCTTCCCGCCAAGCTGGACCTCCTCCGGCCAGGCCTTCGATGCGGCCATTTCGGTTTGCGGACTGCTCATGCTCGAATCGCAGCTCAGCCCGGCGTTCAGCAACTCCGTCGTCTCCCTGGCAAACGCCGCCTATCTCGGCGCAAACGCCCACCCGCTCGAGCAGGCACTCCTGGACCTGATGTCTTTCGGGCAGCGGCTCAACTGGGGGCAGCTCACAGCGTTCGTTCGGGACGTCCAGCAACCCGAAACCCTCCGGCTCCTTGCCGCCATGACGCGAAAGACAGAAGGGGATCTCCCGGCGCTCTACGCGGCCGCCCACCTTTCCAAGAACCCGGAGGGCCTGACGCGCTACCTGATGACCTTCAGCAAGAGCGGTTTTCAGGATGTTCGGGAAGCCATGCGATTGAATGCAGGCGGTCTTCGATTATTGCTTGATCGCAACCAAAGGCTGCATCGCTCCCCCCTGGACACCTGGGTTTCCAGCCACAAACCGTTTCACCACCTGTCGCGGCTCGCCTGGCAAAAACCCGCCGCGGCGCTTGCGCTCAAGTGGTTCCTTTACCTGGCCGCAGGCTACTTCTTCGCCCTGGCGGCGCACTGCTTCCTGCGGGGACGCGCCTCGAGGCGGTTCGAGTTGTTCCCGCCCCGTGACGACCGATACGGGATTAGCGAAGAAGCGCGCCGTCCTCTCGACCTGCCGCCGGTGCGGGGGTTTCATGTCGCGCGCGAGCTGCTTTTTGCCCTGGGCTTTCTGTTATTTGTGCTGCTCCTGAGCGAGCCCTTTCTTGCGCAGGACAGCCAAAAAGTGGACTTTCCATTTCGTCTGCGCCTGCCAATGGTGGCGGGCGCGGCCGCGGCCGCACCCGGAATCAAAGCAACAACATCATCCTTTATGAACCAACTCAGTCTGTTAACGCTGCTCCTGTTCTTCGTGTTGCAGGCGCTCATCTACACGGCCTGCATGTTCAAGCTCGCCGAAATCCGAAGGCAAAAGGTCGGGCCCCGCATGAAAATCAAACTGCTGGATAACGAGGACCACCTCTTTGATGCCGGCCTTTACCTCGGGTTTGTGGGCACGATCATCTCGCTGATCCTCGTCTCGCTGGGGGTGATCAAGCCCAGCCTGATGGCCGCCTACTCCTCCACCTCCTTCGGCATCATCTTTGTGTCGTTCTTCAAAATCTTCAATCTGCGGCCCCTGAAACGAAGGCTCATCCTCGAGGCGGAGGCGGTCTCGCCCGAGGCGGCAATGCCTGAACCTGCGCGCTCGCAGCCGATATCATGAACCGCACCATCCTGATCGTCATTTGCGACTTTCTCCTGGTCAGCCTCCTGGCGTTCTCGACTGTCGATATCAACAAGATCGCCGATGAAGGCGTCGAGCGCCAGGTCCAGACCGAGATTCTCACCAACCAGGTCAGTCCCGAGGCGGGCAGGGACCTCACCGCGGTGATGCGCACCGCTCTGGAGGACGAGCGCAAGAGCCGCGACCTGCTCATGGGCGAGCTGGAACGGGCGCGCCAGTCTGTGACCGACCGCGAGCGGCAGGTGCGCGGCTTTCAGCAGGAGCTGCAGGCGCGCGAGGGCCAGGTGCGCCAACTGGCCGACGCGCAGACCAACCTGCAGAATCAATACCTTTCAGCGCAGACCAACATTCAGCAGCTCAGCAACCGCCTGAACGTCAGCACCACGGAGGCGCTCGTCTCCCGGGAAAAACTCGCGGCGCTCGAGGCTGAAATCAAGCGGCGCGCCGAGGAGGCCGCCGCCATGCAGCAGCGCCTGGCCGCCCTGGCCAAAAGCAATGAGGCCGTTGCCGCTGAACGGCAGCAATTGGCCGGAAAACTCCAGGTGGCCGAAGTCGAAAAACGGCACGCCACCGAGCAGGTCGCCAAAATGGTCGAGCAGGTCCGCGTCGAACGCGAGGAAAAAGCCAAACTGGCTGATAACGTCAAGGCGCTTGCCAGCCAATCCAGCGAGCTGGTCAAGGAAGTGCGCGAAAACCGGCCCATAGCGCCCAACACAATTTTCAACGAGTTCGTCGCCAACCGCGTCCAGGCGCGCGTTGTCGCATCGAGATCCGCCTTGATTGACGCAAGCCGCCGGCGCGAAACCGAGTCCGTTCTCGTGGCGTCCGGCACAAACACCTACGCCATGTGCCACGTCGCAGACACACCTTTCGCGCTCACTACCCCGGGAACGGACTGGGAATCCATCTCAGGCGCGCTGGCCCGGGGCCCGGTCCAGGTCCCGTTGAAAGCCATCTCCTTCCATCTGCGCGAGCCGCGGCTGGTGTTCTTCCCGCTCAGCCCAGAGGAAGTCAAGCAGCTCGGCAGCAAGGTTTATCCGTTGTCCGCCGATCCCTTCAAATTTCAGGATGCGGTGCTGGTGGGAACCCGCGAGCCCTACTACGGCGAGTGCCGGTTCCAGATTGATGTCACCACGCCGGAATACCTGTTGCTGGATAACAGCTTCATTCGCGGGTTGTTCGGCAAGTTCAATCCATCCAGGGGCGACCTTGTCTTTAGCCGCACCGGCGAATTGCTGGGAGTCATGGTCAATAGCTCCTACTGCTTCATGATTAAGAACTTTGATTCCGGAGCCACACTTCAATTCGGCGCGGACGTTCGGCGCCAGCAGACCGGGAACCTCCTGTCGCTGCTGGGTTCCCGGGTTTACGGCCAGCCTGCAAAACTTCAGTAAGCGGCGCTCCCCGGCAAAACGGCCAACCTGCATATTCCCTGTCTTCTAAACCGGAACGCAAGCATGTTGCCGGCTTTGGACCTTGCAATGGTGTAAGCCGACATGAGGTCGGCGGTCCGGGTCTCGTGTTGTAGAATACGTTAGACAAGCTGCGGGCGCATCCGTAGCCTTCAGAGCCCATGAAGATCCTTTTCCTCAACGGGCCGAACCTGAATCTGCTGGGAACGCGGGAGCCGGGCATTTACGGGGCGACGACCCTGGAAGGCATCCGTGACATGGTGGCGAGTCGCGCCGGGGAGCTTGGGGTGGAATTCGAGTTTCGGCAATCAAACCAGGAGAGCGACCTGGTTACCTGGATCCAGGAAGCCCGGGGGCAGTATGCCGCTATAGTGATCAACGCTGCGGCTTACACGCACACAAGCGTGGCGATCCGGGATGCGATCAGCGCTGTGGGGATTCCGGCGATCGAGGTGCACCTGTCGAACATCCATGCCAGGGAGGAATTTCGTCACAAATCGTTACTGGCGGGTGTGTGTGTAGGTCAGATCAGTGGATTTGGTGGATTTTCGTATATTTTGGGCCTTGAGGCGGCCGTTAACGTTATAAATCATCAAAAAAAGCCCTGATTCGACCACGTTTTTCGGAATTCTTTCACAGTGCAATTTTGATTCTTGACCTCTTTCCAAGGCGTGGTATTGTCCGCCCCGCTGAAATACATGCGCACGATCCATAGAAACGGGCGCAAGAATCAGTCGGTTTAACTAAACTCTAACGATACACAGCCGTGGACCTTAAAGATATCAAAGCAATCATCGATTTGATGAAGAAGAACTCGGTATCCGAGTTTGAGCTTGAGAAGCAGGATTTCAAAATCAAGCTGAAGCGAAGTCCCAATGGCGGGCCGATTTCGCAGGTAGCGTATGATGAGGCTCCGGCAGTGGCCTACGTGCCGGCGCCGGCGGTGCTCCCGGCGGGCGCGGCTGTGGTGGCTGCTCCTGCCCCGGTGGTATCGAACGAGGCGGACATCAAGTCGCCCATGATTGGCACATTTTATCGGGCGCCCTCGCCCGAATCCGCCCCGTATGTGGAGGTTGGGACCGAGGTGAATCCGGACTCCGTGGTGTGCATTATCGAGGCCATGAAAGTGATGAACGAGATCAAGGCCGAGGTAAAAGGGGTGATCACGCAGGTCTGCGTCGAAAACGCCAAGCCGGTCGAGTTCGGGCAACCGCTTTTCAAGGTCCGGCCATCCTGATCGGTTCAAGAGGCATTCCAACCAATCCATGTTCGAAAAAATCCTGGTAGCCAATCGCGGCGAAATTGCGGTTCGTATTATTCGCGCGTGCAAGGAGTTGAATATCCGCACCGTAGCGGTGTATTCGGAAGCGGATGCGAACAGCATGCATGTGCAGCTTGCTGACGAGGCGATATGCATTGGGAAAGCGCAGGCATCGGACAGTTATCTGCGGATAGACCGGATCATCAGCGCGGCTGAGATAACGGATGTGGATGCCATTCATCCCGGGTATGGTTTTCTTTCGGAGAATGCGCACTTTGCCGATGTGTGCGAGAGCTGCAACATAAGGTTTATTGGACCGAATTCCCGGGCGATGAACGCCATGGAGGACAAGGCGGTGAGTCGCGTGCTGGCCAGAAAGGCGGGTGTGCCAACGCCTCCGGGCTCGGACGGTGTGGTTGATACCGAGCAGGAGGCTCTCGGGGTTGCCAAGCGGATTGGCTATCCCGTGATGATCAAAGCGATTGCCGGCGGGGGCGGGCGCGGGATGCGTGTGGCGCACAACGATATTTCCCTGGTAAAAGGTTTTTACACGGCGCGGACGGAGGCGGAGAAGGCTTTTGGCAATTCCGGTGTTTATATCGAGAAGTTCATCGAGAGCCCGCACCACATTGAGTTTCAGATTCTGGCGGACAACCGGGGCCACATCATCCACCTGGGCGAGCGTGACTGCTCGATACAGCGCCGGAATCAAAAGGTGGTGGAGGAGAGTCCCTCGCCGCTGATCGAGAACAAGTACAAGAAGCTGCGTGACAAGATGGGTAAGGCTGCCGTCAGAATTGCGGAGCAGGCCCATTACACCAATGCCGGCACGGTCGAGTTCATTGTTGATAACTCCGGGAACTTCTTCTTTCTCGAGATGAACAAGCGCATCCAGGTTGAGCATCCGATCACCGAGGAGGTAACGGGTTTGGATCTGGTGCGCTACCAGATCATGATCGCCATGGGGGAGCCGCTGAAGCATTCCCAAAGCGATATTCAGTTCAAGGGCCACGCCATCGAGTGCCGCATTAACGCGGAGGATCCATTTGACGATTTTCGTCCGAGTCCAGGCAGGATCGAGATGTATTATCAGCCCGGGGGGAGGGGTGTGCGGGTGGATACGCATGCCTATGCGGGCTACTCGATTCCGTCCGCCTACGATTCCATGATCGGGAAGCTGATTACCTACGGAAAGGACCGCAAGGAGGCCATGGACAAGATGAGCCGGTCCTTGAGCGAGTATATGCTGACCGGGGTGAAGACGACGATTTCGTTTCAGCAGGCGATCCTGCAGGATCCGAATTTTCGGCGGGGTGTTTACTCGACGAGTTTCATCGAGCAACTGTTAAGCGGCGCGCGCCGCGAACTTATTGATTAGTGGAGGGGGCGGTGGCCGGTTTGGGCGCCTCTGTAGGAGCCGGCGGGGCTTGCCCGGGATCGGCTATTTCAATGGCCGGGGCTGCTTCGCCGGGCGGATTCTCTTCCGGTTGGATTTCTCCCCCGGAAAACAGGAGGAAGGCAATTGCGCCCGCGACCACCAGGACGATCAGCAGCCAGAGCGCCCATTTCTTTCCGCCAACACCGTGGGAAGAGCTTCTGTGCGCCCGTTGGTATTGGCGGGAGTCCTCGGCAGGTTCGGCCTGCGGGATTTCTGCGGGAACCTTGCCTACTTCGTAATTGATTTCCACTTCCGGGTCCACGTGGGCGCCTGAGCGCAGGGCTGCGAGGAGTTGCTCCGCCTTTTGCCGCTCGATTTTGCGGCGCACGAGGGTGCCAATGATCTCTTCGTCAGTGTGACGCGCCTCGATCAGCCTGTGGGCAAGATCAATGTCCGATTGCAGTATGCGGTTGATCATTTTGGACTCGAATTTCTTTGCAGCATAGGCTTTTTGCGTTTCAGTTCAACCCTGAAGAAAGGCGGGGGGACCTTGACCGCGTGACGGGATCAGGATCACACTCGGCATTTCCGGCCGGCGCCGAGGGTGCTGACCGCTTGTATGAGGAAGATCGAGAGACATCTGTTGGTTTTTGCGACTTTGGCGGCGGGCGCGGCTATCGGCTTGAACGTGCTGGCATACCGACACGCATCCGCCATGATGCATTTTACAAGGAGTGGCATCCGAACACGCGGGCCGGAGACATTAACGACACCTGAGAAAATCAAGGTGCTCTTCTCGGGGGTCGAAATACCGCGCCCGGAGTCGAGCCTTTCTCCAACCGTTCTCGGGTCCGAATGCAGGAGCGTCACGCTAGACGTTACGAACGGGGTAACCCTTGGTGCATGGTACCGCCCAAATCAGGGCGATGGCCCGTTAGTGATTCTCTTTCACGGCTATACTAGTGAAAAGACAGGGACGTTGCCGGAGGCAAGGGCGTTTCTCGAGATGGGAGCCTCGGTGCTTCTCGTTGATTTTCGTGGCTCCGGGGACTCCTCCGAGTCGTACACAACCATTGGATACAAGGAGGCGGAGGATGTGGCGGCAGCCGTGCGATATGCGCGCAATCATCTAAAGTATTCCCGCGTCGTGTTGTATGGGCAGTCCATGGGTGGGGTTGCTGTGTTGCGAGCTGTTCACAGCGGCGACATTCGGCCCGAGGCAATAATTGTGGAAGCCGTTTTTGACACAATGTTGAACACGGTGCGGCACCGATTTCAGGCCATGGGAGTGCCCTCTTTTCCGGCGGCGCAACTGTTGGTTTTATGGGGGGGCCGCCAGGCCGGCTTCAACGGTTTTAATCACAATCCCGTGGAGTATGCACGCAGCGTGAAATGCCCGATTCTCTTTCTGCACGGCTCGGCAGATCCGCGGGCACGATTGGACGAGGCGCGCCGGGTTTACGGCGCGGTCCCGGGCGCAAAGCACTTCGAGGAGTTTTCCGGGATTGGGCACGAGTCCGCCGCGCTGCGGATTCCGGAGCAGTGGAATGCCGTTGTGAGTGAGTTTCTGACAAAGCGAGAGTGAGGCGTGCGAAATACCCGGGCTACGAGCGGGCCGGGGGTTCCTCGATGACCGTAGCCCGTTTCATTTGATCCGGGTCTGCGGGGGGCGGGTTTTCCGCCCGGTGGTTTTCGGATCTTTTTCGGAGTGCCAGGACGGCCAGGGTGCAACCGGTCCACGTGGGGATAAGGTCCACGACGGGCAGGACCTCGATCAGCAACGTGGGAAGCAGGAGCGGATGAAAACCGATGGCCACGGTGATGATTCCGGCGGCGGCAACATCGAGGAAGTCATCGAGGAACGTCACAAAACCCAGCGGGCCCAGGACGAGCTGCACCGCATCAACGATCAACGCGGTGCCCAGCGCCACCGTGGTTCGGAGGCCGGTGATCCTGGGCGGAGTAAAGATCGAAATCATGATCTGCCTGAGCTTACCGCGAAATGCCCCGCCTTTCAAAGGGGTTTAAGAATCATCCATGCCTACAAGCCGCAATCCGTGAAGATCAGCGCCTGGTCGCGTCGAGACAAGACCCTGGCCAATGGCGTGGCTCCGCCGGGGCTGAGTGACTGCTTTAAAGCGCCGGACTTGCCGCTGCCGGAGACCAGCACCCAAAGATTCTTTGCGGCCCAGAGCGCGGCGTAACCAAGCGTCACCCGGTCCGGCGGCGGTTTCGGGCCGACGACGGCGCGATAGACAGCCTTGCTGGTAATCTGCTCGGGCGCTTCGCCTGGAAACAACGAGGCGACATGGCCATCCTCGCCCATGCCGAGGAAGACGTAATCGAGGGCGGGGACATCATTCAAGAGCGGGACGAGCGAGCGGATTTGCTTTTCAGCGAGTTCGGCGGCGGTGTCGGGTTTCGTTTCCCCCTGGATTCTAAAAACCCGCTCGTGGGGTATTTGAAGCGGATCGAAAAGGCTCTGCTTTGCCAGGCGGAAGTTGCTTTCGGGATGTTCGGGTGGAACGCAACGTTCGTCGCCCCAGAAAAAGCGAGCGTTATCAAGAATGCCCGGGTGGCGGCGCGCCTCATCCGCCAGGCAGGAGAAGAACAGGCTATAGATTCGCCCGCCGGGCAGGCCGATGTTCAGGGGGCGCTGCCCTGCGGCCAGAAGCTTTTGCGCAAACTGTTCCGCGGCGGATCGGGCGAGCGCATCCGGGCTTTCAAACGATGCGATGGCTGGTCTAGGTGTCATATTTTGCGGCCGGGCACACGCCAGCCTCGGTTTGTTGACTCCATGAGGTCGGCCGCTGCTGCCGGCCCCCAGGCGCCGGCCGGGTAGAACTCGCGGTCAGTGAGCGGCCTGGCGGTCCATGCGCGGCGGATGTTGTCTATAAACTGCCAGGCGGTCTCGACCTCATCCCGCCGGATAAAGAGCGTTGCGTCGCCGGCCAGGGCTTCGAGCAGCAGCCGTTCGTACGCTTCGGGTGTATAAGCGCCGAAATGGGCGTCGTAGCTGAAATCCATCAGCACAGGTCGGACCTCGACGGAAGTTCCGGGTGTTTTGCCGTTGAAACGGAGGCCGATGCCCTGGTCCGGTTGCAAACGGATGGTGAGCGAGTTGGCATCGAGCCGCTGGCCGCATTGTTGAGCGAAGAGGACGTACGGGGTTGGGCGGAACTGGACGCGCACTTCACTGGCGCTGAAAGGGAGCGCCTTGCCCGTGCGCAGGTAGAAAGGGACTCCGGACCAGCGCCAGTTATCCACCAGCAGCTTGAGAGCGACGAAAGTCTCGACGTTCGAGTCCCGCGCGACTCGTTCCTCGTTGCGGTAAGCCGGGATCTGCCTGCCGGCGACTTCACCGGCGGTGTATTGACCGCGCACCACCTGGCGGGCCACATCCAGCGAGTCCATGGCCCGGATCGAGCGGAGCAACTTCACCTTTTCGTCACGGATCGCCTCGGCCTCGAGCGAGACCGGCGGCTCCATGGCCACGAGCGCGAAAACCTGCAAGAGATGATTCTGAACCATGTCCCGCAAAGCGCCGGATTGCTCGTAGTAAGCGCCGCGTCCGCCCACGCCCATCGGCTCGCTCACGGTGATCTGCACGTGGTCAATCGTGTCGCGGTTCCACAACCGTTCGAAAATCGCGTTCGAGAAGCGGAACATCATGATATTCTGGACGGTTTCCTTGCCGAGGTAATGATCGATGCGAAAGACCTGCTGCTCGCCGGCATAGCGTGACAGCTCGATATTCAGCGAGCGGGCGGAGGCAAGGTCATGACCGAAAGGTTTTTCAACGACAATGCGCTCGCATCCCGGGGGGGCGTCGTTGCCGTTGCCGCGATGATGCAGCAGGCCGGCTTTGTGCAACTGCTCGACAATCAGGCCAAACTCGCCAGGGGCGGTGGCGAGGTAGAACAGACGATTATTGCGAAGCGATTCATCATCGAGGCCTTCGAGCAAGCGGCGCAACTGCGCGTAATCTTCGGCGCGGGAGAAATCCCCCTGCGAGTAAAGGATGCGGGCTGCGAAGCGGTTCCAGGCTTCGGTGTCCACGGGTTTGGTTCGCGAGAATTTTTCGAGCGCCTCGCGAAGCTCGTTGCGCCATGACTCGGAGGATTTGGGCCGGCGCGCGAAGCCGATGATCCGGAAGTCGGGCGGGGTCTGGCCGTCAATAAACAGGTGGTACAGGGCCGGGACCAGCTTGCGATACGTCAAGTCTCCGCTCGCGCCGAAGATGACAATGGAACACGGTTTCGTGGCTTTACGCGCGTCGCTGAGCCTGCAAAAGGCCGGTTCTTCGGGATCGGGTGATGACATCATCAAAATGCAAGATGCCGCAGAATTTGGGTTTTTCAACCCGGCAGCTTCATAAGTTGTTCGAACAACGGGACTGAAGCCCGGATGTGGCGGGGAGGTTTGGAGGTTATCCCTGCCAGCTACCGTCTCGCGATAATGCCTGTTACCGGGTTGGGGTGTGCTTCACGAAAGCGGTTTCGCGAAGGTATATCGGTGTGATGGACTCGCCGGAAACGTAATCGCTCCTCGTCAGCGCCAGGCGCGCCAGGGTTGCGGCGCGGGGCAGCACGATTCTGAAACGCCTGCTGCCTGCCGGGGCCTCGGGGCCGATCAGCGTGCAGCCCTCCTCTTCGAGCGCCAGGACACTTGCGAGGGGAAGGATGGATAAGTTTATCTCCGGCAGTCCTGGCGTGGAGGCGTTCAGGTCTTGTGTTGAGACGTAGAATTCGCCGCGTTGTGCGTCGATGACGATCGCCGTCCTGCCCGTGATTCCGAGATGGATCGCATCGCTGAGAATAGGGTCTGCGCTGCCGATGCCCAACAGCCGCAGGCCGGTGGCGAGTTGCCAGCCTTGCGCGGTCGCGATTGCCGCGCGGATGCCTGTGTATGAGCCCGGTCCGATTCCGACGGCGATGCACTCGATTTGTTCACGTTCGAGGCCGGCCTGATCCAGGGCGGCGGAAATCATCGCAAACGTGTTTGCCGCGCGTCCTCCCGTCTCGACGACTTCGACAACGCTGGATGCGTCCTGCGCAGTTCCGCGGGCGATGGCGATGCTGCGCTGGTGTGAAGAATATTCAATGGCCAGGACGTTCATAGGTGATCTTGCGTTCCATTTCGCTGAGAGTTTCGAATCGCACCCAGACCGTTCCCGGCGGAGCGCCGTCCGGGTCGAACCAATGTTCGGCCCATTCGATGATCGTGACTCCGCGGGGGCTGAGGTAATCGTCCAGGCCCGCGGCTGCGATCTGGTGTCGCTGATCGAGCCGGTAAAGGTCCAGGTGAAAGAGCGGCAGGCGGCCCCCGGCATATTCGTTGACGAGAGAAAACGTTGGCGAATGCACGCGGGCAGGGCTGCCGAGGCCTTTGGCGAAGCCCTTGACCCATTGCGTTTTGCCGGCGCCGAGATCCCCCGAGAGGGCAATCACTGTGCCTTCCGGGGCTGTGGCGCCGAGGGCGGCGCCCAACTCCTCCGTTTCGGCGGGGCTATGCGAAATGTGCGTATCCATGTGCGGTCAATGGCCGGACGCCGGATTTATCCCTCAACAGGATGCCGGGCTGTTTGGTAATTTTTCCGATGCAGCTCAGGCGAAGCGTTTTGAACGTTGCCTTCCATGCATCGAGGAGTGGAACCGCCTGCCTGCCCGGAACCGTGAACAGAAGCTCGAAATCCTCGCCATCAGTGAGCGCGGCGACGAGCGCAGGTTTGGCCGTGGATTTGGCCCTGGACGCGATTTTTGCCGCCCGGCTGATGGGGATGGCGGAGGCGAGCAGTTCAGCGCCGACCTCGCTGGCCTTCAGAATATGGCGGATATCACCCGCAAGCCCGTCGCTCAGGTCAATCATGGAATGGAGGTCCCAGTTGGCGGCGAGCCAGCGCGCTTCATCCAGACGCGGTTCAAATTCGAGATGCCGGCCTGAAAGCGAGCCGCCAAGCTCGCCAGTCACGAAAATGGCGTCCCCGTCTCTTGCGCCTGAGCGCAGCACAGCGCGGCCGTTCTCGACCCGCCCAAGCAGAGAGATGGAGATGAAGATGCGGTCCGGATTGGTCGTCGTTTCCCCTCCAACGATCGAGACCTTGTGCCGGGCTGCGAGGCGGGATATGCCGTTGTAGATTCGCTGGACGTAATCCGCATCAAATTTTCGCGGAAGCCCGATGGTGATCAGGGCGGCCTCCGGGGCGCCGGCCATGGCCGCGATGTCGCTCAAAACCCGGGCCAGCGCCTTGTGGCCTATTCTTTCAGGAGCGGCGCCGGGTTCGAAGTGAACACCTTCGACGATGGCGTCCGTCTTGAACAGGAGCGATTCGCCGGCGCCGGGGGACTTGAGGACGGCGCAATCATCTCCGGGTCCCGCCACCACGTTTTTGCCCTGGGGCAGGTTTTTCGTCAGCAATTCAATCAGTTCAAATTCCTTCATTACGAAACAATCGCGGGCTCAAATGCCGTGCTGAAACCAGTATAACAAAGAAAAGTTCGCCGCGTTGAAGCTTGCGTGCGCGGTGATCGGGGCGAGGAGGTTTCCGGTGCGTTCGTACAATATGGTAAGAATCAGGGAGAGGAGAAAAAGCGCGGGAAACGTCAGCGCGTTCACGTGAATGGCGGCAAACACGATTGAGAGTCCCCAGACTGCCAAATTGGGGTATCCGAGCTGTTGGATCCATTTGTAGAGCACGCCTCGAAACAGCAGTTCCTCGGCGGCGGGCGCAAGCAGGATGGTTGTGATTGCCAGGACGGTCTTGTGCAGAAGGCTGCTGGCCATGCGGAGCGTCTGGACGGATACCTGCTCTGATGCCTTGAATTGCAGCCCGGGCAGCCGCTCGATGATCTCCGCGGTGAGCATCTGGCACGTCCACCCGATGGGCAGAAACACCAGGCCCACCCCGATGCCGATGAGGACGGCTCGCAGGGGCCTTGCGGCCCAGCCGAAGCTATCGCGCCACCGCAGTCCCTGCTCGCGCAGGAAGATTACGACAAGCGCCACGACCGCTCCCTGAAAGGCAAGTGCGGAAATGATCATGCTGATGACCGAGACCCTGGGAGACCCGGCGATTTTGTGCGCCCACATGCCCAGCATCAGGCCGAGATAGAAAAAACCAAGGGTTGCTCCCATTTTTCGGAATAGGTTTTCCAGCGTGAGGCGGGAGCGGATGAAAAACATCGCGGCCGCAAGACTGATGAAACCGGCTCCGGCAACCCAGGCGAATAGAACGTCTGTTTTCCCTCCCTGGAAATAGTGGACCGCAGAGCTTGCGAGAGAGCCGGCATAAATGCAGATGAAGATGCTGATCAACAGGCGAACGATCGCATCGGCTCTCCAGTTTTGCTCCGGCAACACGCCGTGAAGGTAACGGGTTTCGGGAAGGGCTGGAACAAGTATTTGGGGGCGTTGCGCTGCCAGGCGTGGTGCGTGAATGAGGTTCGGGTGAGTGTGATCGCCGCCTCGCGCGAGCGAGGCGGCGTGGGCTCCGCTGATTCCATTCCGAGTTTACTTTGCCGTGACGGGAATGCTCTCGGAATGCGAATTGAATTCCGGCGCG
>CAYNZC010000095.1:0-16386 GCA_964401575.1 uncultured Verrucomicrobiota bacterium
GTTACGGTATTCTGTGAACAGCCCCCCCTCCGAGTTGCAGTTAATTGCACCAAATCGCACTTAATTGCAGTTATTTTGAAACGCCCCCACCGGAGCTTTCACCGTTCTTTGACATTTTAATAAACACCTGGCGCCCGGTTCCCCACGAGCGGCGCCCCTGTCTCCCACCGGCAGGGGCGCCGCCATCGGGGCCCACTGAAACCCTGCCACAAGATGGGTGGATCACCCGTTCGGGCACTTACCATGCGGGGAAAACGTCGCTGCCCGATTTTTCCATGAACCGGTATTCCGCCCTGAATGAGGCTGTCGGCCTCATCGTGGGTGTGGCTATGCCTGCGAAAACGCCCCCACTAGACGTGGAAGTCGCCCCAGCCAAACAACTGGATCGAATGGGCTTTAAAGCCCTTGGACTTCCCATCCGGAGCGGTATGTGCGCTTGAGATGCCGGTTGGCTTCCGATTGTTCGAAGCTCATCTGCTTCGAATTCCATTTCAATCCTGTCTGCGGGAAGCGCGTTGCGATGGTGCCGAGCAGCACCGCCTCGGTTAGCGGGCCTGAGTAGTCAAAACCCGCTGTGGTCTTCGCCCGGCCAAGGCACGCATCCACAAACCTGAAGTAGTGGCTTTCGCCGGCGACTTCGGGATACAGGAAGCTCTCAAATTTGGCATCCGGGTAGAGCAGGGGACGGTTCACATGGGGCAGAACCATGGTTCCTTGAGTGCCGACGAAGATCGAGCCGGCATTCGGAAGAGGGTCTCCTTCGAGCAGCTTTTTGACGTCCTGCCCCGGCCCCTGGCGGCCATCATACCACGTCAGCGTCAGCGTCTTGCCCTCGGTACGCTTTGTCCCTTCAAAGGTGTAAACAATCCTGGAATCAATGGACCAGTTCCATTCGTTCGGGGGAGTCCCTTCGGAGCGAATCTCGATGGGTGAGCGCAGGTCCAGCGCTCCGAAAACAGGATCAAAAATGTGGCATCCCATATCGCCGAGCGTGCCGGTTCCGAAGTCGAGCCGGTTGCGCCAGTTGCTCGGGTGATAATACTTGTCCCCAATGAATGGACGATCGGCGGCGACGCCCAGCCAACCGTTCCAATCGAGGGTCTCGGGCACTGGATCCTGGCGATCCGGTTTCGGGCTGGTGTCACCCCAGGATTTCGGAACCCAGGAGTGCACTTCCTTGATCTTGCCGATGGCGCCCGCCTGGATGAGCAGCACGGCCATTTTGTAATGATTGGTCGAATGAATCTGGATCCCCATCTGGGAAACGAGGCCCCTGGATTTTGCCACGGATGCAAGTTGCCGAATCTCGAAAACCTCATGGGCCATCGGCTTCTGCACGTAAACGTGCTTGCCCATCTGCATGGCCGTCATCGCCACCGGCGCGTGCATGTGGTCCGGTGTGGATACGTTCACCGAATCTATTTTCTCCTTCTGTAGCAGTCGGCGCCAATCCTGGTAGATGCGCGCATGGGGATAGTTCTTCTTCACGTTGCCCGTCCTGGAAAGATCCACGTCCGCAACGGCGATCAGGTCCACGTCCGGGTGCTTGGCAATCTCGGCAATGTCGTGCCAGGCCATGCCGCTGGCCCCAATGCTTGCATGACGCAACCGGTTCATCGGCGGGCGCGCGATGAGGTCGCGGGTAACGAACGGGGCAATAATAGCTCCCGTTCCGATTGTTTTAAGAAAGGCGCGGCGTGATTGGTTCTGCAGGTGGTTCATAACTGGAATCATTATTTCAGGCGTTTGATCGTGATGTTGCGGAACATGACGGGGTCACTATGGCCAGCGAAACCGAAGAAGCCCTCGGCGCGGTCTTTGCCCGGATGGGCGCTGTTGGCCATGAAGTCTGTGACGTCCTTCAGGTCGGCATCGAGAATGACGGTACCGTTGAGTTCGGCTTTAATGGTCGAGCCGTTGACTGTGACTTCCTGGTAGTTCCATTCGCCGACGGGATGCTGGTATCCCTTGTGCGCCGCAACCATTCCGTAAGCCGAGCCATGCACCTGGCGTGGATCCAGTTTTGATTTCTTAACGCTCTCGTAGTCGTCGTCGAGCACCTGCAATTCACACATGCCATCGTATGCAGTGTTCCCTTTGCCGGGGTAGCGGATCGCAAGCCCATTGTTTCCACCGGGCGGCAGCTTGAACTCGAACCGGACGACAAAATCCGAAAACTCCTCGGTGGTGTGCAGCACCCCGCCTTTGCCGGGCAGACAGGTGATCGCACCGTTCTCCACGGTGTAGTTTTTCACAGCCCCCGCAAAGCCGGTCAGGTCTTTCCCGTTGAAAATCGATTTGAAGCCCGAAGGATCACTGTCGCCCCGGAGACGTTTGTTGGCCTCATCGGACGAAATTTCCCGTATGAAGACGTTCCGCCATCGGATTTCGCCGCCATGCGTTTGAAGCTGGATCGGCCCCTTTGCCGGCACCGGGGATTTGCGATTATAGTAGTTCTCCATGATGGCTCCGTTCACGGTCTGCTGGTCGTTCAGCCAGATCCAGACACGGCTGCCCACCATGATGATCCGTAACTTGTTCCATTCGCCAAAAGGCTTGTCCGCCTTCACGAGCGGATCTTTGCCGGGCGCCTTTTCGCTATTGTTCCATAGCGCCCCGGAACCCTTGTCCGAGCCGATCTTGAATTTGCCCGGGTCCGTGTAGTCCCAGATCTGCACCTGCGGGATGCCGCGAAGGTAAATGCCGCTATCGGCGCGAGGCACGGTCTTGTAATCAATCAGCAGCTCAAAGTTCCCGTAAAACTTGTCGGTTGTCAGGTAGAGCCCTTTGCCGTCGTTCACCAACTCGCCATCCTGCACAGACCAGTGCTTGTTGATGTCTTCCAGGCTGGCCTGCTTCTTCTTTTGAAGCTCCTCGGCGGGCAGGCTCATGTAGGTGTTCGGGTTTACCGTGGCAACTCCCCACCATCCGGACAGGTCCCTGCCGTTCCAAAGGGGAGTGAAGCCGGGCGGAGCCTGGTTGGCGGCGGATGCGCTAATCACGGACGCGAGAAGAATCAATGCGATCTTGGAATCAAACTTCATATACAATTATGCTGGATTACACGTTTCAATGTTGTGACAAGGAGATGCCTCCCAAATGACAACAACCCTTGCTTCTATAGACGCAGAAAACTGCCTGAAATTCAGTGCCCATCCCCCCGGATCAATGCTTCGGGCGCAGCAAAATCGCTTTTTTGTCCGTGCCTTCGACTTCAACGCTGTGGGTCTCGATCCCCGGATCATCTTTCAGCGCATGGTGAATGATCCGCCGGTCAAAAGCGCTTAATGGCTCCAATTCCACGGTGTCTCCCCAGCGCCGGACTTTCTCGGCCGCTTCGCGGGCTTTTTTCACGAGCGCTTCGCGCGCCTGTGCCCGGTAACCGCTCACGTCCACCATGACCTTGGGCGCAGACGGGTCCTGTTGAAACAGCAGCCGGTTCGTAATGTATTGCAGGTCCGAGAGCGTTTGCCCCTGGCGCCCAATCAAACGGCCGGAATCGTCGCTCTTGACGTCCAGCAGCAGCCCGTCCTCGAGACGGTGCTCTTCAACAGTTGCCGTGAATCCGAGAAGCGAAAGGATCTTTTCGAGTGTGGCTTTTGGTTCGGCAGGCATAACTATCTTTTTACGGTTTCTAATGGATTATTTGGCCGGCGTCAATTCAGACCTGACGCCCCTCCTTCTTCTTCTTTTGCGGCGGCTGGGCCGGAGCGGGCAGTGCGGCCTGCACCGGCGCATCCTTCGTAAGCTTGGTTTGAAGAATTGTCAGCAGATTCTGCACGGTCCAGTAGAGCGTGAGGCCCGCAGAGAAGTTATACAGGAAAACCATGAACATGAGCGGCATGTACTTCATGATCTTGGCCTGCATCGGGTCCATGCCGGGCGATGGCGGTGTCAGGTGCGCCTGCCAGAGCATCGTCGCGCCCATGATCAGGGGAAGCAGGTTGAACGGAAAACCAATGCCCGGTATCAAAAACAGGGTGTCAGGCCGCGAAAGGTCCGCCACCCACAGAAACGAGGCGCCGCGAAGTTCGATGGCGCTCCGGATCATGTAGAAGAACCCAATGAAAACCGGCATCTGCAGCAGCATGGGAAGACACCCGCCAAGGGGACTCACCTTGTTCTCCTTCATGAACTCCATGGTCTTCCGGTTCATCTTCGCCGGGTCGTCCTTGTATTTCTGCTGGATCGCCTTCATCTGCGGCTGCAACGCCGCCATGCGCTTCATGGATCGTGTGCTCGCGCGTGTCAGTGGCCAGAAAAGGACCTTGATAATGATGGTGATCGCGATGATCGCCCAGCCGTAGGAGAGGTTCAGCGCATGGTGCAGCCAATTCATGCTTAGCAGAAGCGCCTTCGAGAAAAATCCGAAAAAGGCCCCAAATGCCATCACGGCATCAATGTCGTTCTTGGCCCCTCCGGCAATTGCAGCCAGCGTGCGATATTCCTTGGGACCGGCGAAAACCGTCAGTTGTTTCTCAAAGGATTGTCCGGGCGCCAGGTTCAGCGCCGGAAAAATCACCGAAGCCTGGTACGCGTAGGGCTTCTTGTTAATGCGGGAATCCGCGCTGATTTGCTCAGCCGTCGGAACCGGCAGGTCAAAACGCCGAACAACGATCTGCTGGGCCGGCTGTTTATCCATGACCGCAAGGGCGAAAAACTGGTTGTACACAGCAGCCCAAAGCACATTGCTTTCGCCGCCGGAGTATTCGATCCGGGGAGCCCCCGGAATGCATCCAAGGGTCGCGTTGGCAAACCATGAGGCAGGAACATTCTTTGCATCCGCCCCGTCCGACCACATGACGCCAAGGTTTGAGCCGTCATCATGCACATTGAGCGGTGTGGCTGTGCCGGTCACCCATTCCTGCGGCAGCGTGACCACCGGCTGGCCGGAGCCATTCCGGATTTTTATGCTCACCCCCAGAAGGTAATTGCTGCCGGGCACAAACTCCTTAACCACGGACACACCGTTCGAAGTGGTCGTTTCCGCCTGCACGCCATTCTCAGTGCGCTTGAGAGTGTAGAGGCCGTTGCCCTGCAGCGCTTCGGCGCCCAGCAGCGCAAGGGCGGGCAGACGCGATGGCACATTCAGAATCACCGGTTCCTGGGAAGCTTTTTGTCCCCGCTTCGATGGCACATCCTCCTTGTAACGGAGCAACTTCACGGATTTGAGACCCCCGCCGTGCGAGGTAAAGGTGTAATGGGCGTCGGGCGTCTGCAGCTCGATCAATTCCTCCTTCGCGTCATCCGGAAGACCCAGACCGGGCAAAGCGGCATTGGTGGCGGGTATCGGGGCAGCCACGACCGATGGTTGCACGGTATTCGCCGCGACATTGGTTCCTGCCTGCGTGGCAGCCGAGAGGGTATTCGTCGATTGCGGAACCGGCTTCGGAGGATAAAGCTTGTCCATGACAAGCGGTTTCCAAAGCACCAGGGCCGCAAAACAAAGCACAAGGATGATTATAGACTTACGATCCATTTCAAATTAATCGGATGCAAACGCCCGCCCGTGGCGGTCGTGTGCGTGCATATGATGTTGTTGATCTTCACAAGAAGGCTTCCGCTCGTTCGTCCCCGGAGGCACGGGATCACTCCCCGCGCCGCCCCACGGGTGGCATCGGGCCACTCTCCGAAGAGCCAGCCATGTTCCACGCAGCACTCCATGCGCGCCGATCGCCCCGGCGGCGTAGGCAGAGCAGGTCGGCTCAAACCGGCAGCCCGACCCGCTGCCAAACAAAGCAACCAGGGCAGGGGAGACAACCAGTTGGTAGCCGCGAATGATCAGCAAAGCGGTGTGTTGTCCGATGTTCATCTCTTCTCCGCTTCGGCACTCCGCTTCAGCAGCCCGGCCCGCATTGCCAGCGTCACAAAATCTCGTTCCACTTCCGTGAAATGTTTCCGCGCAATCGATGGTCTTGCAATTAACACAATTTCCAGTGGGCCGGACAGGTCTTGTTGGTGCAGGCGAAAAGCTTCTCTAAGGAGCCGTCTGGCGCGGTTCCGGGCAACGGCGCATCCAATCCGGCTGCTTGTGATGATGCCTACCCGCGCTCGCGTGCCGGGACCACCTCGCCGCCAATTGCCCACAAGGCATCCCACAGCCATCCTGCTTCCCTGGCTCTTCAGAGCCGCAAAATCCCGGCTTCGCTTGATCCTTCGGGACGCTCCCAAAAGCAGACGTGGCCTCAAAGCGCTCATGCGCCTGCCACAATTATACCGGGGTGAGGCGTTTACGGCCCACCCGGCGCCGGTTGCGCAGAATACCCTTGCCGCTCTTGCTCGAGTTCCGGCTCAGAAATCCGTGCTGACGTTTCCGCCTGATCTTAGATGGTTGATATTGTCTCTTCATAAATTCTGCCCGGAATGCCAAGTCTTCTCTCCAGGGAACTTCCACAGAGAATCCCCCTGACCCGGAACGCGGGAGGATATCCGCAGAGAGTGAACTGTCAAGCCGGTTGCCACTTCCAAAAATGGCCCAAATGGCCCGATCCCACCCAATGGCCCCCACTTGCAGGACTTGTTTTGCCGGCGTTTTGCCGGTTGACCTCCCACCCGGGCAGAGTATAAAGCTCTTCTTATGAAGCCACCCGCGCGAAAACCGTTGCATTCCGAACAACGAACGGGTGCTTGGTTCCACAATGGCTCGGCGAGAAGGCAGTATTATGAACAAGCTCACCATCTCCAGAAACGCGGTTCGAATCGAGATCAAAGGCTGGGATAAAGTTTGGTCCTTCAAAGGTTCACTCGACATCCCGAAAGAATCGATTCGCAAGGTGTACAAGCATGACGGCAAGCTCATGCCGCCGTGGTGCCGATGTCCGGGCACTGCCTTGCCCGGAGTCATCATTGCCGGCACTTACTATGGCAGGGGTCGAAAGGAGTTCTGGAACACTCACTTTCGCAAAGGCACACTGGTGTTCGACTTGAAGGATACAGCTTACACGCGCATCGTTGTTGATGTTGAAGATCCTGACAGGATTCTGGCCGCGCTTGCAGGCGGCGAGACCGGCCAAAAGAAAACATAGCTAACATTATTGTCCCAATCAGACATACGGCAAAGCTCGTGAATCCACGCGAACAGTCCTGTTGATCGACGAAAGCACTCGAGGCTTCTTTTTCCTCGGTTGGATCCCTGTTTCTCTTGCCCCATGGCAGGGCAATTCTTAAAAATCCAGGGAACAAATGGGAGTGATACTCGCTACAAATGATGACGGGATTCGGTCGCCGGGGCTTCGAGCCCTGGTGGAAGCCGTACTGCCTTTCGGGGAAGTGGTTGTCGTTGCGCCGTCCACCCAAAAGACGTCCTACGGGCGGAGCCTCATGGGGGAGAAAACTGAACGGTTCCTGCATACGGAGTATGAGGTGAGCGGGACGATGGTGGAGGCCTACCATTGCGAGTGTTCCCCGGCGCGGGCCATCCTGCACGCCTTTGACGTGCTTTTTCGCGACCGCAAGCCGGACCTGTTGGTTTCGGGGATTAACTATGGGGAAAACCTGGGCACCAATATCACTATTTCTGGAACTGTGGGAGCCGGTTTGCAAGCGGCTTCGTTCGGGGTGCCCGCGCTTGCAGTCTCCGTGCAGACTCCATTGGGAGACCATCACGAGTATTCTCGCCTCGATTGGACCGTAGTGCGGCATTTTGCCCGGCGATTTGCTTCCCTGATGCTGGAGAAGAAATTGCCCGCTGACGTGGACATTCTGAATTTGAACGTTCCATCCGGCGCCACGAGCGAAACTCCTTTTCGATGGACGAGGCTCTCCCGGCAACCCTATTTCAGCAACCGAATCGACTCGCCGACACTCCTGAGCTGCCTGGGCGATGCGCAATGCTGTTACGGGTTCGATCGCAGCAAGGTTGAACCCGGCTCGGATATTTCGGTGTTCAACCAGGGACTGGTGACAGTCACACCGATTAGTGCCGATCTGACGTCTCGCATCGACCTGCGTCAACTCGCTGCCACTGCGGACGGTCCGTGAAGTAGTTAACCGTTTTATTTGGTTTTGAGAGCTATTGGCACTCTGCTCCGGGGATTCTTTTCGAATGGGAACCTGGAACCGTGCGGAATGATCCGCCTTCGGAGGCGCAAAAGCAGATGAATTCTGAAATGAGAGATACGCCCAACGCGTTCTTGAATTACCACGCACCGCGACTATGATCCGTGCAGAGGTTGGAACAGACCGGCAAATGGCTTGTGCCACCTCATTTAGGTCAGGAATCATATGGCAAAGTGTGTCGAACCCCGTTATGAGTTTCTTTAGTCGCAAATCTCCAGCCGGCTGGCTGCTCATCCCCGCGCTAACCGGATACCTCGGGCTTGTTTCGGCCTCGCAAGCGCAGTTATTCAAATATGTGCGTGCCATCCCCGCGCGATCTCCCACAGGGCTGGTGATGCAAGACGCCAATACCACGTTTGCAGACGGCTCGATTCTGCAGCCGGCGCCAGATACTGCGCGATCGAGTGACTGGACCTGGCGCGCCCAAGGGGATGTGGCTGTATTAAGCAGCCTTGGGCCCGGGACCACGACCCTGCCGACCAACACCAAAGAGCTTGTCACGACAATCGGAGGCCTCAAGCCCGGCGCGACATACGCAGTGCATGCGTTGTTCTGGAGTCCGCAATCGGGCACATGGGGCGTGCGAGCGGGCCTGAACGACGCTGGCGGGAGTCGATCAAACCCGTGGTTCAATAATACGACCGCCGCCGTCGTTGAGGCGCGGCTGCTCGCATGGGAAACCATGCCCATGATCTTTAAGGATGATGCCAGCAGACCGCTCTACGCGGCGAATCTGGGCACAACGTCCGCAGACGCTCAGGGCAAGGTGCGCGTTTATATCCATGACCTCCCAACGGGGAACTCCGATTTGCGAACCTGGTACCAGGGCGTTGCGTATGGCGAGATGGGCGTACATGGGCCCTTTTCTGTGGATCTGGCTTCAGCGGGGACGCGTTTCAACCGTGGGGTGCGTGGTCTCGCACTGGCGGACGTCGCCATCAACCGTGGTGAGTATGTTACGGGAATTCCCATGACTCTCAGGGTTGCTCGCGGAAGCGCCATCCGCGGCGTGGCTACGGGACTGGCGGCGGACCTGTACGACTGGCGCACCAGGAATTACAATTCACCCCGGCCTCCCACGCTCCAATTTCTGCGCTACAGCCGTGATTACAATGCTGAACTGTGGCTCGGCGCAAACATTCGCGGTTTGGTAGAACCGGATCCAAACGGCGGCTGGCTTTATTACGATACCAATATCACGACACTTGCCACGATGGCGGCGGAGTGGGTGCGCTATGTCAACCATATCGTTCCGACCTACAGGCAGGGCGACGCGGTGACGGATCCTGCCGATGCGGCCATTCTGAACTCGCTGACGTGGAGTTCCAGCTTTCCGGGCGACACATTCGACAAGCTGCTTGCGCCGGGAGAACCGGCGGTGCCCAAAGTCACGTATTGGGAAATTGGCAACGAGCCTACGATTGGCGTGAGCGCCTTCAGCGTGAATAACAGTTATACGATGGATCCTGCCCGGTTCAAGGGGCGTTACGCGGCAGTCGCCACTGCGATTAAAAACGAAGATTCAACCGTGAAGGTGGGTCCGACGCTGGTTCACACCGAGCGCGAACCGGATCACCTTGCGGGCATCGCCGCCGATCCTTCGTTGCCCCTCGATTTCGTCACCTACCACCCGTACGAAAAAATGGGTTTATTGACGAATGCATCCGAGATATCCGTGCACCTGAACAATATTCACGCGCGGCAAGAGGTTTTCTACAAAGGCACACGCCAGATTCTCGCCGCCAACGGACGCAACCCGGACGCCATCGAGTATGCCGCCACCGAGGTGAACGTGAGCAACTGGGACACAAATGACACGGAAAAGGAAGCGCGGATGGCTCACGCCCTGGGCACCCTGGAGACGATCTTCAGCCACGCGCGGCTGGGCCTGGCGGCATCTCATTACTGGATCTGGCCCACCCACCGTTGGGATGGTACGGAATATCCGGTGTTCAAAACTTATGAGAAGCTGCGCGATCATCTTGGCGACACGCTGGTTGCGACCTACGTTTTCCGGGATTTGCGGCTCTACACGACGCGGGATAGCAGAAATGGGAAGATTGCAGTATGGGCGATGAACTTTTCTGGAACGCAGAATAGTACCGTGGAACTTCAGTTGAGCAACATGCCAGGGATGCATCGGGCCACATTGCTCCGTCTGCAGGCTGTCAACGGCGTGACAACACTCGACTCGGCAAATTATTCCTCGGAAATGCCGGGCGGACATGCCATCCATGTGGACTGGACCTCGATGGATGTGACAGGACAGCCACTTACGAGTTTAAGCCTTCCGGCTGCCACGCTGACGCTGCTGGTTCTCGAGCCGGGTCTGGGCGCCATTACTTCCGGCCTGCAACGGGTGGAGGGCGGACTTCGTTTGGAAATCAAGGTGCCGCAAGTGGCGCACGGCTCCGCACTGCGCTACAGACTCCTGCGCAGCGAAAACCTCGTAACCTGGCAAACAGAAGCGGAGTACGCAGCTTCCGAATCGGAGTGGATCACGATGCAGCAGGAAATTCCCGCTCACTCCAGCCCGTCGCTGTTCTTTAAAGTGGAGTTGGTCGAGTAGATCTCCGCCTGAGACTCTGCTCTTTCGCTTGGGGGCCGGTCTGCTTAGCATTACGGTGTGCGCACTGTTGAGGTTCGGCTGAACGAACGGAGTTACAAAATTAAAATTGCCGAAGGCCTTTTGCCGCGGCTTGGGCGGGAATGCTCCGCCTTGGGACTGGGGCGCCGATGTGCCGTGTTTACGGATTCAAGGGTCGCGCCGCTTTACTCCGAACCGGCAATGACTGCCCTGACCCGGGCCGGTTTCGAACCGGTGCTGATCACTTTCGCGGCGGGCGAGAACTCAAAAAGACTCCGTCAGCTTGAAGCGTGTTTCAACCAAATGGCACGGCACCGGCTCGAGCGGAAATCATTCATCGTCGCGCTCGGCGGCGGAGTTGTCGGCGACCTGGCCGGGTTTGCGGCTGCAACGTGGCTTCGTGGGGTTCCATTTGTGCAGGTGCCCACCACATTGCTCGCGCAGGTGGATAGCTCCGTCGGTGGGAAAACCGGTGTGAACCTGCGCGCCGGGAAAAACCTTGTGGGCGCGTTTTACCAGCCAAAGCTGGTGCTCTGCGACCTGAGCACCTTGCGCAGCCTGCCCGAGCGGGAATACCAGTCCGGCATGGCTGAGGTCATTAAGTATGGCATCATTTACGATGCGCGGCTGTTCCGCTTTCTTGAGGAGTCCATGGATCAGCTGAATAACCGTCAAAGCGAGGCGTTGACGAGAACTGTGGCGCGTTGCTGCGAAATAAAAGCCGAGGTGGTTGCGCAGGACGAAACCGAGTCCGGTCTGCGCGCGATCCTGAACTTCGGTCACACGATTGGCCATGCCATCGAGGCGACCGCCGGTTACGGAAAATATCTCCACGGCGAAGCCATCGCCATCGGGCAGGTTTTTGCGGCGCGCCTCTCCTGTCGGCTGCAGGGCCTGCGATCTTCCGAAGCAGATCGCATGGAAACGCTCCTGCAGCGTGCGCATCTGCCCACCTCTATCAAACTTGGGCCAGCGGCGCTGAAGAAGCTGATGGCCGCCATGAAGCTGGATAAGAAGGTGAGCGCCGGGGAGGTGCGGTTTGTGCTCGCCCGTCGGATCGGCCGCGTGCAGCACGGTTGCACGGTGCCTGAGCAGGCGCTGAGAGAAGAGTTGGCGATGTGTTCGCGCCCACCGTCGCGATGAGATGACGGAGGGCGCTCACTTGGATGCCGGGAGGTGGTTCCCTCTGATGAATGCGCCTGCCTGCCGGTTGGCGATTGGGTGCGTGGGATGTATGCACTCGGGCTGGTGAGGCGCTTTTTCCGAAGCAATTTTAAAGAAAACAGTAGATTTTGTGCTGTAAACGTGGCAAATAAAGCAGCCCCGCATGGCGCAGTCGTGTCGGGTCAAGAATACAAATGGAAAACAAGCAGGTATTACGTTTCGGGCTGCCCAAGGGCAGTTTGCAGGAAGCCACGATCGAGAAGATGGCAAAGGCCGGCTTTCACATTTCTGTGAGCAGCCGATCCTATGTGCCTTACGTGGATGATTCCGAGCTGGAAATTCGGCTGATCCGGGCTCAAGAAATCAGCCGGTATGTGGAGCATGGGTATCTTGACTGTGGCATCACCGGGCACGACTGGATTCAGGAGAATGGGTCCAAGGTGCATGAGGTGGGTGAGTTCCTGTTCAGCAAAGCAACGCGCCAACCGGCGCGGTGGGTTCTGGCAGTGCCGGAAAGTTCTCCTGTAAAGTCCGTTAAAGATCTGAAGGGCAAACGCATCGCCACCGAAGTCGTGAATCTGACACGCAAGTATCTGCGGAAAAACAAAGTCAAAGCGGACGTTGAATTTTCGTGGGGCGCTACGGAAGTGAAGGCTCACGAGTTGGTGGATGCGATTGTTGAAATCACCGAGACCGGCTCCTCGTTGCGGGCAAACAAACTGAGAATCGTTGATACGCTGCTGACTTCGACACCGCGGCTGATCGTCAACAACCAGAGCTGGAAGGACGCATGGAAACGGCAGAAGGTTGAGCGCATTGCCATGCTGCTCAAAGGCGCCCTGGAAGCCGAAGCCAAGGTGGGGCTGAAGATGAACATTGCCCGGAAGAATCTGGACGACCTGCTTCGCAGCCTTCCAGCGCTTCGCAATCCGACGATTTCCAGCTTGAGCCTTGAAGGATGGGTTGCGGTGGAGACAATTATTGACGAGCATGTTGTGAGGGAGCTCATTCCGGCCCTAAAGGCGGCCGGGGCGGAGGGGATTATTGAATATCCCCTGAACAAAGTGGTGTATTGATTTGCAATTCCCACGCTTGACCCCGTGAGGGAGTTTTCCCACCATAAGAACGTATCCGGCAGGTGAACACCTGCAGTTAAAAGAATATGGGATCATTAAAGAAACGCAGGAAAGCAAAGATCAACAAGCATAAGCGCCGCAAGAAGCTGCGCGCGAATCGCCATAAGAAGCGCACCTGGCAGAAGTAATCCTGCGGGATTGCTTCCTTTAGTGATCACAGTAGCCGCTCGATCTCGACGCAGGCAACCTTGCCTGCGTCTTTCAGTTGAGAGCGGTTTTGTTGCCGTGTGCCGTGTCATTCAGCTGACATTATTCGCGCTTCTGGCCATCCTTATGGCCGGCTGCGGCGGACTTGAGAGAGCTGCGATCGAAAGTCCGAAGGCACGTTCCCGGCCGGCGGCTGTGCGCAAGCCTGCCAGGCAATCCGATCCTTCCAGCATTGCCGCATCACACGCGCTCTACGCGTCCGCGGTGATTCACGAGTTAAACGGGGAGTTGGAGACCGCCCTGGGCGAATTCTGCCAGGCGGCCTTGCGTGATCCGTCGGATGAGTGGCTTATGCTGGAGGTCAGCCGCAGACTCATCCACCATCGGAAGCTTGAGAAAGCCGCGGAGATTCTGAGCATCGGGGCCGCGCATTCGGACGCTTCCGGGGCAGTGCTCGCCCGCCTCGCAATTGTTTACTCGCAGCTTGGCAGGACTGCGGAGTCTCAGGAAACGAGCCGTGCGGCTATTCGCAAGGCGCCCGCCACCCTGCCGGCTTACCAGACGCTGTATGTGAACTACATGCAGGCCAAGCAACCCCGCCAGGCCATCGAGGTTTTGGAGGCCGCGGCCAAAGCGCCCAAACCCGACGCCGGTTTTCTCATCGGGCTTTCCGAGTTGTTTGTCAGTTACGGCACCCAGGCGCCAAAAGAGAAAGAGGCTGTCAATGCCGAGGCGTTGACGCTGCTTCAACGCGCCCAAAAGCTGGTCGGGCCCGACCCTGCGTTGAAAATGAAAATAGCGGATGGATTCACCTTGCTGGGGCAGGGGGACGCCGCCGCCGAGGTTTACAACGACTTGCTCGCGAACCCTCACAATTTGCCCGTGTTGCAGGAGAGCGTTCATGCGAGGCTTGCGAACATTTATTTGCGTTCGAGCAACAAAGAGAAGGCGCAGGAACAACTGCAGGCGCTCATCCGCGCCGACCCGACGAACCCACAGCCTTATTACTTTCTCGGGCACATCGCCCTGGACCAAAAGAAGCCGGCGGAAGCGGTTGAGTGTTTCTCCAAAACGATATTGCTCAGCCCGGACTTCGAGTCGGCCTACTACGAGCTTGCCAATGCGCAACTCATGATGGACAAACCATCAGACGCCCTGGCCACGCTCGAAAAGGCCCGGGAAAAATTCGCAGTGGGGTTCACCATGGAGTTTTTTTCTGCCGTGGCATCCATCCAAACCAGGGATTTCGACCGCGCCATACGGCACTTTACTGCGGCGGAGGTCATCGCCAATGCGACAGACCCGAAACGTCTAAACCACTTTTTCTACTTCCAACTGGGCGTGGCATACGAGCAGAGGAAGGAGCATGAGCAGGCCGCCGCCGCTTTTGAAAAATCGCTCGAACTCTCCCCTGACTTTGCGGAAGCGATGAACTACCTGGGCTATATGTGGGCCGACCTGGGCAAGAACCTGGACAAGGCGGCCGCGCTGCTCGAGAAAGCGGTGAAAGCGGAGCCAAAAAACGCTGCCTTTCTCGACAGCCTTGCCTGGGTGTATTTCAAGCTGAACCGGCACCAGGAAGCCTTCGAATATATCACCCGGGCGGTTCAGCTTTCCGGGGAACCGGACCCTGTGCTTTTCGATCACCTCGGGGACATCTGCCATGCCTTGGGCAGGAAAGAGGAGGCGCGGGAGGCGTGGAAAAAGTCCTTTAAACTTGATCCAAAGGATGCAATTAAAACCAAAATGGAGCGTTTGGGGGAGGCGCCGTGAGTCACCGTTTTCAGAAGCATTACTCGATCGAGGAGGCGCGGGCGCTGCTTCCACTCGTGCGTTGCTGGCTGGAAAAGCTGCAGGAACTTCGTGACCAGGTGGTGGAATGTGAGCGCAGGCTGGATGGGCTCATGGCTCCCGGAGCGGACTTTGGGGGTCCCCACGTCAACCAAATGGTGCGTGCCCTGGCGGTCTCGCGGGAAGTGCTTTATGAGTTCTACAGCCGCGAATTGCAATTAAAAGATATTGACCGCGGCCTGGTGGATTTTCCCGCCATCATCGCCGGGCGCGAGGTCTTCCTCTGCTGGGAGAAAGACGAACTGGATATCGAGCATTGGCACGATCTGGACGCCGGCTTTGCGGGTCGGGAGCCGTTGTAAATTTGCTTCCGCGCATTGTCCTCTACTGTGACGGCTTCGGGGCGTAGATGATGCGTGTCGGTTGAGTGGGCAGGTAGGCGTTGCGCCGCGGAATCTCCAGACGATTGAAGGGCTTGTAGTCCTTGATTGCGCCAACCCGGGCAATCCGGAGAGATTTCCGAATGATGCCCTTGCCGTTGTTGCTGTCGCTGAACTTGCCTTCGCCGTAGCCAACGCCCTTGCTGCCGGACAAATTCGAAGAGAAATACTTCATGCCAACAATCCTGTTTTGCTCGTCCCTGAGCCAGTCAATGAAGATGACGGCATGCCCGCCGGGGAGAGTAGTGTCGTAAGACAGAAAGTCTCCGGGCCGAACCTGATCGGGGTCCTCGATGGCCTTGCCGAGGCCGTAAGAGACGATGGCGCGACGCTCACAGTCCCCTTTGCCCTCGATATACCAGAATTGCAGGGCATTGAAGAGGTCGTTGAAACTCATGCCGTTGAAGTCATCCGGGTCCAGACCTTTGTGGATGTTTCTAAGTTGCATTGCGCGGAAGAAAACCTCGAATGTGAACCCGCAACAGTAGCTGCATCGCGATCCGTCCGGGTAGGCTTTGGCCACAACGAGGCCCTGGTAAATCAGGTCCTGGGTCACGCCGTTGTATATGTCGTACTCGCGCGGGTTCCATCCGCAATGGTAGGGGTACGACCCATCCAGCGGATAGGCGGAGATTACCCGCATCACATACGGATTGAGCGCTTCTTCCTCGTCGTCTGTGATGATCTCTTCGCGAGCGAAAGCCTTGGCGAGTGCCTTGTCCACCGGCGAGAAGCCGCGCTCATCCACGGGGTAAACCTTCGGCGTGTATGTGTAGCGTTTTGCGGCCTTTGCGGCGGTGGTCGGGGGCTTGTTGGTTGCGGGCACTGTGGCCGATTGCGCCTCGGGCTTTGGCGTATGGGAGTCCTTGCAGGACGTTGAGGTTTGGCACCCTGTTGCAAGCAGGGCAACAGCTCCAGCAACGGCAAATCCAGCAATACGAAAGAAGAAGCTTGATGCGCTCATACGCCTGAAATCATGCGGGGAACTTCCTTCGAGTCAATCCTTTCCCTGCTCGTGTCGGCAAAGGCATCGCGGCTGATTCATCTGGTTTTGGGAATGGGG
>CAYNZC010000096.1:0-16305 GCA_964401575.1 uncultured Verrucomicrobiota bacterium
ACAAAATCAAACAAACCAGTTGACGCGTCTCATAGCAGGAATTTGCTTTTTGTGGCCCCGATTGTACTGAGCGCTACGCGGATGAGTGTCGTCCCGAAAGATGTCTCTGCGCTCATTGCCCCGGGCTGTGGCGTGGAAGCGGCCCCCAACCCGTTCTATGCGCAATGGACGTGCCATGTCTGATAAGAGCGCTCCTTTTCTGTTGGTGTCAAGCGCCGAGCCGCGTCGGCACAGTTGAATGTTGAGATGTGCCCCTAATGTCTTCTCCCCTGGACCTGATCGTGCCGGGCGGCGACCCCGGAAGATCGGGCGCCGGGGGTGGCGCGTCCGAACCGATTCGCGTTGTGACCTGTTCGATTCATCACGCGGGGAGTGTGGCCCATGTGCGGGGAAAAGTCTTATTAGTGAAAAGGGGGTTGTATTAATAAAGTCGGCAGGGGCGGGATTGGCGGGCTTGTCTGCGCCGGGGTTGAAGCATGGCAGACCGGTGGAGCGGTGCGGGGTTTCCTACGGGACTCCATCGAGAAGTTGTCTCGATGGATATTTGGAAAGCGGCAAAGGGCCTTGCGCAACTCCGGAGGCAGTCGGAACGAGAGCTGGAACCTGCATGAAAACGAAATCTGTCACAATCACAGGACCCCTTTACATCGCGCCGCGGTATTCTACTCGGAGTTTGCGTGGCACAGTTCACGTATGGCAAAAACGAAGGCCTCGTCAACCACGAAACAGGGCGTTTCTACGGTTCGACCCCCGCGATGCGGACGACCCCAGCGATGCGGATCGCCTCGCCGGCAAGAGGCTCGAGAACGATCCGGAATCCAAACTAACGAAAACACAGGCTCGGATCGAAAAACTGCAGAGCGAGGCTCCGGCCACGGTAAAAACCGGTTCATGAAAGAAATCCGGACAGCAACGTTTTTTTCGCTTGATTAGCGCCCTGAGTGGCGATTCCTTTATGAGGTCGGTGAAGGGTAATGGGCCGGAAAATGACTCAGGTAGTTTCATGGATGAAAGCGGGGAGTCGATGTTGCTGCCAGCGCCTGAAGGCCCCCTCATACTCCCGCACCAATTCGGATTGCGGATGGATCAGAGAACCTCTGTTTTCAACAATCGGCACAGGGTCGGGTTGGGCCAGCATTGCCGCACCGAGGAGATTGTCGCCCTGCCCTTTGCGCAGGGAACGATTCAGAACGTTTGCAAGGATTTGCAGCCATAGCGCGCTGGCGCTGCCGCCGCCTATTACGGTGAGCGGAACGAGTTGGGCTCCGGCATGATCCTGCGTTTGGTTGAAACCTCCAGAGTCTTCCATCATTTCGCGAAATGAGAAACAGATCGCTTCGAGAACGGCGCGGGCACGCGCCGGGACGTCGGTTTCGCCACTCCATGCCTCGGCAGTATAGAGGCGCTTCGGATCAAACATCGCGGCTCCGGTCGGCGAGGTGGCAGCCGCGCGAAAAAATTCGGCTTCCTGGCCAGGCATCAATTGAGTTACTGCCCAATCTAAGGCGGCGCAGCCCTCATCGGACGTGAGGAGTTCGTAAAAGCCGTTACCCGGATACGGGCCCCAGCACCCTCCAGGCGAAAACGGTCCGCGACCTGCACCCGCAAAACGGTATGCGACGAGAGCCGTGCCCAGAGTCAGGACCACACCGCCGGAGCGCAGGTTGTTTCCGTAGGCGCCGGCGGTCTGGTCGTTTCCTGCCAGGATAATGCGCAACTCCGGGGAGAATTCCAGCTCGCAACAATGCCTGCGTGCGGCAACCGACTTGCCGACCTCAACCATTTCACCGCAGTGCTCCCGTTCCACGTTACAGGCAGCCATGGCTTCGGACCACCAGTCGTTCAGATCGAGCGAAAACAAACCGTTCATTGCGGCTAGATTGCGGTCACTGAGGTGCAACCCGGCCAGCCGGAGAGCAAGAAACGAGGGCACGGAGACCACCTTGAAGGTCAAGGGTAATGCGGGTAGATTTCGGGTCAGCCAAAGCATCTTGCTGAGTTGCAGTTGAGGCAGCGGCGTGGGAAAGCTGCAGTGTCGATGGAACGCTCGGCCCAGCTTCTGGGTCAGTTCCGCCGATTCATCACGGGCGCGTTTGTCAGCCCAGCTCAGGAAAGGCATTAACGGCTCCTCTTTGGCGTCGAGCAAGGTAAAAGTTTGAGCCTGGCTTGCTATGGCGATGGTCCGGATTTCTCTGCTGGAAACTCGGGCGGACGCGCAGGCTTGAAGGATTAATTGAACGGTGTCGTTCCAAAGAGGTTGAGGCTCAAACTCGACTCGTTCGGCCCCTCGCATAGTATAGGTTAGCGATCTGGCGCACTCGGCCAGCCGTCGAAGTTGCCCATCAAAAAGCGCAACTTTGTGGTTGGTAGAGCCACAATCAATGGCCAGGATCATAGCCGCAACTCCTCAATCAGCTCCAAGGCGGTGTGCACCAACGCCTGGCCGGACTCGGCCGCGAACAGGGCGAACGCGGCTTCATAGCTCATGCCGCAACGCGCCTCTGGTGTGACGATATAACCTTGCAATTCCCCGTTCGCCAAGCTGACCACGAAGGTCTTCGCAGGCGCACGGCCCTTGATTTCGAGTCCGTATTCGACGAACTGCTCGCCCGGCAATCCCACCAGGAAAACATCACCGATTCTGAAGACTTGCACTTCGGCGAGCCGGTATTGTTCCTGCAATTGCGTGGTTTTCCCCGACGCCTGGGCCTTCGCCAACGTCAGTCCTTCCTCGCATCCAAAGCACACACACTCAGCTGTGCGCAGTGGACCATGAGAAGCACCTTCACGCCCGAGACGTTCGAATGTCTGTTTAGCTTCACGCAATTTCTCCTGTGCCTCAGGCACTGTTGCGAAGTGGTTCGGAGTCAGTTCAGCACGTCCGGTCGCTGCTGCGAGGCAGATATCACTGCAAAAATCCTCTCCCTGAAGGCGGTGCAACGCGCTGATAACATTTCGGCCCAACCGACGGCCAAGACGCTCAGCTTCGGCGAACGTTTGCCCTCGCACGTGATAGCGCGGGCTAAGATTGCCCGAGGGCCCATTGTGGTAAAGGGTGGTGAGGTCAGGAAAGACCTCGCGCAATACCTGTCGGACAAAGAATGGAAAATCAGAAGAAACAAGCCGCGAATCCTGATGCAGCACGGTTGGATGCATGCCGTAGATTACCTGGACAGCCACAAGCCGTTGCTCCGAGCGAACTGCCAGGATGCCGGCTTCGGGATCGAAAGCCGCATCCGGCGCTACCCGGTTGGAACCCACGCCGGAAATTTTGGTTGTAGTGACCGCGAGTCCCGCAGCGCAAGCAGATTTGCAGGCTTCGATGGCGGCCCCGATAATACCCTGGTGGAATTGGTCCAGGTAAGCGGGGTCTGGCGCGGGCACAACCGGGTCATCCCGCCATGCCAGCATGGACGCAGTCACCGGCGCCGAATGGGTGTGGGTGGCGCTAATGAGGATATGGGCAGGAGACACACGGCAGGCTTGGGCGATGGCCTGCCGGCAATATAAAACCGACTCCCGTGTAACGAACAGGGTATCCACCGCGACGAAGAGCACCGCTATCTTTCCGTCATCGAGGAAAAGAGCGGAGGCAAGCAGCGGATCGTGAATGCCCTCAGAGATCCTCGGCACGTGCGGATAACCAACCAGAAACATCGGTTGCCTCGGACTGATGTCCCTTACTCCTGTTCCGGCTCTTAAGCTCACTGACCTCCTCCTGAGCTGCTCGAATGCCCGCAGAGCGCACTGCGTGGTTGGGCCACTTCGACTTCCTTGATGTTCAACCTGGTTGCGAACATACAATTAAACCGGCACCACGGTCTCGTGCGCCTGCGATTGCAGGGCGGCGGTGAACAATCGATGGGTCAGATGTGTTTCCTCCGGCGTCACGCATCCGGCAAACTTTTTTAGAGGCTTGCCCATCGCCAGCTCATAAACAAAGGCAGCCCACATTTGCAGGATGGAATCGGTAAACCCGAATTCAAAGATTCCGCCCGTGATCGTCTTGAACGCCGGGGTATAGCCCGTTTGGATGGCCCGGAAAGACTGTTCCCCTCCATCGAACTCCATCAGTTCGAGCATATTGGGGTTGGCGCTGGACCATCGGGCCGAGGCGCGAGTGCCCAGCACTTCCGTAAACCAGGTGTTCTTCTGCCCTGGAGCAATACGATGAGTTTTGATGCTCAGCGGAAAGCTATCCCCGCCAGGGGCTGTCGCGCTGCACAAAAGCGAGGCGTTGTCCCAGGTCTTGCACGGGACCATGCCACCTTTGCCGTCGGGCCTTTGAGGCACGATTTTGGAGAGAATCGCCCGCACATTTAATGGCTGCCAGCCTGCGCGGAGAGGCACATGACAAGCGTGCATCCCCAGGTCTCCCATACAACCGTACTCGCCGTTATATTCGACCATGCGCTTCCAATTGATTGGCTTGCTTGGGTCCAAATCACTGGAGTGCAAAAAGCCGGTGTTGACCTCGATCGTTCGACCGAAGCTGCCGCTTTCGATCAGGTCGCAGAGCCGCTGCATGGCCGGGAAGAACGGGGACTCGGACGAACAGCGGACAAGAACTTCCGGGTGTTCGGCCGCGCAGCGAAGGATCTCCTGGTTGGCGGCCAAATCGATGCCGAACGGTTTTTCGCCCATCAGATGCTTGCCGGCCCGAATGGCCGCACAGTAAAGCTCCGCGTGGAGGTGATGAGGCACTGCGACATACACCACGTCCACTGACGGGTTGGCCAGCAGTTCCCGGTAATCCTCCGTTAGCTGGGTCACGGGGACGTTTTCCCGGTACCAGGCAAAGAGCTGGGGGTTTTTATCGCACACTGCAACGATCTCGGGACGGGCTGGCATATCCAGCAGGTGTCCCCAACGGGCGGTGGCGCTTGCAAACTCGCGCCCCATCAGTCCACCGCCAATGATGCCGAAACGTATCTTCTTCATCGCTCAGTAGCCCAGTTCCTGCTCGGTTTCGCCGATGGCCTCGTCGATCATGTCCAACCCTTTGAGCAAAACTTCGTCCTCCATGATTACCGGAGGACTCATGCGCAGGATATGGCCGGCGGGAATCCAGGCCAGGCCCTTGCGAAAAGCCCTTTGATAAACCAGCTTTCCGGCTTCGTCGAACGGCTCTTTGGTCGCGCGATCCTTCACCAACTCGATCCCCATCAGGCATCCCTTGGCCCGCACATCGCCAACAATCTTGTGCTCGGCTTTCATTTGCTCCATGCGCTTAAGCGCGAGTTCGCCCAGATGCGCGGAGCGTTCCAACAGGTTTTCCTCTTGGATAACCTCAATGGAGGCTAGGGCGGCGGCGCAAGCCATAGGGTTGCCGCCATAACTGCTGGAGGCGCTGATGGCTTCAAACGACTCCTTCAGATGCTCTCTCACGGCTACGCAGGTGACTGGAAACCCATTACCGAACCCTTTGCCGAGGCTCACCACATCCGGTATTACGTTCCAATGCTCCATGCACAGCCATTTGCCGGTGCGGGCCCAACTGGTCAACACCTCGTCGGCCATCAGCAAAACCTTCCGGTCGTCGCACAGCTTGCGCAATTTGGGGAAAAAATCATCCGGCGGCATCACCGATCCGCCCCAGCCCTGGATGGGCTCCAACACGAACCCCGCCACCGCATTGACGGTCGCCCGGTCCAAATACTCCGCGTAAAACGCAATATAGCGATCGGTATCGATCGTCCCGTCGGGCTTGGTCCAGTGTGGGCGATAAGGATTGGGCCGTGGCAACAGGTGCATGCCCGGGGCGCGCACGGCGCCATAAACCTGGGAGCGGATTTCGGCCAGGGAGACCGCGCCGTAGGTCTTGCCGTGGAAATCGTAGAAACAGCTCAAGAGTTCGTGGCGTTTGGTGCCGGCCCGCAGCACCCGCATGCCCGCTTCCACCGCGGCAGTTCCGCAGTCATAGAACTGGAACCCTCTGAGATCGCCCGGGAGCACTTCGGCAAGTTTCTCGCACAAGCGGGTCTTGATGGGGGTAGTGAAATCATGGGCATTCATCAACTGGCCCGCGTAACTGGCCACTGCCTGGCTGATCTTGGGATGGCAATGTCCCAGTGTCGTCACGTAGATGCCGGAGGAAAAATCGATATAGGAGTTCCCATCCACATCATGCAAGGCGCAGCCGCGGCCGGACTCGAAAGCGACCGGGAAAAGTTTAACCTGACCGCTCAACCCTTTAAAATACTTCGTGCAGCGAGCGTGCAGGGCCTTCGACTTGGGGCCGGGAGGAGTGACCCGGATATCCGGAATTTGAGAGAGATCCAGGTGAGACCAGTTATCTTGAACAACTTCGTTTAACATAAATCTTTCAGTAGCCCACATCCCAGCGCGGCTCGATGTCCCGGGCGGCGCTTTCGCTCACCCATACGTCGGTCGGGAGGGTTTGGAGAAGCGACCCCGGCACGCGCGGCGTGACCGGACCATGCAAAGCCAGGCGGGTAATTAACCGCTGCCAGGACACAGGCGAACCGCCGACCGAGATGGAATGCAAATCGATGCGGTGCTTCGCGGCGACGACCTGAGCCGGGCCTATCGTGGCCGCTTTGGGTGGCACGGCGCAGAGATTGCCGCTTGCCCCGAAACTCCCGTGCAACGAGTTTTGAGCAATCGTAAAGGGACTCAACGTGCAGATTCGCGGGCCAAGCTGCTTCCACTCTTCCAGGCTCTCGGCGGCAAACTCCGGCGCATCCGGCTCGACAAACGCCAAGTGCCCTGTCCAGCCCGGGCCGCTGTAGCAGATATCCGCTCCCCCCAAATCGGCAAGCATTTGGCCATAATGACCCAGGTTCTTGTTGCTCAACCCGTGGATTTGCCGTTCAGGCGGCCGGAGTTTAGGATCAATTTGAGAATAAAAGTACTTCTTGAAAGCGTGTGCAAACCCCAGCGGCCAACTCTCCGGCGCGATATCGCCGTCTTCGTTGGCATACTCGTCCATGTTGAAGGTATGCATCTGCCGGCAATTCACACGGAACTTGTTGATGAGATAGGCAACCTTGGTGTAGGCAGGCCAGGGATTCGGAGCGATCAGGACGAATGTACGCTTCTCCTCCGCTGCCTGCTGGATGCGGTGGAACATGTCCGTGATCCACAGGAACTCCACATCGGCGTCCGGCACCACCTGGATGCGGAAGTTCGGGTTGCGATGCCGGGTAATGTCCTTCCTCTTGATCCTGCGAACGCGCTCGATAATTCTGTTATCGCGAAAAGGAATAAAGGTTGCCGGGCTGAATTGAAATTCTTTCATATTATATTCTCACGTTCAAAAAGGCAGCGGCCTCCCACCCAGGTTTTGAGAGCATTCAACTCCTGGTCCCAAAGCACCAGATCCGCGTCGGCTCCGACCGCGATCCGGCCTTTTGTGCTTAATCCCAAAAGGCGTGCGGGATTCAGAGTGCCCATCGCCCAAACTTGCTCGGGAGGTATTGCGAGCCAGCGCATCAAATTTCTTATCCCTTCGTCCATAGTCAGGGCACTCCCTGCCAAGAAGCCCTTGCTGACGTGGCGCACCCCTTCGCCCGGCCGCACCCGCACCCGGTAGCCCCACGGCGTATCATACTCGCCCGAAGGCAGGCCCGCCCCGATATTGGAGTCCGTGATCAACAGGACCTTCTCCCAGCCTTTCGCCGCCAAAGCCGCCCGGATGGCCGCCGGATGCACATGCACCCCGTCACAAATGAAATCCACGCTGACACGCGGGTCTGCTAAAATCGCCTCCACCGCACCAACCGGTCGCACCCCGGCGTCACGCTCTTCCGGCACAGGGAAAACGTCGTAAAAGTGGGTGGCATGATGGGCCCCGGCATCAATTGCAGCCTGAGTCTGCTCAACGCCTGCACGGGTATGGGTCAAGAACGGTTGAATGCCCTCCTGACGCAGCCGTTCAATCACCGGAACGATGTTCGGCTGCTCGGGGCTGACCGACATAATCCTCACGTTCCCTCCACAGGCTGCCAGCAACTCCTCAAGCAACAGGACGTCTCCGGGAAGAGTGGGACAGGCCGCACCCCCGAGTGCAACGAATGGACCTTCCAGGTGAAAACCGGCCAGGCACGCTCCATCGTTTCCACGCAACTGTTCGCGCAAAACCTCCAATGGCGCAAGCAACGAAGGCTTCTCAGGCGGCACCAGGGTCGGCACAACGCAGGTCGTGCCGTACCGCAGCAGAGCCCGGAAGGCGGCAGCAAACTGTTCGGGACCTAAACTCCCATCGTAGAAATAGCGCTCGATGCCATGGGTGTGCAAATCAATCAGTCCAGGGGTAAGCAGTTGCCCTCCGCAGTCAACGATAACGGTTCCGGAGGGCACCGTTGCCGGGTTCACAGCCGCGATCCTGCCTTCTCGCAATAAGAGGCTGCCCGGAGCAATTTCTTCCCCGGGCAGAACCAGGAGGGCATTGGTCAGCCATTGTACGTTCGTTGTCAATGTTCCGCTATGACAGAGTGGGGAAACGATCTCATACCCGTCCGCCCGTGAGGAGCTTCAACATCTTCACGAGCACTGTCCGGCCTCATTTTTACGGTTACGCATCGCCCCGCCAGCCTGGTAACCATGTCTCTTTTGGGTACAAGCATGGGGTATGCTAAACGGCTTTTAAGAGACCCTATGCTTCGATGATTCCAATTCGGAGTCACTTGGCTGTATATCCTCCATCGACCGGGAGATTTACAGCGGTAATGTAACGAGCTGCATCGCTCAACAGGAATACGATCGCGCCGCCGAGGTCATTATCATCAGCCATGCGCCCCAACATGGTGCGCTCCTTGTATCGGCTGAGGAACGGTTCGGGCTGGTTATTGAAGAACCCGCCCGGCGAGACGCAGTTCACACGAATGTTGTCCCTTCCATAAACGCTGGCAAAATAACGGGTCATGTTAATCATGCCCCCTTTGTGAAAAAAGTAATCGGGTGGCGGCATTCCCATTTCCGGGGTGTACAGCTCGGGGCTGGGGCCAACCATGCCCTGCATCGAACCTATGTTGACAATACTGCCCCCCCCCTGTCGCCGCATAACTTCTCCGAATGCTCTCGTCAGTAGGAATAGACCCGTGGCATTGACGCGCATGGACTCCTCCCAAGCCGATACGGGGTCGTTCATGGATTTCATTGGGCGGAGCACGGCATTGTTCACCAGGCCGTCTACCCGACCGAATTTCTGAACAACACCGTCGCGCAAGGCAAGGATCGAGTTCTCCTTACCCTGGTCAAGCGTTTCGCAAGAGATAGGCAAGTCCGATCGCTCGGCAGCCAACTGCGCAAGATTGCCCAGGTTGCGCGACGCAAGGACGAGAGTTGCGCCAGCTTCGGCGAGCGCCAGAGCAATTTGGCGTCCAAACAGCCCCGCTGCGCCAGTGAGAATGACGACCTTACTAATTAGCTCAAACCGTTGGAGAATAGGCATGATTGACTGAAGCTCCGGTTTTGATGGTTGCGGTCGTGGATGGTAAGGGGGAGGCTGTCGTCTCGCCTGCCTTAAAATCTGCCATTCGGTCCCGGAAATATTGTCCAATGCCAACAACATCCGCTCCGATGTTGAAGACCTGATAACCTTCCGCATCCAGGATGGATCTCATGCCAAACACGCCTGCGGACATAGCAAACTTGCCATGAGCTTTAGCCGCGGCAGCGACGCGCCGACGCGCCTCGACAACCTGGGGGTGATGGATTTCGCCCGGCCTGCCGATGAGATGGCTGAAGTCTCCCGGACCGAAGAGCAGCATGTCAAAACCAGGAACAGCGGCAATTTCATCGACGTTTTCGAGCGCCTGGGGAGATTCAATTTGAAAGATGAGAACGCGTGCGGTGTTGCTGTGACGGATGTATTCAGCCAAAGGCGCCTGACAGTAAACCCCATCGACATTCCCTCCGTCCAGTGCGCGGCGCCCCAAAGGATGGAATCGGGTCATCTCGACAACGTGGCGGGCCTCCTCGGCGCTTGTAACGTGCGGCACCATAATAGCGGTAGCATCGGCTTCGAAGGGTTTTACGTAATCGCTATAGCTCCCCTTGGAGACACGCACAATGGAATCCATGTCATAGAGCTTGGCGGCGCGAATCTGGTTTTCGATGTTGAACCAATCGTTGCCGACGTGTTCGTTGCATATCCACACAGCAGAAATGCCGGCCAACCCGCACATCTCAACGATGCGGGGGTCGGAAAGATTGATCTTGGCCGTGGCGCAAGAGGCGCCGGACCGTAGTTCGCGCAAAAGGCGGCTAGGACGCAGTTTCATATAAATTCTGTTGCTTGAGTTCGGTGAATAGTTCCTGCAGGGGCACGACGCGGCCGCCTTGCTCGCGGCTGCGAATGGCGGCGATGATGACAGCCATCAATTCCACGGTTTCGGAAAATGGGACAGGCGGGCGGTTGGTCCGCAGCATATCAATATAGCCCACCAATTGGGCGCGGAAGGCAGTGAAGGTGTCCCTGAGGGACAGGGGGAGGTGGCCTTTGGTTCCGTAAATGTGCATAGCACCGAAGCTGCCGTAGGCATCGTAAATGGCGGCGATGGTGACTTGTGCGCCGGAGCGGTGGGTGAGGTGCACAATATCAGAGCCAGTAGGGACGGTTTCCACATCCTCCCTGATTGGGGACGCGGTGGAACGCGTCCATACCTTTTGGACGGTAAGAAATCCCGGGCCGAGCAGAGCCTGGATGGGCTCTAGCGCATGAATACCGTAACGCTCCCAGGATTTGCAGGTGAAACTGGTGATCCACCGAGCCTCCCCGATTTCATTCTGACGTTCCTGAACCTGCCGCAATTCGGGCATGTAACGCATACCGCTCGTGGAAAGGATTTGCGTGCCGGCCCCCTGCCACGCGATGAATTGTTTCAGGTCCGCAAGGTTGGTCGCGAGCGGCTTATCCACAAATACAGGCAGGCCCGCCTCAATGAAAGGCCTTACACGGCGGACATGGTCGTTGCCGTCATCTGTGGCAATAATCACCGCATCAACCTGCCCGATCACGTCCTCCGGCGCGTTCACGATGTGTTCGATTTTGCTGGCTGCTGCGACGCGCGGAGCGTCGTTGGGATCATCCGTCCAGATGTGGGTAACACGCGCGCCAGGAACACGTACGGCCTCAATGGGCTGGCGTCCCAGATACTCCGCGATTACCGGGTAGGGACACTTCTTCATCTCGACGGGGTCATAGCCATTGATGATAGCCGACCAGGAATAGGGATGTCCATTCCCCTCGATCATGCCCAGCATCGCGATGGAAAGCTCTTTGGCCGTGTTGGTCATAGTAAATCCTTCCAACGGATTCGGTGGACAGCGTCGCTGCGCTGTCGCATGGCGTGCTCGCCGCCAACCCAGTAGATGAAATCTCCAGCTTTGATAAAACTCGCCATAGCAGGCACGGGAACGTGGACGGTTTCAGTATACTCGTCACGGTTCTTGTCGTAAATGGCGGCGAAATTCGTGAATCCTTCGCCATACCCGCCCCCTAGGAGAATGTATCGGTTATCCAAAGGGCAAGCGGCCAAGCCGCGCACCGGGAATGGGTATGGTTTGATAGCCTTCCATTGCCCGGCCTTGATTGAGTATGTGAAGGCACTGCTGGTGTTGATGGCACGGTTGTTGACGGCGTCCCAGGCGCCGCCACCGAAGACATAGACTTGCCCACCGACCACGGCTCCAGCCGGAAGGAATAGGCTGCCACCGGGGTATGGTGGGAAGAAGGCGGATTTGCCGGTCTTGAGGTCGAGAGAATAGGCGAGGTTGGTGATGGTTTTGAGGTCATTAGCATCCGTTCCGCCAGCGATAATGAAGAGTTTGTCCCGTCCCATGGCGTGGGCTGAGAGGGAGAGCGGTTGAGGGACCAGGGCGATGATGCGGAGGCGGAGGTTTGAGTCCAAAAAGCCGAAGATGTCGTGGATGGTGCTTCCACCAGTGCCGCCAGCAAAGTAAATGCCATTGGGAGCTTGGCCGGAGGCGGCATAAGCGACCGGTACCGACAGACTGCCGATTTGTCTCCACTGGGCCGCACCAAAGTCGAAGCGGAAGATGGAGTCCCGATAGATTTTGACATCGCCGCGCCAACTGACGCCACCGGCGACAAGGAGGTCATTGCCGATAGCGCCGTAAACGAAGCCGCCAATGCCCTCAGGGAGGGATGGCACGCGCTGCCATTCCGCAGCAGAGGAGGAGACCACAAGAGGCGCAAAATACATGAAAAAATTTAACAGAAGGCAAAGATAACGAACGCTATCCAACCACCAATGGCCGCGGATACGGATAGGTGCCATGACCCTTCCAGCGCCTCTTTGCAGTTGTCCCTTTATCTTCATCCGCGTCTAGTTCGGCTCGGACTCCACTCGTGGTCGGTTCACCTTGACCATCTTGCCTGTTCTGGCGGATTCGAGGGCGGCGATATTGAACGCAAGGGTCTGAATCGCCTCATCAAGCGTGCAAAGCGGAGTCGGCTTCCCATCAATTCCATCCAGGAATGCCTCCGCCTGGGTCACGAACAAATCATCGCGATGGGCTACGGGGGCGGGGCGGTGGTCCCACGATGCCGCCCCATGCGGCAGCACTGCCCAACGCTGCTCATGCATCTCGATCTTGATGCTGCCGCTCTTGCAGTGAATCTGCACTGTGGTCTCGTTCGGCGCCTGGAACTGGTTGAGGCTGTAACTTACCAAGGCTCCCCCGTTCCGAGCAGCCACATGGACGGTGTCCTCCACAGTGACTCCCTCGAGGGATTGATGGGCCGCGTCGCAAAATACCTGATCGGTCGGTCCGACCAGCCACTCGACCGCATTGGCCAGATGTGTGAGGGCGTCCTGGATTGCGCCACCGCCCGTCTCGTGCTTGTTGTAATAGATGTCGCGATACGCGGGGCGGAAGGTTGGGAAATGCTGCCCGGCAACGACGTTGGCCTGAAGCACAGGGCCGAAGGGACGCTCGCGCAGGAACTCCAGAGCCGCTTTGATGGCGGGATTTGAATGGTAAATATAGGCGACGGCGACGAACTTGCCCGTTTGAGCGGCAGCGGCCTTGAGTTCGTCGATCCGCTCAAAACCTGTACTCAGAGGCTTTTCGATCAGGAGCGCCGCGTTATGCCGCAAAGCCTCGATGGCAAGGCCCACATGCGTATGTGCGGGCGAACAGATGATTACGCCGTTAAAAGCCGGGCCTGCGAATGCCTCTGCCAGACTGACAAAGCCCGGCACGGAGTATTCGCGTGTGACGCGCTCGCGCAGTTCGGGGTTGATCTCGCAGACAGCGGCCTGTGCCCTTTTTGTGCGGAGCAAACAGCGCAGATGCCGTTCGCCAATACTGCCGCAACCAATGATGAGAATACGCTTCATATGATTTTCCACTTTGCCTGCCGTAGGACGGCTTTTGGCATGCCCTTTATGGACTCGTACCAAACCGTCAGCAAAGAGCCATCCGCTAATTCAACTGTGCTCGGATAGCCGATGTCTCCCGACGTGCCGTCCTCGGAGATGATGATTGGCTCCGACCATGTGCGGCCATGGTCCTCGCTCAGGCGGGCTTGGTTGCCAAGCGGATCGCGGCGGTGCCCGTAAGTCATCAGCAGTCGTCCATCGCGCAAACGCAGGAGGAACGACGGCAGCCCCCACACGCCAATCGCCCGCGGTTCCGACCAAGTCTTCCCTCCGTCGGCAGATTCCGTCTGCAACGTCTCCCTCGCGTTGTTCTTGTTATGATTGCGGATTTGAACGACAATGCGGCCATCCGAAGCCTCAACACCATGAAGCTCGTGGTAGTTAAGAACGCCGTCGCCCGGCCGGGCCGGAATCTCCGCAAGCCACTTCCATGTCTGGCCATCGTCGCGAGACTCGGATACACCGATGCGCTTCTCCTTGGTCCAAAGCTCCTTCCCCGGATAAAGCAGGCGCCCATCTTTGAGTTGGATCGGCCCGTGCGGGCTGTTGAGGACGGTTGGAGTGCGGGCGGACCATGTGACACCGCCGTCGGTCGAGCGCGTGAGCCACTCGCCCAGGCCGGCACGCCGCTCTTCCGCAGTCATGCGATCATGGGCGGCGTTCCACGAGGCAAGTCTCTCCTCCGGCCACGCCCCCTTTTCGCCGACCTTCTTCGCGCGAGCTGAGCTAAGCATCGGCTCGTGGGCAAGCGAAGTGAAGGTGGTCACGAGAATCGAGCCCCTGCCGGTCTCCATCACGCCGGCATCACGGTCGTCCATGGGGCTGTCGAGCAGCACTTGAGGCCAGCTCCACGAAGCGCCGTCATCGTTGGAAGTCATCATCTCCACCCTGCCAAAGGGGCAGACGTGCCCCTCGCGCCCGCCGGACCATGCGACGAGCAACTGGCCGTTGCGCCGCCGCGCGATGGTTGGCCAGCCGCAATACAACTCCGGCTGATGGCTAATCACACAAATGCCGGCCACATTGGCCTTGGGTGCGGCTTTCGCCGTGAATTGGATGCCGAGGAAGGCGGCGGCTCCGGCCGCCGAGCCAACCCTAAGGAAGTCCCTGCGGTTCATCGTCGCTTTAGATGGGAGGCAATCTCCAAATTCCGGTTGAATGTCATTGTCATTCATAGTTGCTGAATTGTCACTTGTCTGAAAAAGCCATTTTCATGTCTCCCTTGGGCGCGCCAGTCCCGGTTGCGGCTTGGGCTTTTCCCACTTCTCGCTTCACCAAAAACAGGAGTCCGACACAAAGCACGAGCCCGAGCGAGGCGTATTGAAAGACGACACCGAGTCCGACTTGGGCGTCGCGGAGAGCGCCGGCAACGTAGGTGCTCATCCCTCCCGCGAAGACAGTGACCATATTGATGATGCCAAAGCCGGTGGCGCGGTAGCGTCCATCGATCACCATGCAAAGCATGGGCATGAGGTTGCAGTCGATGAACATCCGGGAGAAACCGTAGATGAGAAAGAGGGTAACGGTAACCCAGAGAAGGTGGGTGAAACCGATCATGAAAACAGAGGGGGCGGCGAAGGCGAACCCGATCATTGGGACGAGGATGCGGGCGCGGGAATTCGATTGCTGCCATTTGTCGGAAAGAAAGCCGCCCAGGAGCAGGCCGATCATCGAGGCGGGGTAGAGGCCCAGGGTGGCATAAGCCCCGGCGGCGCTCTGGGAAAGGTGAAACTTCTCGGCATAATACGTTGGCAGCCATCCCATGACCATCCAACTGACAATGGTGGGCAGGGGATAAATGAGGAGCAGGTAAAAAAAGGCCCGGTTGCCAGCCAGTTCTCGAAGAGCTTCCCCCATGCGCACACGCGGGGTGACGGGTTGTCTGTCACCGGGAGGGCGGGCAGCCCTTCCCTCACATGCGGACGATTCTTTCAACGTAAAAACCAGCACAACGGCATAGAGCACGCCCATCCACCCAAACAGATGAAAGGCGGCGTTCCAACTGTGAGTTTCAGCAATGTTACCGCCCAGGAATCCCAGGCTCTGGCCGATCATATTACCGGAATAGAGAATCGCGATGGCCAACGACTGGGTGCGCGCTTTGTGATGCTCCATGATCATGCAGAGCGCGGCGGGAATGAAGAAGGCCTCGCTTATGCCCATGACGGCCCGTGTGGCGAACAACTGCTCGTAGGTGGTGACGTAGCCGGTCAGCAGGGTGACCGCGGACCACACGAACAAGCTGCCGATGATCACATACGTCTTCTTGAAGCGGTCGGCGATGAATCCAGCAACAGGGCAGAAAGCGCCGTAAACCCATGAAAAGACGGAGGTGAGCAAACCGAACTGGGCGTCGCTCATGGGAATGGCCGAAACGATGGAACCCCGCATCGTGGCGATCATGGTCCTGTCGAGGTAGTTGAGCATGGCCACGAAGACCAGCAGACCCACCACGAACCATGCCTTCCAAATCGGATTGGTTTCCTTCATCTCAGGTTAGTCGCTTGATTTGCAAACAGAGGCCGTTGCGCGAATCTTCAGGCGCAACGGCCTCTCGCATGATCTTGTAATTTGGTAATCTCTGCTACGGCAATCGCGCTCGGAAGTACCGCTGCGGTGCGCTCCCGACGGGAATCGAATAAGCGCCTAGTCCCGCGGATGTATTCGTCGCCACAGGAGTCCAAATGATCGGAGGCGTCAGCTGGGGCGTGCTCTCCAAAATGCCGAAATAGCTGACGTTGGCATTCACACCATCGAGGCTGATTGCCGCAGAAGGCGGCGCGGCATAGACCGACAGGATAGCCGCATCGGTCTCAACGCAGCCTGCAATGTGCAGAGCCCGGCAGCGATACTCAACGTTGTTGAAATCGGGGGTGAGGACAGGAGTGGTATAAGATGGCTCGGTCGTATCCGCAATGACAACGCCGTTGGA
>CAYNZC010000097.1:0-15987 GCA_964401575.1 uncultured Verrucomicrobiota bacterium
GCCTAACATATGTCAAGCTCCGCCGACCCCGGTTTCACAAGAACATACATTCGTCTGTTTTCGCTCCAGCCATGTAAAGACAGCGCAAAGCAGAAGAAACACCATGTTCGCCACGCCCATCACCTTCAGAACTGAACTGAGGCTGTCGTGAAATCGTGTGAGGGCAAACATGTAGCCGCAAGCCGTCGCGAGAACGCATATGCCCAGCACCAGGCGATTCTGCGGACGGGCCATTAGTTGATTCAACAGCACGTTGGCCAGCGACAGGGGAATCATCACGGCCGCATACCACGGCAGCAGTGATGACGCCACCTCCACGTAGGTCTCCTTGTAAACAATCCGAATAACCAACGGCCCCAGCACAGCCAGTCCCATCGCCCCCCCCGCCGAAAGGATGCCCGTTCCCAGCAGGACAATCCCCGTGAGATTTGTCTTTTCAGACTTCACCGCGCTGTGTACGAGGCGCGGAAACATCACCGCCGCCAGCGGCAGCACCAGCCACATGAGCGCTCGCGATAGCGTCCCTGCGCTCACGTAGTAACCCGCGTCGTTCTCGTCGAAGAAGGCCTTCACAAACATGGTGTCCGCAGTGAACAGTATTTGGAACCCAATAAAGGCCAGCATCAGTGGAATGGCCTGTTTGGAAAATACTCTCCACGCGAACGGGGTTGGCTTCACGGTCCAGTAGGCGCGGGAGTGATAAACAGCCAGCGCCAACCCCACCATTAAACCGAACAGAACGCCGGATAACATCCCGGGCGCAAACGCTCCCACCACGAGCACGGCGAAAGCCGCGCCCGCAAACCGCCCGAAGGAGGTGAGAATGAGACTCCAGCCAAGCCATAAAAAGTTCTGCGCGCCCTGCAGCACTCCCCAAAACATGGGAAGGACCAGAGTCAACAGCACCACCGGCAGGGTGAACCACAACCCAGCCGGGTTGCTCACCTTCCACTGCTTCAGGATGCTCTCCTGGCATGCAAGCACCAGGATCGCTGCAAGGGACCAGACAAGCACCGTGGCCAGCATCGACGCCCGAACCAGGCTCGAAATCTCCCCGGGCCTGTTTTCCGCCAGCGCCCTGGCTGTCTGTTGGGCAAAAAGCATCTGCAACGGAATTGCCGGCAGCACCATGACCACCGCCAGGAAAGCCCCGAAATCACCATACTCACGTTCGGGAATCGCCTTGGACAGGAAGTGAACCGCCCACATCATCGCTCCGCCGGCGACAGTAGAAACCATGAGCCATCCACTCTGCCGAAAAAACGATTCGTTTTGGCTTTTCTCTTTCATGTGATCAAGGCAACGACCCTAAAAAACGCCCGAGCAGAGCACGGCAGTTCTCAAGTGCTCTCATCGAAATCCATTCGTCTGCCGTATGCGCCTGCGCAATGCTGCCGGGCCCGAACACGACCGATGGCGTCCCATCCCCCGCGAGAATGGATGCATCACAAAAATAATCAACTCCCGCCGGTTTCTTTTGCCGGACGCTTTTCAGAAATTTTGTAACGAGATCCAACCCGGGATCTGTTTCCATTGCCAGATCCTCCTCGTCGCGTGTCAGTGAAATCGTCGCTTTGAATCCCTTCTTCCTGAGAAGGCTCGACAGTTCCTTCAGCACGCTTCGCTTCGTTTCACCCGGAAGGGTCCGACGATCCACAAGGATGGTGCAATGATCGGGAACGATGTTGGGCTGTGTGCCCCCGGAAATAGCCCCCACGCTCACCGTCGGCACTCCCAGAAGATCGTGCCGCCTTTTGGCCAGGCGCCGGGTGTAAGCCGTCTGCAAGTAGTCCACGATCCGTGCCATTTCGTGAACGGCGTTTTCACCAAGTTCCGGACGTGAACCGTGCGCCGCAGTCCCGGCCGTTTCGATCTGGATCCACAAACTGCCTTTGTGGGCCGTGACAACCCGGTTCATGGTCGGTTCGCCCACAATCGCAAGATGCGCCCGACTTCCGCTGGAGACCAGCGCACGCGAACCAAGATGCGCGTTTTCCTCATCCGCGAGGGCCGTCAAAACGATCTCCGTTTGTTCCGGCCGCCTTCGCTGGACTGCAAGATCCTTCATCGCGCCGAGCATCGCAGCTAGCGCGCCCTTTGTGTCACAAGCGCCCCGGCCATACAACCGGTCACCAACGAGCTTCGGACGAAACTGCTCGTCAACGCCGTTCACTGTGTCCATGTGCGGAGCCAGCCAGACGGTCCTGCCCGGGTTGCGGCGCGGACAAAGGCGAACAAATACATTGTGCCGGCCGGGAGCCAGCTTGTGGAGTTCCACATCCATTCCAGCTCTGCGGGCCATGCGTGAAAGCAGGTCCGCCACCCCTGCCTCCCCCGCGTTGGGGTGTCCCAAAGGCAAAAACGCCGGGTTGACGCTGGGCGTCGCAATCAATTCCTTCAGCAGCTTCGCTGTGTCCGCCATTCGCGCCAAAGCGTATCCCGCCATGCGCCGGGTGTCGAGCGCCCGGGCCAGACGATTGCCAGAACCTCCGCTCAGCAAGCACACCAAAGCCCCCAATCAGAAACTTTCCTCTTTGCTTGCGTGTCTGAACTTTTCACTATGACTTGGTTATGAGGCGCATATTTCTTTTATTGTCGCTCCTTGCTTTTGCGGTTTCAGCCCCTGCGGCTGAAAGGGCCACTTTAAAGCTGACCCCCGAATGGACCACCTACTTTCAATCCGAGATTTCCCGGATCGAGGCATCGGACCTGTCGAGAATCACAAATCTTGCCCAATGGCAATCCGAGCGGACGCGTCTCCGGCAGGAACTCGCCGAGATGCTTGGCCTCTGGCCAATGCCCGAGCGCACGGATCTTAAGCCTGTCGTGACTGGCAGCCTGGAGCGGGAAGGTTTTCGCATGGAGAGAATCCATTTCCAGGCGGCCCCAAAGTTATATGTCACTGCGAACCTCTATATTCCAAAAGGATTGTCGGGAAAAGCGCCGGCAGTCCTGCGTGTGTGCGGTCACAGCCGCTTCATCACCAATGGTGTCAGTTGCGGCAACAAGTTCAGTGCCCCGTACCAGGGCTCATGGTTTGCGCTCAATGGATTTGTCTGTCTGGTGATTGACACCCTTCAGTATGGTGAAATCCTGGGTTCTCACCGGGGCACCTACAGCGAAGAGCAGTGGTGGTGGAACTCGCGCGGATACACCCCCGCAGGTGTCGAGACGTGGTTTTCCATCCGCGCCATTGATTATCTTTGCACCCGGCCGGAAGTGGACCCAGAACGCATCGGGATGACCGGCCGTTCCGGTGGTGGCGCTTATTCATGGTTCGTGGCGGCGCTGGATGACCGCGTGAAGGCTGCCGCGCCCGTTGCCGGGATGACAGACCTGCAAAATCAAGTGCTCGACAGAAGGGTTGATGGGCACTGCGATTGCATGTTCCATGTGAATTCCTATCGCTGGGATTTTCCGGCCATCGGCGCCCTGATCGCACCACGCTTCCTTGCCATTGGTAACACGGATCTGGATTGGCTTTTCCCTCTGGATGGCGTGGTGCGAATGCATGATCAAATCAGCAGGATCTACGCGCTCTACGAAAAGCAGGATAACCTGGCGCTATTCGTGACTCACGGCGGCCACCTGGACACCAGCGACCTCCAGTTGCCGCTCGTCCGCTGGTTCGCAAAGCTGCTCAAACCGGAATCGGCAAGCCTCCCGGACTGGGAACCTCGCGGGGTCCCGCCAGGCAGCCTGTTCACACCCGAAGAGGTGCGAGTGTTTGATCAACTGCCCCAGGACCAGCGCAACACCACTGCCGCAGAGTGGTTCAACAGGCAACCCGCAAGATTTCAAGCGTCCACCCCGGATCGCGATGCACTTGCAAAGGAACTTCGAGAAAAGGTGTTCGTCGCCTGGCCTTCATCGGAACCCGAGGCGAAACTCCGGGAGACAGGCAGGCAATCCGTCAAAGATGGACTGCGCCTGACGGCTTATGATCTGGCCATTCAGCCAGGCATAACCCAACAGCTCTTTTCGGTCACCCTCTCCTCGCCCAAACGCCCCCGGCGCGTGACTCTCATTGTCGCCGATGAGGCATTCATGAAAAAATCCGGCCTGGGCGCGTCGCAGAGTGTCGAGGCTTCGAAACTATCCAAAGCCATCCATGCGCTCGCTCCGGATAACGATGGCACGGTCCACATCTTTGTTCCGCGAGGCGTGAATGATCCGGTCATTAAAGATCAGGAGGATTTAACCCGGTTCCGCCGACGTTTCATGCTGATCGGCGCCACGCTGGACTCGATGAGAGTCTGGGACATTCGTTGCGCGATGCATGCCATGAGACAGCAATACGGGAAAATGCCTCTCGCACTGGCTGCCAGCGGCCAAATGGCGGTGAATGCCGCATACGCAGCCGTTTTCCAACCGGAAGTGACAACATTAAGGCTCAGCAATGTTCCAACCGATCCGACCCAACTGCCTGATTACCCGAACGTCTTCAAAGTGGTCGAAGGCGTTCCGGGCCTGAGATAAACGCAACACCATAAAGGCACCCCTGGTTGGATCGTTGCGACGCTCGCATGGGGATCGGAAGCGGCTTTTCCCTTTTTGTGGAAGACTGCTCTCGCTGCGACCCGTCCCCTGCCTCCCGGAATTTCAGGGTATGAAATCAACCAGCCGCTTCTTAACAGCCAGCGAAACCGCGGCCGCCATGCAGTTCACATGGAGCTTCCGGTAAATGCAGCGAATCAGGTAATCGATCGTGTGCGGATTCTGCTTGAGGTGTTCGGCGATTTGTTTCTTCCCGTCCCCGGCCACCATTCTCTCAAGCACGGCGCGCTCCCGTTGCGTCAGGTGGTAATCCTCCGGCGCGTGAGTAAGGCGCATGAACATTTGCAGGACATTGTACGCTACTCGCGAGTTCATGGGGGCGCCCCCCGCCATCACCTGGTCGATCGCCTGCATCACGCTTTGCATCGGCTCCGACTTTAGCAGGTAGCCGGATGCTCCGGCGCAAATTGCCTGAAAGATGCGCTCGTTATCCTCGAAAACAGTCCAAAGAATGATGTTTGCCCCCGGCGCAAGGCTCTTGATCCGACGCATCCCCTCGATCCCATCTATGCCAGGAAGACCAACATCAAGCAGGACAACGTCCGGCGCCTCTCCCGAGCCCAAAGCCTCGATCGCAGTCTCGCAACGATCAAACGCGCGCACCTGCCGGACGTCTTTGCGCTTTTGCAGCGCCCGCTCGGTCGCCCGGCGCAGACCGGCCTTATCCTCCACAAGCCAGATTGTGAGCATGGTTTTAAATGGTTAATTCCTGCGTCCCCGAGGTCAGGGATGGGCGGTTTCTATTCCGCGGCGGTGGCACTTCCAACCGCACCACTGTGCCGCTCGCCGGCGCGGAACGGATGCTTGCGGACGCGCCCAGGGCGCGGGCGCGTTTTTCCTGGCTCCCAAGGCCAATGCCTTTCTTCGCCCTGGCGGTTTCAAACCCGCATCCATTGTCCGCAATCTGCAAAACCATCCGGTTGTCGGACAACGTGAAAGAGATCTCCACCCGCGTGGCGCGAGAGTGCCGGGCAATGTTGTTCAAGGCTTCTTTGAAGAAAAGAAAAATGTGCCGTTTGGCCTCGCCGGGCAGCGCTTCGAGCAAGTGTTCCACATCCGTCCTCCACTCAACTTCCTTGTCCGCCAGCATCCGCGACGCCGCCAGTTTAAGGTGAATCATTAAGTTCAGATCGGCACGATCCTTGCCCCCAACCAGCCAAAGCACCTCTCGCATGGCGTCCATGGTCTCCCGCGAAATCCTGTGAACTTCCCGCCAGTCCTCCTGCTGGCCACGTTCGGCGGAGGCTGTCTCCGCGCGCATTTCACTCAGGACAGTTATTCCGGCAAGATTACTCCCGATTTCATCGTGTATGTCCCTTGCCAAACGCGCCCGCAAATCCTCCAGATCGCGATTTCGTCTCTGCCGGGTTTTGACAACTGCCAGGCAGCCGCCAAGCAACATAGCCGCTGCCAACGCCGTGCCGATCGCGCCAGCGCGGGTTTGTGACTGGAGTCTGAGCTTGATTTCCCGGTCCGCAATGCGGGCTAATCGGCCCTGGAGCTCGCGCCGACGGTCCCACGAGCAGAGCCATTCCGGCAATTCCAGCAACCGCCCGTAGCTGGTGTATCCGTCCGTCAGACAATCAACAGGCCAGCGGTAGCTCCAGGCCTGTTTGATGTCCGGCGTGCGTGTGATAGTGGCCATACCTGCGATATTCGAGTTGCCCGAATACACCTGTATTTCCGAAAAACCGAATCGGGCGGTCGGCCCGTCGCATTTCACAGCAGTGATCCGCAGGTACTGTGCCCCAACGCCACGACCGCGAATCGTTACAGGGTTATTCCCGGGATTGGTATAATCCGCCGAATCAAACAAAACCTTAGAATGAGCAAGGTTCGCGTTGGTCAAAATCTCCACCTTCAGGTGCTTGGGAAACAGGTATCCCGGCAGATCCCCTCCCAGCCGGGAATGCACAGGATGCAGCCGGATCTCGTCCACGGGCATCGGCCTGGGCCACTCGAACTGCATCCAGGGCTCCGGAACGTCCTTCGCCGGCCCCGCAAAAATGCCATCTTCCGGCGGCGGCTCACGCTTGATTGGCGGGTTGAGGGCCGTCCGTCCATCTACGAGATTCCTGGCAGACCATCTTGGAGGTACCTCAACCGAGGACGAACTGGTGACGGCTCTGTTCAAGGCCACATTCCTGTTGCCGGACAGCACCGCAATCTCGCTAAGCGAAAAAAAGTACCTGCCCTCTTCCTTCGCCAGCTTGGTGACCGTCAGGCGCACATATCGACAGCGCACCGGCCCGGTTCTAATACTCACGGGAGAAATACCATGTTCGGGAACGTCGGAGTCGGTGAATCCACCAATCGGTTGAAACACCTCGAACTTCCCGTCATCGGACACATCCAATCGAAACCGCACGGGAAAGGCGTAGGCGCTCTTGTCTCCCGGACGCCAATGCAGAAGAACCGGGAAAAGCGAGACCGTATCGATGGCAACCTGCTCCCCCAAATCAATCTGAATCCAGTGTGGTCGCGGCGGTTCCCACCGCCACCGTGTCGCCTGGTAGCCGATCTCGATGGTCGTCTGCCCCACCATCGGCTCCCCCATGGAATTAAGCTCCGCGACCGCATCGAGACGCTCCCGCTCAAGATGTCTCAGTTCAGGGCTCAACCACGCCTGCCAGCCAGCGCCCGCGTGCAATCGCGCGATCAGAAAACTCCCAAGCAAGAAGATCTGGAGAAACCGCATCTGTAGCACAGACTATTAGGCTGCAGTCTCCCCGGCAATGGCATTCCTTAAGGCGAATAGACCCGGAAAAACATCGGTCCCCCGGGCACAGCAGCCGGCATGTACGGCGTGACAGGAGCGCCCGGAACGGGAGTCCAGGGTCCGCCAGGCGAAACAGCCGACTGCAACACACCCGTGCCAGCCCAGGAAATCACCACTGCGCCCTCCGATGTTCTGGAGGCTAGCAGGCGCGGCACAAAAACGGCCTTAACATCGAGCACGTTGAGGTACGTAAAGTGAACCGAGTTGTTGTTGTTCGGCCCGGGCGTGATGCTCACGACAATCTCTCGATCAATGTTCGGCGCCACACCCTGCACAGATACACGTTGCGAGAGGTTGTTTGCCGCGTTGAGAAAAACAGCACTTGTGGTTGCGCCCTCAACGGTGTACCGCGTCTCCCTGTTGTCCGTGGCAGACATTCGCGACGCGTAAAACGTCAGGTTGTAACGCCAGCCCTTTTCGAGACCGGAAAGCTTGAAACACGGAAAGACGTTCACCAGCCCGTTGAATGACTCAGTGTTTCCAAAGAGCGAGTCCCGCGTGGCATTTGTAGGATAGATTCCCGACGCGCCAGTCCCGCTGGAATTGTGTCCATTGAACCTCCGCACCATCCGGATGCTGATGTTTGATGTTCTGTTCTGCGTGCTGACCAGCGCCGGCAGCACGCCCGTCGAGGTGTTGCCGATGGTCGTCGTGACATTGTTCCATCGAATCGAGGGATCCGTCGTTATGGCGTCAGTACCCCCAAAATCAATGAGAAACACCATGGGATCGAGGGACAGCACCGCTCCGCTTGCCGAGGCGGCGGTGGTCAACATGTTGCTCGAAAGATCCTTCACATGGCTGGCGCTGACGGTAAATATCCCAGAGATAATGGCATGGAGTGTCAGAGTGATCGTTCGGGAATCCTGTGACAACACGGCGCCGGCCACAGGCTCCCCATTCACCAGGAAGTGCCCGGAGCGGACGGAATCCGCACTCAGGGGCTCGGAAAAGGTCGCATCCACCGTTTCTCCAGTGACGCTCGCGACAGAGATCAGCGCGGGGGCGGTGACATCCGCTGTCACGGACAGAACGGCCCCGGGGCTCAATGCCCCGTAAACCATGTTGCTGACACTCACACTCACCACCGCCTGGTCCATCTCCGGCGTTGCCGCGAGTTCAAAGTCAAATCCGTTGGCCCCGGGAACTGCCGATCCGTTCACATACCACTGCACCCGGTAAGGCCTTGCGCCCTGCGCCTCCGCACTGAAAAGAGCGGTCGTGTAGGCCGGGGCGGCCTGATCAGACGGCATCCGAGTGAACGTGATCGGCGTCTGCGGCGGCGCCACGTCCACTTTCATCACGTTCAGATAGGTAAAGTGGTTCTCATTGTTGTTGTTCGAACCCGGGGCCAGGGTGATCGCAATCTCACCCGAAGCCGCGGGCGCTATCCCCGGAATTAGTGCCGTCGAAGACACGTTGTTTGCAGGGTCCAACGCAGCGCTTGCGGATGTCGCCCCCTCGACAGTGTAAACGGTCTCACGATTATCACTGGCCCCGTCTCGCGAACCGTAAAAGGTAAAGTAGTATCTGAGCGCGGGATCAAGATTGGTCAATTTGAACTTGGGGTGAATATCGGAAAGCCCCGACCACAGTTCGGTATTTCCATAGAGCGAATCACGAACCGCGTTCAGCGGAAACAAAGTGCAAGCGGAGGACCCGGTGGAGTTGGGCCCATTAAACCTCTGGATTATGCCCAGGCTGATATCTGTCGGGGCGTTGCTCGCGGTAACGATCGCGCCCAGCATTCCTGTCGCAGAAGTCCCAATCGCCGCCGTCACGTTGTTCCAGAAGTTCGCCGGGTCGCCCGGCGGGGAGGCTTTGAATGTCTGAAGCTCTGCTGTGCCAAAATCAAAAAACAGGGCCTGGCCCCGGCTTAGATTCCACCGATTCAGAGCCGGACCCACTATTCCCTGCCAGAGTTCGTAACCCGACGAATTCATGTGCAGCATGTCGGATTTAAAAAGCTCCGCCCTGGGTTGTCCATCGGTGTCCAGCATCGCGTGAAATGTGTCAATAAACCGTATCTGCATCCCATCGCAGAGCGCCTGTATGCGTGAATTCAATTCCCGCGTCTTCTCGATATACGCCACCCTCGCGGGGCTGGGCTTGGTCGAGATAAAGGCGATGTCGCTCGTCGGCAATTGTGCCCGCATCCGCGTCAGAAAAGTCGTGTAGTCCGCAACGATTTGATCCACCGTTTTTGACACAACATCGTTGTCACCTTCGTAGATGACCGCTAGCGCTGGCTTGTAAGGCAATACAACACGATCAAAATAGTAAAGCACGTCGCTCATCTGCGACCCGCCGAAACCGCGATTCATTACTGGATAGGCTGGAAAAGCCGAGGTGAGCCCGGTCCACCCCACGATGGTTGATGATCCCACGAAAAGGACCGGATCCTTTGGCGGCGGGGTCACCCCATCCTGTGCCTCGAACGCGGCGATCTGAGTGTCAAATGTGCCCCCCACAGCCGCCCCGGCGAATACTCCCGCCCACAGGGCAAATGTCCGGATACAAAACAGGCTTTTGCTGAATAACGTCGATTCTGTCATACGACCTTAAAACCGCGCGCCGACGGTCCCCAACCCCCTCCCGTCGGCGCGCAAATGTTGCACTCGGCTGCGGACGACAACCTATTGCTCCAGCCGGTAAAACCGGTTTCCGCTCGTGCTGATGTCTTCCATGTACCCCGATGCAGGCTCCGGGAGGACTGGCGCCCAGGGTCCGTTTAGGGTCGGGCTCCATTCAAGCTTGCCCTGCCCGGTCCAGTTCAGTTCGATCTTGCCGTTGCTGATCACAGGGGCAAGAAAACGTGGAGCCGGCGGCGCACCCTTCTCAACCTTGAATGCGCTGAGGTGAAGGAAGTGATATGCGTTGTTGTTTCCCGGCCCGGGAGCCATGGAAATAATAACTTCTCCGGTTGTCGAAGGCTGAATACCCTCAACCACAGCCACCTGATCAATATTGTTGGCCGCATCCAGGATCGCCGAATTGGTGTTCGCCCCCCCCACAGTGTAAGCGACCTCCCGGTTGTCTGCAGCGCCGCCGCGCGAAGCGTGGAACGTGAATTTGTAGAACATGGCGGGATCTAATCCCGTAAGCTTCATTACCGGCAGGACCTCCGTGAGAGACTGCCAAAGCTCGATGTTTCCATACAGGTTGTCCCGGGTCGCGTTGGCGGGGAACAGGCTGGAGACGCTGGTCCCGGAACTGTTCCAGTCATTGAACCGGCTCACAACAACCAGGTTCACCCCAAAATCGTTCCTATGGCTCGTCCTGAGCGGGAGCACACTGTCGTTTACCATCCCAAGTGTCCTGGTCAGGTTGTTCCAGTAGTTCGTTGGATCGTTGCCCGGCGCGAAGCAATCCTCGTTGACCGTTTGGATTGTCGTGCCACCTATATCCACCAGATAATTTTCACCGGGAATCGGACCTGCCGTGCCGGAAATGGTCACGCCGCTGGCAATCGGGTTCCCATACCAATCGTTCACACCACCAACAGCCACGGTGTAGTTGCCTGTCACTTTAGGGAACGTAAGCGTCACCTTCTTCTTGTCTGCGGAGGGAACCGCTGAGAGCGCCTCCTGCCCGTTAATCGTGTAATACGCGGGGATTGCAGTGGTGTTCGTATCCATTTCCTCGCTGAATTCCAAAAGCGCGCTGATGCCGCTCGGGCTGAAAACGGAAACCACCCCGGGCGCGGTTTGATCCACAAAAACCTTCAGCACAGCATTGCTGCTCACCACGCCATACAACGAGTTGCTCACACTTACCGAGAATCTTGCGTTGTCCAGCTCCACACCCGCATAAGGTATTGTGTAGGAGAAGTTCGTGTAATAACTTTGTTGTTCGGTCATCAAATTGCCGTCCTGATACCACCGTGCCACAAACGGTCCCGAACCACTGACTGCCGCAAAAAACGTGACGTCCCTGGTCGCCGCCACCTCCTGGCTCGCCGGCTCGAGGGTGAACTCCAGCGGCGTCACGGCCTCTACGGTGGTGTCCACCTGCATGACCGACAGGTGCGTGAACTTCACCGAATTATTATTGTTTGGTCCCGGGTAGATGCTGATGCTGATCTCGCCCGCGGCATCCGGGGTTATCTGGGATGACACAGCAACATTTTCGATGTTGTTGGCAGGATTTAACACGTTGGTTTCGATGGTCGCGCCTTGCACAACATAGAGTGTCTCGCGGTTTTCCGTTGCTCCTAATGAGGTGCGGGAAGCATAGAAGGTGAACTGATATTTCGTGCCCAAATCCAACTGCGTCAGCTTGAAGCTCGGAAACACATTCGCCCTGGTGTTAAAGGTCCCGGTATTGCCATATAAGTTGTCCGCAGTGGCATCGACCGGGTACGCGCTGAAACTGGAAGTGCCCACCGAGTTAGGACCGTTAAAACGCCTTACCATTACAAAATCAAAATACGTCGGAGTGTTGTTCGTCGTGACTACATCCAATATCCGGCCAGTATCGGAGCAGCCAACTGTCTCATTCACGTTATTCCAAAAGCGATCCGGATCATCCGGAGCCGGACCGTTCACAGTGGTCCGTGTGTTCTGACCGAAATCCAACAGAATGGTGTCGGCCTGCGCTCCAATCACGGCGAGTGTCAACACAAGGGCCGCCAGCCCTCCAACGAGTCTCCAGGAAGTTTTTAAGAGTATGTTTGTTTGTTTCATAAATGATTCTTGCTCTGACTTGATTGCGACGGGGATGTGTCAATCAATACTCACGCAGCCGTGATGATCGCACCCATCTTCCGAACAAACGGCACGTTGAAGCGCCTCGATCGGCCTGCGGCCCATTCAATAAGCCGACAAACCGAGGCAATTCAGCCGATACACGTCCTCGAGTTTATCCTGGTTGATCCGACAAAGACAATTTACGCAATCGCGTAAAGTGCAGGCAGGCGACTCGCCGTCATGACAACACAAGAGTCATTTCACCGTTCGCCCGCCGCAGGGGCCCCCAACTCACCCGAATTCTGCGCCGCTGCCGGCGTTGGCAGATGATCTGGCTTCGCGCTTGTCTCAAAACCTCATATAAGCTAATCACCTCGTATGATTCGTTGTTTTCATCCTCTTTTTCTGATTTCGCTCTGTCTGGGCCTGCTTGGAAACCTCGCATGCCTTGCTGCGTCGTCCGTTCCCGCGAATAACGCCAGCCCAAACATTGTTCTTTGCATGGCTGATGACCAGGGCTGGGGAGACATGGCATACAACGGCCATCCCGGTCTCAAAACCCCTTGCTTTGATGCCCTGGCAAAAGAGGGCCTCCGCTTCGACCGCTTTTATGCCGCCGCGCCTGTCTGCTCGCCCACACGCGGAAGCGTGCTCACCGGACGCCACCCCAACCGGTTCGGCTGCTTCAGTTGGGGTCATGACCTCCGCCCCCAGGAACACACCATTGCCGAGGTCTTGAAGTCCGCAGGCTACGTCACAGGCCACTTTGGCAAGTGGCACCTCGGCTCCGTCTATAAAGACAGCCCGGTGAACCCCGGCGCCAGCGGCTTCGATGTGTGGATCTCCGCCCCCAATTTCTACGACAACGATCCAATCCTCAGTTGCCAGGGGGTCGCGAAACAATTCCGCGGTGAAAGTTCCATGGTGGCTGTGGATGCGGCAATCGACTTCATTCGCGACCAGCACAAAGCCAACAAGAAGTTCCTGGCTGTCGTTTGGTTCGGCTCGCCCCATGCCCCGCATCGTGCCTCTAAGGAGGATATGGCCGCATACCCGAATCAAAAGCAGCCGCTGGCCAATTTTTACGGCGAGATTTCCGGCATGGACAAGGCATTCGGAAAATTGCGCGGTGAACTGCGCCGTCTGGGTCTTCGCGACAACACGCTGCTATGGTACTGCAGCGATAATGGCGGCTTGCCAAAAATCGGGGCTACAGGCGGGCGCGGCAACAAAGGCGCTATCTATGAAGGCGGCCTGCGTGTGCCCGCTTTGCTGGAATGGCCCAACCGCTTTCCCAAGCCGCGTCTCGTCCCAGTGCCTTGCAGCACTGTGGACATTTTCCCGACGCTCGTCGCTGCCGCCGGTCTGAAATCCCGGCAGCAGGTTCCGCTGGATGGAATCAACATCCTGCCCCTCCTTGACGACCCTTCCCCCTCGCGGCCCAGGCCGCTCGGGTTTTGGCAACACCCCACACGAGGTATCCCGGCCAAGTCTGAGGATTGGATGTCAGAACTCCTTGCTCTACAAAGCCAGGGCAAGCAAATGGAAGACCCCGCCATGCTCAAGCTGAACGCGGCGCTCATCCCCGACAAGTACCCCGAGGACAGCTTTGCCGGCCACGCCGCCTGGCTGGATTGGCCCTGGAAACTGCACCGGATTGAGAGCGCTGCAGGAACGACACAATACGAGCTCTACAACTTGCAGGCGGATCCAATGGAACGTGACACACAGCACGAACAATCGCCCGAGCGCGCAAAGATCATGACCCGCCAACTCGAAGCATGGCTTGCCTCGGTCACACAGAGTCTCAACGGAAAGGATTACTGATCCGCCCGAAGCACCCCCAAAGTGCCGCCCACAGGCGTGCAGAGTCTGTAATGAGATACTTCGGACACGAGTCCTGGGAGTGATTGGCCCGGCCTGAATGCAACCTGGTTGCACTGTTCGACAGACACGGTGTATCACCGCGCCTGTCGCATTTTCCGAAGTGACATCAACCGGGCAGAGCCTGATGCAACGCGTCACCCGGTCCTGAGCCGATTGAATTCAGCCCTTTAGCTTTTTCGCTATTTTGGCGACGTGCTGCCCCTGAAATCGAGCCTGGGCAAGCTCCTTGGGCGATGGGGGACGCGAACCGTCGGCTCCGGCAATCGTCCCCGCACCCCAGGGCGATCCGCCCTTGAGCTCGGAGATGTCAGAAAGTTCCGGGCACGAATACGGCAATCCGACAATAACCATACCATGATGTATGAGCGTGTGGACGAAACTCATGATCGTGCTCTCGTTGCCGCCCCCGGTGCCTGTGCTGGTAAATACGCTGCCGACTTTTCCGACCAGCGCGCCTTTCGCCCAAAGACCTCCGGTTTGATCCAGAAAGTTGCGCATTTGGGCGGTCATGTTTCCAAAGCGGGTCGGGCAACCGAAAATGACTGCATCGTAATCCGCGAGTTCCTTGGGATCTGCCAGGGGAGCCGACTGATTCAACTTCACGCCAACCTGGGCCGCCTTCTCGGCTGGTATTAGCTCCGGAACCCGTTTGACGATCACGTCGGTGCCCTGCACGGACTTCGCCCCTTCCGCAACGGCATGCGCCATCGTCTCGGTGTGCCCATACATGGAATAGTACAGAATTAGAATCTTTGTCATACGTTGTCCTCTTCGTGCTCAACACTACCACCTGAAGACGCGAGGAGCAAACGGCAGCCTTCCTGAAAGCATCTACAGGGGCGCAGCGGCCATCTGTTTTCTTGTGAGCCGCCAGGCACTGCGATATACACAGCACAATGACTCGCTTTTTTCTCTCAAGGCGCGTCCCGGCGAACGCTGCCGGGAAACCGGTCCGGACAAAGCACAACATCCTCGTGCGCTTCTTTGTTGCGTGTGCGTGCTGGCTGCCGCTAGTGCAGACCGCTGCCGCAGCCAACCAGAAGCCAAACCTCGTTTTTCTTCTGGCAGATGATTTAGGCTGGGCCGACCTGGGATGTTACGGCAGTGCTTTTCACGAGACGCCAAACCTCGATCGCATGGCACGCGATGGCGTGCGATTCTCGACCTTCTACTCAGCCGGCTCTGTCTGCTCGCCGACCCGATCCAGCATCATGACCGGCAAATATCCGGTCCGAACCGGAATCACGGACTGGATCCCCGGGCAGGAAGCCCCAAACCGCAAGCTCGTCCAGTTGCGTCCGCGCACACAGCTTCCACACAACGAAGTCACCCTCGCAGAGTCCATGAAAACCGGGGGCTACCAGACTGCCTACATCGGAAAATGGCATCTGGGGAGAAACGGTTCCCTTCCCAGGGACCATGGATTTGAACTCTATCTCGGTGAGGACAGGGAAAACGCCGGCGCCACGGACAATATCGCCCGCCTCAGGCAACGGCTGGAATCCACGGACCGATACACCGACTTTGCCACCGATTTCCTGGAAAAACGTGATCCGTCCCGTCCGTTTTTCCTTATGCTATCCTACCACGATGTTCATACACCCATCCAGCCGATGCCAGGACTGGTAGAACATTTTCAGAAACGAGCCGGCACTTTAAGCGGCCCAACCCCGGAACGGCCCGAACACGACGGACGCACGCGCCTGCGACAGGACAATCCGTCTTACGCGTCCATGCTCGCCGCAGTGGACATCAGCGCAGGAAGGATTCTTTCGAAGCTCAAAGATCTCCGACTGGCAAGTAACACAATCGTATTCTTTGCCTCTGACAACGGAGGTCTTTCAACCTTGAAGAACGCTGGCCCCACCAGCATCACACCTCTGCGCGCCGGCAAGGGCTGGCTCTATGAAGGCGGCATCCGTGTTCCATTGATCGTCTGGGGACCAGCCGTAACGCAGACCGGATCGGTTTGCGAGACCCCGCTCATTTCCTGTGATCTTTACCCGACATTCCTCGAACTGGCGCACCTCTCTCCTCTGCCTCGTCAACATATCGACGGAGTCAGCTTTGCAGAAT
>CAYNZC010000098.1:0-15498 GCA_964401575.1 uncultured Verrucomicrobiota bacterium
TTTCAGAGCCAACCCCTGAGTCGCGAGGGGATCGAGCGCAGGATCGGCAGTAAGTTCGATCGGCTGTTCGTCTTTTCCTATCACAACGAGTTCGCCCGTCGCGTTGCTGGCAAAGTCAGTGATGCTGGCAAGTTTTGGTATTGAGGGAGAAGGCCAGTCAGCGCGGGCAGCATCGTGGGCAAGCCCCACCACATCCTCCTCCGGGCGAATTGCATGATAGAATTCGCATTTAATCACGTGTTCCCCGGGCGCCACATCGGTCGGCAGAAGAAAATCGCCATAGAACCGTGCTATCCGGGGTTGCGGCCGTTGTGTACTGCCAGTGGGCCTCTCCAACCGCACACCATCCAGTGTCACTGCTTGCATCTCCGTTAGTATCACGAAGCCGAGAAAAGTCTGGTGCCATGCATCCCGCCAGCTGCAATCAATACTGATCGTTCCAGCCCCGGCGCGCACGCGAGGGACCTCAACAATCGGATTCCCGTGCATCGCACGGACGCAGCGGATCACTTCCTCCTCGGAAACCAACCGCTGATGCCTGAGCTCCTTCACAAGGTCATTAAACCAAGGCATGGGCTTCCGGACGTCCGCTCTTCCCGCCTCAAGCAAGTCGCTCATCCCATCCACGATCTGAGTGCCCTCATTGAAGGTAAGCCGACGCCCGGCGGCCCGGCGTTGGAGTTCCTGCCAACCCCAAGGAAGGCTGGGATCAGCCAGTGCAGCCTTGATGACGGCTGGGTGATCGGCCCGCCTGAGAAGGTCAGGCCTGTGCCGCAACGGCTCGGGGGACACCTTCTCCAGGCTCAACGCATTCTGCTGAGATATCACAGCGCCCGACACCAACGCAGTCACCGCTACGAGAGCCGTGATCGGCATAAACATGCCCCAAGGCCTCTTATCAGGCAGATTCGCAAAAGCCTCAGGTGCGGGACGCAACAGGCGCCATGAAAGCACCGCCAGCGGAACGCTGATCAGCAAGACAAACAGGAAAATGTGGATGTCCTGCAGACCAGTGTTCTTTCCCAGCAGGATCGCGACGGCAATACCAAGCGTCAGCAACGGAAACAGAAGCAGATCAAAGAACGCGAGCCCGAATCCATGGTATTTCCCGGGATGCCGGCGGGTCTGACCGATTCCTATCGCACCGAAGACCATGGTGGCAAGCACAAGCAAGAGACCGGGCAAGCCCGCGATAAACACGAACCAGGTCGGCGGTCCTTCGTTCGGACCAGCGATGCGAATACTGAATGGAACCAGGATTGCCGCTACGATCATGGACAGCAGCAGGCAGCATAGTCCGGCAACTGCTGCCCAGGAGAGTCGAGACGCGGGTTGAGTCGCTGCTGTACCCACCGGGACACTGCCAGGGACGGACGGTGAACCAGTTCCCTGCTCCGCACGCGCTTGCAGGTTCTTCTCCGATGGGAAAGGCTGAACGGCTTCGGCTTCAAGCAAAGCGAGGACACAATCGCGCTGTTGCAGGAGCAGGAAAAAGCCGACGACCATAAGCGGGATTGTCAGAGCAATGCCCACATACGAAAACGCGCCAATCGTGCATCCGAGGATCCCGAGAATGCAATAGGCGATTGCAAGGCCACGCGACATTTGGACCCGTCTAATCCCGAGTTCCTTGAGCCGCCGGTTCGTGTCCGTGGCCAGACCGGCATACGCAACGAACCACCAGTAAAAAAAGAAAACAGGAATAAACGAGAATCCAACCGCCCTTCCGGGAGTGGTTCTCGCTCCATGGCCCTGGAGCAACAGCCACTGACGGTACAGGAGGATGCAGCCAAACACCGTCGCCACAATCAAGGCGGCGAGTACGACAAGATCTAACGTGCGAACAAACTCGCAGACGATGCTGAGCGGAAAACCAATCCACCATGCAATCGTGAGCGCCAGGAACTGGCCGCGAACGGACTCCGCCGTGAAAGGAACGGCGCTCCTGATCGTCGGAGGAACAGCCGCACTTGCTCCCTGTGAAATGGTCTCCACCTGCGACTTCAAAATACTGGCTTGCTGATAGCGGCGCTCCGGGTCATGTTCGAGAGCGCGCAACACAACCTCGTCCAACCGGACATCGATGTGCACCTTCTTTGACGGAGCCTCGAGACTTTTGCCTGGAAGTTCACCCGTAAGCATCTGGTAGAAAACGACGCCGAGCGAGTAGATGTCCGCGCGATGATCGACCTCCTGCGGATGTGAGACCTGCTCAGGCGCAATGTAGTTCGGGGTGCCCATCACCTTGCCCGCTTCGGTGAGGTCCGGCGAACATTGCGAAGGCTGCGTGAGGGCCGGTTCTGCCCCGGAAGCAATGAGTTTCGCGAGGCCGAAATCGGCCACCTTTACGCGCCCGCGACGATCGATCAAAATATTCTCGGGTTTAATGTCGCGATGCACAATGCCCTGATCATGCGCATACTGCAGGGCGTCACAGATCGCAGGCACAATCGCGAGTGCTTCCCGGGGAGCGACACGTCCCCGCTGCAAAAGGCGCCGGAGGGTAACCCCGTCCACGAACTCCATCAGAAAGAAATACAGATCGTCCGCGCGGCCGAACTCGTGAATGGTGACGATCCCCGGGTGGTTGAGCCTGGCCATGGCGCGTGCTTCGCGGGCGAACCGCTCCGCGAAAGCAGGATCCTTCCCGATATCCGGCGGCAGAATCTTCAGCGCTACGATCCTATCCAGATCCTTCTGGCGGGCTTTGTACACAGCCCCCATGCCGCCTCGGCCGATAAACTCGATAATCTCGAGCGATGGGAACCGGTCCCGCAACTCTTCGACGGTAGGTGGGGTAAAGGAATGCGCCGGGTGGACGGCGTCTCCCACCGTGCCCGCCTCGATGGCAACCTTCATCATGCACACGGGGCAGCATCCCCCGGGAGCGTCGGCGCTCAGGGCTGTTCCGCAATGCTGACACACTTTCTGGGTGTTCATATCGTTTCCACCCGTTCCTGAAGGACTTGCGGCTGGATATTACGAAAAATCTTCAAGTCCCCGCCAGAACTTCAAACAGGTAGCGCATTTCTTCGTCCACCTCCTCCGGCGAGGCCACTGTAGAGGCAACTTCCACCCGAATAAGTTGCCGGTATCTCTGCCGAAGCCTGTGCACTGCGACGCGCAACGCGTTCTCACTCGTATTTAGTTTACAGGCCATTTCCGAATAGCTAATCGCATCCCGACCTGCGGTGAGCGCCGGCCGCATGGCTTCCATCCAGGCGGCTTTTCCTTCAGCCGAATACTCCTGCTCCAACCTGGCGAGAACATCCCGTAATAACGTGAGCGCCCACCCACGATCGTAGAGAGCATCGGGATTCACCTGGGTGCCCGGCTCGAGTTGAAACCGCGCTTCCGCGTCGTGATCATCCATGGAAATGAGGTCCAGGTGCGCGCCCCGTTTGATCGCATTGGCCTTGTGCCACTCGTTTGCCAGGAAATGCTTCATGGCAGAGAGCAGGAACGAGCGGAACCGTCCGCGCCGGCGATCTGCCTGCGCGACCCAATGTCCCTTCAGGAGCCTCGAGAAAAACTCCTGTGTCAGATCCTGCGCATCATGCGGCGAGAACCCGCGCCGCCGCACAAATGCGTAAAGCGGATACCAGTAGGTCTTGCACAAGTGCGAAAGGGCGTCCTGCGCAGCCGTCGTATCCGAACCCGCAGCCGCAAGCACCACCGACCAGCAGGTGGTCACGAAAGGAGCATTCTGCGATTGCTCATGCATGTACAAGAGAGATTAAGGAATCCACCCGCGACATTACAGATCAGAAGTTTGGCAGGAGAAATAAAGCTGCCTGCCTGATTCACTGGCATTCACGCGCCTGCCCGCCAGGAAAAGGAATCAAACCATAGTCTGGCGCGAAATGTTGAGTTCCGGTTCCGAGCTGCTAGGGCAGAAACGCACGATAGAAGCGCGCTGGAGAATTCGTGCGTTGCGCATCCGTCACAAGCCACACGCCATTCGCGTCCGAGACGTTGGTCGCCAAACGCTCCCATGGCGCCTGAACGAGATTTGTAGAAAACTCCACAACGTATGGCGTTCCGGGCGAGCCTTGGAGGGTCATGCTCACCAGGCCATTGGTCAACCACCAGCCTGTAAAAACTGGCGCCGTGGCATCCGCCGGCACAGGAACATTTGCGAGCAAGGTGAGCGTGGCGCTACCCGGTTCGATCCGCAACCCACCCGCGTTATTCTCCTGGTCAGCCACGCCCGTTAGAACGAATACCGGGAACAAGTTCGGGATTCGTTGCGCGAAGTCGGGCACCGTAAAGGTAAAAGGCTCCATGCCGCTCATCGGCATGAGCGTTGAGGAACCTATCCTCGTGGCGGTGAATGGACCGGACTGGAGCATATCGTTGGATGCCGCCTCGTTTGCCTGGGCGGAGTTCCAGGTGACGTCGGAGTTGAAGGTCCCCCACGGTTGATCGAGACACCACAATTGAACCGCGTGTTTGAAGGACGTGACGAAGTTGATGGTCAAAGCGGCATCGCTCGCGTTGTTGGGGCTCAAGGCGGATACATCGAATCGAAGAAAAGTTTTGCGCGAGAGGTCCAGAGAGGCGTTGTATTTTACCATCAAGTATCCAGTAGCGGCCTCGTCCGGGTTTGTGTCCGCGTAAGCGCCACCCCGGATGAAAGCTTCCGCGGAAACGGCAACATTTGTCGAGACCGGGAACGCTCGCTCCACGGTTAAACGGACCAGTGCCGGCGCCGAACTGGTCGTCAAGGCGGCTGCCACGTAGGTGAAGCAATCGGCCCCATAAAAACCGGGCTCGGGAGTGTACATAAACGAACCGTCTTCGCGCAGCACGACACTACCGTTGGTGGGAAATTCCTCAATTCGAGCTACAACGTTCGTTTCTGTTCCGGAGGTGTCATTTGTCAGCACTCCAGGCATCCCGATCCTTAGCGTGGAGTCCTGCAAGGTTGCGTAGGTGTCATCCACCGCCACCGGCGGCTCCTGGATGACAGCGAACACCAGGTGCAACCGGGGTCCTGCCCATCCTTCTTTGCTTGTAATGCGAATGCCGGCAGGTTGCGTGTCTCCGACATCCAGAGACGGCAAGGCAAGATTCCATCGCGGCTCCTGGGCAATGAGAAACGAAGCCTGTGTATTCGTGCGCCCACGCAAGTAATCAGTCACATCGATCCGCCGTTCGCTCGTTACGGTGGAGCTTGTAATCAGTTGCCCCTGCACGTGCGCCGAGATCCCGCCGCTCTCCACAACCGCATTTGTTATGCGGTTCCCAGCGGGCACATTATCCCTCAGATTCGGCGCGTTGTTCCACGTCAGGGTTGTTTCCGACCAGTCATTTGAATCGATCGCATACACGTGCGCCTGAGCCGGCGCCTCAGTCGTGGACTGCGCTGACAGTGCCAGCACCGCAAATTGAAGTCGTGACATGTCATTGGTGGTGGGGAGTTGGAACTTCACGAACGCCACGCTGCGGTTCGCGGCGGAGGAAGAATCGTTTCGCACCGTGATGGAATTGCTCAGGCCGTAGTTGAAGAGCTTGTTTGCTCCATTCCGGACCTCGGCGTCCGCCGACGAAAGCAGAATCTGCTCCGGCGCCTGAGGAGCCTGCGAAGCTCGAATCAACCAAACACTGTTCGATGCCAGGCTGGCGAATAGCGTTCCAGCCGCGCCCGCGTTGGTGAACAGTCTAACCCCGCCTGAGAGGGATTCGCTCACCTCCTGAATCATGATTTTGTTATTCGCGGGAATTTCCCAGGCCTGCAGGTTCAACGACACATCCACCGCAGTTGATGTGTTGTTTGCGGAAAACAGGTAGAAAGCGTTGCTATCTCGAGCGGATTGCACGTCCAGGCCGGTTGCTCCGGAGCCCTTTGCCGTCTCCAGCCGGAGGCTCCCCCGCGGCAGGCTCTTGTTGAAAAGGCGCCAGACTTCACCCGCTTTCGTGATGCCGCCGATATTGTAGGGCGATGTGTCACTGTCCACGTAATGCAGCGCATTCTTTTGCACGGGGTAGTTTTCGTTCGAGGACTCCGTTTGGGAGAACTTAAAACAATAGAGTTCACTGCAGTGGTTTGCGGCAAGGTTTACGCAAATCGCCCCCAGCTTGGAATATTCAGCGGGATAATCGAGCGTGTCCGGTATGCTGTCGAAGCTGGCGCCTGTCCGGGTGTTGAACTCAGAGATGGAACTAGGATAGCGCGGCTCGGGAGCCATGGCCTGCGCCAGATAGCCGTGCAAAGTCTGTAAGCTGCTGCCAAAACCCGCAGGCGTCGAACCATACTGGTGATAATCGTAAACGTGCAGCAGCAGGAAATCAGGATCCGTCTGCCCAAGAAAGTTGACGTGCCGATTGGTGACGACCAACTCGCCCCAACCGGTCCAGGAAGATGCCGCGCTTCCGGCCGTTACTGGCGCGAGCATCTTTGCCCGCAACTGCTTCCCATAGAGCGTGTTAACATCGTCAATCGCGCACTGCACCGCATCGGATGCGAGCCGGAGGCGCAACAGGTAATCTTCAGGTGTGAGCCCATTCGCATCCGGATGATTTGGCTCGTTGTACATCTGATATCTCGCCACGTTGTAGTGCCTGGCAAGGTAGAACGATTGCGCGTAATAATGCTGCCAAAGCTCCCACATGTTCGGCCAATCCGAAGCCGACGCGATCGGAAGACGGGATTGGGAAGCGGTGATCTGAGCGCAGATCTCCACGTTCATCTCTCGAAGCGCGCTGAGAGCGTAGTCCACGCGTATCCGGTTGTTCCCGGAAAGCGTCGTATTCTGGTAACGATTCTCGAAAACAGGCCAGTTGATGTAGGAAGGGTCGAACTGGTTTGTGCGGATGGAAGCTCTGCGTGCCAGAAAGGTGGCTGAATCGGTTACACCATCACCGACCGGACTGATGTCGTCACTCGGCTCAATGTTCGAAGGGGAAATGAAAAAACGCGCCCCGCTGACCCCCGAGTAGCGCCACCAATCCCGCGTGTTGCTGCCGGGGTAAAAATGACCGGAATTCAGCCCCAGGATTTCCGGAGAAGGTCCAATTACATTCGTTTTGGCCGTGAGTTCGGCGGAGAAAGCAAGCTCCAGGGAAAACAGCAGCACAGCCAGCATCGCCGCCAGGAGGCCCGCTCCGATGAAAGCGCGGTTCTGTCGCATGAGCGTCTTAGGGTGCCGCGACCATTGCATTGCCTTAAGTTGGACCAAATGCGGTGAAAAGGAAACGCCAATGCGGTGAAAAATCGGATCTGTTTTTGCACGCCCAATTCTACTGATCACACAGGAAGAGAGCAGACATAGGCTGCGGGCCGACGCGGTCGATTTATGGCACTGATGTTCCGAAGCAGCAATGCATGCAGACAGAACAACTGGACACGACCTTTCTCGCTTGCTTTTCGATCGCTAACAGGGCAACTAACCAGCATGAAATTCAGAATGCTCTCTCCAATCTCCACCACGGCAGCACTGCTCATTGCCACACTCTGTTCCCCGGCCTTTGCCGGCGATAAAAAGCCCAAGCCCTTCAGCACAAAGGATATTTCCGCATGGATCGCCAAACCCGAAGGCGCCACACAAAGCAAGTGGCTTGTCGGCACTGCCAAAGTCTCGCAAGCCAACCCCAAACAACTGGCAGTCTCGCCCGGGGGAACGCAACTCATCAATGCTACCGAAGGACACCGCAGCAGCCTCGACCTTTACAGCAGGGATCTGCATGGTGACGCCGTCATTAAGCTCGATGTCATGGTGCCAAAATCCTCGAACAGCGGCATCTACCTGATGGGAGAATACGAGATCCAGGTGCTTGACAGCGACGGCAAAGACGCCAACCCCGGCCCCGGCGACATGGGCGCCATCTACGGAGCTCAACCGCCCAAAAAGCCCAAGTACAAGGCGCCCGGCCAGTGGAACACCTATGAAATCCATTGGAAAGCACCTCAATTCGACGCCTCAGGTAAGAAGACAGCCAATGCAGAATTCGTCAAAGTGATCCTGAACGGAGCAATCATTCACGAGAATCTCGAGATGCCCAGCCCCACCCCCGGCGGAGTGGACGGCACGGAGAAGGCCAAAGGACCGCTTATGTTCCAAGGCAATCATGGCCCGGTCGCTTTTCGCAACATCACCATCAAACCTCTCTGAAACTCAAATATGAAAACTCTCAACATCGGACTCGTCGGCTACGGCTTCATGGGCCGTGCGCATTCAAACGCGTTTCGCAAAGCTCCCAACTTCTTTGATCTCGAATACGAGCCCGTGCTCAAGGCCGTTTGCGCACGGGATGCCTCCAAAGCCCGCGCCTTCGCAAAACGCTGGGGCTACCAATCTGTTGAAACGGACTGGAAAAAACTCGTGGCGCGCAAAGATATTGACCTCGTCGATATCGCCTGCCCGAACGACATGCACAAGGACATTGCCATCGCCGCCGCCAAAGCCGGTAAGATGGTCCTGTGCGAGAAGCCTCTCTCGATGAACACAGCGGAAGGCGCAACAATGGTCCAGGCTGTCGAGAAAGCCGGCGTGCCCAACATGGTTTGGTATAATTACCGGCGCGTCCCGGCTGTGACCCTCGCAAAAGAATTAATCGAAGAGGGCCGCCTGGGCCGCATCTTCCATTATCGCGCCAAGTTTCTCCAGGACTGGACCATTTCCAAAGACCTGCCCCAGGGTGGAGCCGGTCTGTGGCGCCTGGATGCCAAAGTCGCCGGCTCCGGCGTCACAGGAGACCTGCTCGCACATTGCATTGACACCGCGCTTTGGCTCAACGGCCCGATCAGCAAAGTCAACGCCATGACCGAAACCTTCATCAAAGAGCGCAAACACAACCTCACCGGCAAGGTGGAAAAGGTGGGCATTGACGACGCCTGTGCATTCCTCGCCCGCTTCAAGAATGGCTCGTTGGCAACGTTCGAATCCACCAGGTACGCCCGTGGACACAAAGCCCTTTACACTTTCGAGATCAATGGCGAGCACGCGTCCATTTTCTGGGATCTCCACGATCTGCACCGGTTGCAATACTTCGACCACAGAGACGAAGGGCGCGTGCGCGGATGGAGGTCCATACACGTCACTGACGGAGACCACCCCTACATGGACAAATGGTGGGTGCCCGGTTTGCAAATCGGCTACGAGCACAGCTTCGTGCATCATTTCGCGGATTTCCTGACCGGCCTGGCGAAAAACAAACCGGCCAGCCCAACCTTTAGAGACGCACTGGAAACACAAAAGGTGTGCGAGGCCGTCCTCAAGTCGGCAAGGTCCGAGGCGTGGGCCGCCGTCCGCTAGCCCCCGCAGCACCCTCTGCTCACCTGCCGCGCTTGCGCTGGGGACGATTTTCACATCGTCCCCAATTTTCATGTTCCAATCTTCCTCCTTTTTCAAACATCCCGGGACCCGGCGACGCGGGTCCATGTCAGAACAGAAGCAAGACGTCCTGGTCTGTGGTTTTCCCCGACTTCATCGCGTGGGATGGTCCAGCCTATCCCACCGGGGTCAGCGATCGCTCCAATAATCCCGTTCCTCCATCCCGGCTTTTTTGCGGTTCATGCGTGCGGGTCAGGACTTTTTGACTTCTCGGCGCTTCCGCGTTCCTCATCGACATTTGCACACAAAGAATCCATACTTCTCCTTTATATGCGTTGGACCCAGGCACTGATTCCTACACTGAAAGAAACACCGGCAGAGGCTGAAATCACCTCTCACAAACTCCTGCTGCGCGCCGGCCTTATCCGCAAACTCACCGGCGGCCTTTACATCTTTCTGCCGCTCGGGCTTCGCGCGCTGCACAAGGTCGAGCAAATCGTGCGCGAGGAAATGGACCGGGCCGGAGCCCTGGAAGTCCTGATGCCCGCCCTTCAACCTCCCGAAATCTGGCAGCAAAGCGGACGGTATGAAGCCGCCCAGGATGTGCTCTTCAAGGTCAAGGATCGCGCTAAGAAGGAATGGGTCCTCGGGCCTACTCACGAAGAGGTGGTCACCACTCTCGCCAGCGGCGAAATAAGCTCTTATCGCCAGTTGCCGAAAAACTTCTACCAGATTCAAACCAAGTTTCGCGATGAAATCCGCCCGCGGTTTGGTCTCATGCGCGCCAAGGAGTTCATCATGAAGGACGCCTACAGTTTCGACGCCACCGACGAGGCAGCCCAGGAAAGTTATCGCCGCATGTATGACGCGTACTCCCGCATCTTTCAGCGGTGCGGCCTGAAGACCCTGCCCGTCGAAGCGGACACCGGTGTGATGGGGGGCAAGTTTTCACATGAATTCATGGTGCCCGCCGATACCGGCGAGAATGAGGTCGCCTATTGCGACGCCTGCGCATACGCCGCAAACGTCGAGAAGGCCTCCAGCAAAGTCGAACCCTGCAACGGCGGCGCCCCGGTGGCCGAAATCGAGAAGTTCGCCACGCCCGGAGTCAAAACCATAGAAGCCCTGGCAAAGGCGCCTCACCACGTGCCTGCCGAGTCTCAAATTAAAACCCTGGTCTATCTGGTCGAGAGCAAGCCCGCGCTGATCCTGCTGCGCGGCGACGACCAACTCAACGAGGCCAAGCTCACCGGAACGCTCGGAACCAACAAATTCCGACCGGGCGAAGCTGCGGAAATCTTCGCGGCACTCGGCGCCCATCCCGGCAGCCTCGGGGCTGTTAGATCGACGCTGAAGGCCGCTGATCTGCCCATCTATGCGGACGAGCGCTTGCGCAATGCGGGCGGCATGGTCACCGGCGCGAACGAGGACGGCTTCCACTTGCGAAATGTATGGATCGGGCGCGATATCCAGGTAACCCATTGGGCGGATCTGCGCACCGCACAGGCGGGTGAACCCTGCCCCAACTGCGGCAAGCCGCTCAAGGTCCAGCGCGCCATCGAGGTCGGCCACGTCTTTAAGCTCGGAACGAAATACAGCATCGCCCTGGGCGCCCTTTTCCTCGATGAATCGGGCAAACAACAACCCGCGATCATGGGCTGCTACGGCATCGGCGTCACGCGCACCCTGCAGGCGGTGATCGAGCAATCCAACGACCAAAACGGCATCATTTGGCCCATCAGCGTGGCGCCCTACTCGGTCTGCATTACCCCGCTCGCCGTTACCCCGGAAAGCCCTGTCATGCAACTGGCCGAGCGCTTCTACAACGAACTCACCGCCCGGGGAATCGACGTCATCCTGGACGACCGCAACGAACGGCCCGGCGTCAAATTCAAAGACTCCGAACTGGTCGGATTTCCAATCCGGATCGGCGTCGGAGAGAAGTCGTTGGCAAGGGGCGAAGTAGAAGTCAAACCGCGCTCCGGCGCGCTGATACCCGTAAAGACCGACGAGGCTGTGTCAAAGGTGCTCGAGTTGATCAAAGCGGAATAGTATTCGCCGGGAAGCTGGTGTCAGCCCCGACATGCCCCACCCTCTGTGGAGCATTGGCCGCGTCGGCTGTTGTCCGCTTTTCCAGGTATCTTTTCCATAACTCGAACTCGACATACAGCTCCAGGAATACCCCCGGGCGCAGCTCCGAGTAGCCCACCATCAGATGCGTTCCTTTTTCGTCGAGCGCTGCTTTCATCTCCGCGGATACCACCATCAGCGGCGCATAGGGATCGGCAGCCAACCGCTCCCACCAGCCAACGTTTTTATATTGCCGGAAATACCATGGCAACGGCCAGTAATCGCCGTCTCCAGCCATCACTTTGATTAGCGTGTCCGCCCCACTTGCATGCCCGGCGAGCTCATCAACTCGCTCCACCAGGCGCAGCAGGTTGGCCGACGTTTGAGCATATACGTAGGGATTGCTCCGATCCGCCCCAGACACGTTCACCGCACGATAACTCTCAAAACCCAGGTGCGCGGTTCCCCCGAGGAGCACCGCCACGACCACGCCCTTTTTCCAACCGCCAGGAACAGCATGCAGCATCCACCCCGCACCGGCTCCCGCAAGCAGAAGAAACCCATGCCAGAAATTCAGCAGGCACCAGGGCGTCTTGTACCAGATCGCGGCGTAAATGCCCGCAAGCACCACGCTGTAAAACGCAAGGAACCGGAGCAAACCCGCTCGCGCACCTCCAAGCCCTTTGCGGCTGAACCCCGCATACGCGCCGATCGCCGCCAGAAGCAAAATAAAACCCTCCGTCCAAAACGCCCCTCTTGCAGCCTTGAAGAACAAGAGACGCTCAATGTAAAAATACCACGGGTGCAGGTGCGGCGAATCCCCGCCCGCGCGCGCCAGCCAGGGCTGATAGGTCCGGACGGCGTCCAAAATTCCCGTGGGATTTGCAAAAAACGAACTGAACATCAACCCCGCTGCAGCGAGACAGGCGGCCGCCCCAAGCCCAAGATGACGAAGGCTCAACGGGGCAACAGTCGCTGGCCGCTCCGCAGCGTCCAGTAAACGACTCCAGGCCTGGTTTGCGACGAGCGCCATCAACCCCGCCGCTGCGGACAGCACAAAGGTTTCCTTCGTCGCCGCCATCAAGCCCAGGCAGATGCCGCACAGCAGCGCCCAGCCCACCTTGCGGGATATCCAATACCTCCAACCGCACCCCAGCACGCCGGCGGCGAAAAAAACCAGCAGCATTTCGTGGATGTAGTACTGGCTGTAGAAAACAAATGCCGGCGAAACTGCGATCAGGATGCCGGCCCAGAGAAGCCCCGCTTGCCCCAGGCCGTCGCGAAATAACAAAACCAGCCAGACGAGCCCCACACCAAAAAGAACCGTCACCCACCTCAGCCGCTCGTCTGTAATACCGGAAATGACGCCGGGCGCGCCGCTCAACGCGGACACGCCCGCAGTAAAGTAATACAAGGTGGGACCATGATGCTCGTTCGGATCATACCTGTAAGCCCCCCGCTCCCACAATTGACCGAATTTGACGCCGTTTACGGCCTCGTCGTTGTGCATTGGGCGCTGCCCCGGTGCGGGCCAGCGCAGCACAACCGCTCCGAGCGCGGCCAAAACCAGGCCGAGCGTCACCCATCGGTTCATTTAGCCGGGCGGCCGTGCACTTCAATTTCCGTATACTCGTTGAGTGCGCTCTCCGTGCTTCCTTTCGAATAGACACGCATGTAACGCCCCTTTGCGCCCTTGGCGTCAATCAGCTTGCCTTCGTGGGTCTCGAAGAATTCGCGATCCTTCCCCACACCCAGCCCGGAGGAGTTGTCCTGGTCGTTGTTGAAGATAGTCTTCACTTCCTTGAGGAAATCCTGATCATCGCTGACCTGCACGATGACATCATGATAAACTTTCGCCGAATTGTGCGCATGCCAGATCACCACCGCAAACATCTCCTGGGCCGCGCCGAAATCCAACTGGAGATACTGCGTGCCCTTGCGCATGTAGATGATGCTCTGCTCAGAGGCGTCCTTGTCGCCATCCGTCACCTTAGCGAGCGCTTCGGCCGTGGCGTTCTTGTCACTCGATGTCACCTTGGCGCCCTGCGCAATGTTTTTCAGCCCGGCCGGAACCATCATGGGCGGACGGGGCTTGTCCGAGAGTGGCTCCACATAATCGCTAAGTTGAATATCCTTGGGCGTGCCTTTGAAAGCAGGCGGCGGGAGTTTGAGATCCAGCGGGACCATGTTGTTATCCGCGGCTCGCGCGCTGATCAGCGCAGTTGCCACGATTGCCAAAGCCAAAAAACGATATCCGTTATTCATATCTTGTTTCTTCCTGTCCTGTTCTCTTGGGGCCTGGCCGGATTCCAGATCCTCTGCCAGGCATCCTTAAAACCTCGTTCCACGCCGATTCGCCCGGCCCGAACGGAACTTTCAGCATAATCTGATGCCAAATACCACACAAGCTCTTTGCAGGGATGCCTGAAGGCGAAATCGCCGGCCTTTCGAATGCCCCATCTCCCGGCAAAACGAACCCGCACACACTAGAAAGACGCTCGCTCACCCCGGACTATTCAACATCCCGGGGGCCCACCAACCTCTCACCGCACGACTTCAAAGGCAAATCCCTTCAAATACTCGGTTTCCGGAATCATCGGGATGACAGGGTGATCCAGGGATTGCGAATACGTCGCCACACGCCGAAGCACCCGGCGGGCATCAAACGCCGCCGACAGCACCGTGTCCAGAAACAGTCCCGCATTCACATGATGCGAGCAGCAGAAGGTCGCAAGCGTGCCCCCGGGCTTCAAAAGCTTCAGCGCCCGCAAATGGATCTCCTTGTAGCCCCGTAGAGCATCCGGAACGGATGAGCGATTCCGCGTGAATGAGGGAGGATCAAGGATGATCAGGTCCCATTTCGGAATCACTTTCTCGTGGGGACGCACCGCAGTCTCGTTCTTGAGATAATCAAACACATTCGCCACTTCGTAAGAGCACCCCGGGTCCAGACCGTTCAATCCCGCGTTCCGTTTGGCCGCGCCGATCGCCGCCTCGCTCTGATCAATCATGTGCACCCGCCGCGCCCCCGCTCGCGCCGCGTGCAGCCCAAATCCGCCGAGGAAGCTGAAGCAGTCCAACACATCCTTCCCCTTCGCATACGAAGCCACCGCCTGGTAATTGCCCTGTTGATCCAGGTAGAGACCCGTCTTATGCCCCGTCGCAAGGTCCACCTCGACCTTCAACCCGTTCAGATTTATCATCAGCACGCCAGGCGCCAGACCCTTCAACACCCCGCCGGACTCGCCCAGACCCTCAAACTTTCTGGAGCCAATGTCTCCGCGCTCGAGGATTGCCCGGGGCGCAAAGAGATTCTCGATCGCCTGCACGATCATCTGCTTGCGCTGGTCCATGCCCAGCGACGAAATCTGAAGCACAACAACATCCTCGTACTTATCCACGACCAGGCCGCTGAGAGAATCGCTCTCGGCATTCACCACTCGGAAAGACGTCGCCTCCGGCAAATGGCGTTTGCGCACCTCAAGGGCCGTCCGGATGCGATCCTCGAAGAAAGCCTGGTTCACCTCCACCCGTTCAGCCGAGAGCATCCGCACACGAATCTTGGATTTCGAGTTGTAAAACCCTGATCCCAACAGGCGTTGACGGTGGTCTTTCACCTGCACCAGTTGGCCGTCCTCCAGACCGTCCGCGGCCCGCAGCACCGCCCCGGCATACACCCATGGATGCCCGGCCAGCACACGATCGGCTTCCCCCGGCCTAAGCAGCAGCGTTTTTAACCCGGATATCTCCCGCTCGGTGTCTTCTGAAAAATTATTTTTTACGGCTTGTTGGCCCATGATCGTTGTGTTAATGTTTTTTCCCGTTCGGGGTGCCTCGGTAGCTCAATGGTAGAGCAGTTGACTCTTAATTGACATTGGCATTTTTTCTGCATTTTCGCCTCAATTCCGCTCACTTCTAAACACTCACGCTGACCGCATGAACATTGGCTAGAATGCACCTTTAGCATTTCAGCATTATACACTCATTTAGACTCAAATCCACTCAAAAATAATGACGGGATATACAACGATGATACAAAGCTTGACGGAGCGTGAAATTGATATCCAGTCAATGGTGCTGGCCGCGCAAATCTTCGCGCCACGTTTAACGGAGCGGAGCTTTTAGCACATGGGTGGTATGTCGGCAAGGTCCG
>CAYNZC010000099.1:0-12391 GCA_964401575.1 uncultured Verrucomicrobiota bacterium
ACCAACGGACCACCCATGGTGGGGACAAGAGAGCACTTACTGGTTTCCTGCCGGAAGCTCAGTTTTCTGTTGTGCGGAACAACCCATGGCCCCACCCGGAGCGAGGGCCGGAGAATAGCAGCCCCCTTGCCGACTCCTGTGGGATGAGCCCTCTCTCAGCAAGAAACGTGCAGTAAGGGGCTAGGTGACGAGCTATGGAACGCCGATGGTCCGATAGTATTCCTGCCCCGGCGCATTGGTCAGGTTGCGCGTGCGAATGAGATAAATGGTGCCTGAGGGGTCGAAGACCTCCAATGTGGCATTGGTAATCCACGGCGCCACGCCCATGTTTGTCGAGGATAGAAAATGGAAGAATTGATCAGGCATGCCTCCAAAGAGAAACAGTTCGAAGGCCGCGCTGTAAGCATTCGTGCCGATCCCTGAAATCCCAACAGTCCTGTCGTACCCCAGTATTTGAACGGGAGACGAAATTGGCTCGATTTGATTGCGCAGAACCACACCTTCGACGCCAAGGCAAAGCAGCTTTCCCTCAAAAGTTGTGGCAGCGTACAGCGACTTGACCGTCGGAACAGGAACCGTAGTCCAGTCAAACAGATCGGAACTTGACAGCAAGAGGCCTTGAGTGCCAACGATCCACCATTTGCCATTCATGTAGGTCGCATCGTTGAGCCACGCCTTGGTGCCGCTGCTTCTGGATGTCCAGGTTATGGAGTCAGTGCTTGTGTAAATGGACCCGTTTTGGCCCAAAGCGACAAAAGCGCCTCCCACGTAACGGACTCGATAAAGCCAGTTGGTCGTTCCCAGCTCCATCTTTGTCCAGGACACTCCATCCACAGACCGCAGAAGTGTCCCCCGTTTGCCCACGCAAACCCAACCGACAGGACTGAAAGCCACACCCGACAGGAAATCTGTCGTGGGAGCCACGCGGGAAGTCCAATTGGTGCCGTTTGGGCTGGTAAAGATGGATCCGCCATCCCCGCAGACAAGGTATGAGCTGGAACTGGCAGCAACACCCTGAAGTGTATTTGTCGTGAACGGAACCACCTTTGTCCAGATCATTCCCAGAGTATTGAAGGTAGTGTTGGTGATGACAACATTCGTGCCGACATAGTTGGTCACCGTCATATTCGTCATCCCCGCGCAGCTATAGAAAAGCGCGCCTCCGTTGCCTGCAGCAAGCAGCAGGTTTGTATTGCCTCCCACGCCCAGCAGCACCAGGTTCGTGTAAGTCCCGGGCACCGCTTCACTGGCCCATAGAATCCCGTCGAGGCTGGTTTGTATGGTTGCCAGGTCGCCTGCGGCGACGCAGATGCCCTGCTGGACGGTAACGTCCCAAAGCCAGGCGTGAGAGGAAGTTGGCGAAACAGTCCACGTATGAGTGGGGGCCCCGTTTGTCATGCTGCCCCCGACAAGCAATCCCGCACGGCCTGCCACAAGCCATGAGCTGTTTGTGCCGAATGCCGCATAGTAGGTCCACGCAGGTGGGGCGTTTGTTGGGAGATCCGTTATCTGGTTCGTCCAGAACCCCTCTGAATTGCGAAACCGAATCTCCTGATCGCCTGCCAGAAGCAGGCCGTTTGAATTGGCCGCAACGTCGAAAAGAGTGTTTGAAGTCCCGGAGGACAGGCCTTGCCACGTACTTCCTGCGCTTGTGCTGTATATGGCGGTGCCCCGCATTCCAACCGCAACAAACCAGTTTCCTCCAGAGGTTGACAAGTAGCGCACACGGTTCAAATGGCTTGTGACACCCGTTGTATTTGTGCTCACACGACTCCAGGATGTTGCGGAACTGCTGCTCTTCAAGATCGTCCCATTCTCTCCAACCGCAATGAAAGTCGAGGCGCCAAACGCAACGCTGCGCAGCCATTCCGTGGTGCCTGACGCTACTCCGGTCCATGTGATGCCGTTTGTGCTCGTGTAAATCGAACCGTTATCCCCCACTGCAACAGCCCTCTGCCCTGATGCGGCCACCCCCTCAAACCAATTGTCGGTGGTCGTCGGCAGCAAAGTCCCCTTCTGAAAATTTGCGCCGTCATCTGACCACAACACACAGCCATTCTCCCCAACGACGATATAGCGACTCCCCAGCACAGCAACCCCTCTAAGATAATTCGTCACTCCTGTATTGCACGGCGCCCAGCGTTCTGTTTCATCCTGCACATACACACTGCCACCGTCGCCGACCTGAACAGCAATCCTCGAGCTGACGAACATGTCCATGACGTTATTCCCGTGGGGAAGTGGGTTCGACCAGCGCCAGCGCTCAAACCTGGCCTCGGCAGCAAAAAAGGTTGGAACGCACCCAACCAAGAGCGTGCAAATAATAATCTGAGAAAAGTGGCGAGTGGGGCGAAAAAGAACGAGAAACGTTTCGGCTGCCATACAACTCCTGACCTTTTGCTAAAAAAGATCCTCCAGGCAGCCGGTCAGACTGGCCTGGAGGGGGCACCAAGCATGCTAAACCGTATTACTTGGATCCGTCGCGATCGCGCGCTCTTTCACGCGCCTGTTCCATCACCTGCTCATGGGTGGGCACACATTCACGCAGTTCCTGCAGGCGCTCACGCAACTGGGCGCGATCCTGTGCCTGCTCCTTAATAGCGTCACGCAACTGGTCACGCAGTTGTTGGCGCTCCTGGTCGGTGCAAGCTGTCAGCTCCTTTTTCTTGTCCCGAAGCTGCTGCTGGTATTGCTCCTGAGCCTGCTTCATTTCCTTAACCCCTTCCTTGAGCTGATCCGGCAGGCATTCATGCGCCCGGGTGCGGTCCTGATCCATCGTCGGACTGCAGGTTTGCAGCCGATCCCGATCCCGATCCTGTTGTCCTACGCCGCCCGGCGTGCCCTGCTGAGCCGTTGCGCTGCAAACCACAGACAGCGCCACGCTCACAATCAGTCCTGTCATTATTCGTTTCATACGTAGTTCCCTTTTATTCTCGACGGCTTCTATGCCTGAATTCTCCCTTTGCAAGCCTCGTGCCAACCCGGGAAACAAGCAAAAAGCGCGGTTTTCGGCGTGTTTGAGGACCATAGTCAACCCGCACGGTGCCCGCAGTGGGCGGAGACGCCCATAACGGACTGGAATGGACGGGCGGAAACGCCCAATGGTTTCAGCCGATCTGTTTATGCCCGTTTCAAATCCTCATGGCCCGACTGCTCGTCAAGTGGAAGTTTCAGAATAAGCACTGAGCCTGCTTCCGAGGTCTCGATCAGCTCAAGTTTTGCTCCGAGGTGTTCGGCAATCTGACGGGAAATTGCCAGCCCCACGCCCGCCCCTCCCTGGCGGGTGGACCTGCACGGCAGAAAAAGCGAAGGGCGCAGATGCTCAGGAAAACCACAGCCTTGATCCCGGACCGAGAACAGCACGGAACCATCCTGAAGCTCGGCGGAAATCGAAACAGACCTGCCAACCGGGGTTGCCTCAATGGCGTTATCCCCAAGGTTCACAAGAACCAGCTTGACAAGATTGGCTGTTCGGCTCGGCAAGGAAACCTCGCGCTTCGCGCGGATATCCAGAAGCACAGCCGGATTGGCATGCCGCTTAGAAAGTGCTCTGGACACGGTCTCCAAAAGCTCGCTCACTGTGGTTTCATAGCCGGGTTCGCCGCGGGCATCTGAAATGACTTCCAAGGTCTCCTCTACAAGCGCCTGCATTCGTCTGGCTGCGCTCAATGCATCATGGCTGTCCCCAGCCTCCACTGGGTCTCCCGGAGAACCAACACGCTCACAAAGGTATTGCGAAAGGCTTGCCAGGGGATTTTTGAGCCCGTGCATTAAGTGGGCTGATACAGCTCCTAAGGCGGATGTTCGAGCTGCAAGCGCCAGTTCCTGATTTGCTCGAAGTAATCTTTCACTGCGCAGGGCGAGTTCAGCATTGGCGCGCTCAAGCCTGCGAAAAATAGGCCACAAGAGCAGGATAAGGATCGCGCCAGCCAGGAATATCGCCAGAGCGGCCATCACCGCCAGATTCCGGTCGAGTCGGGCATATTCCTCTGCAATGCTTTGCCCCTCGATGACAAACTGAGCCGATCCAACAATGTTGGTCGAATCGCGCTTGAGAAGCGGGACCACGATTTCCAGGATCGGAACTCGCGCTATCTTCCCTGATGCAAATTCAGGACGGTAGATAAACACCTGGTCCAAGGGCATTTCAGGTGCGAAACTACTTGATGGTTTTCGGCGGGCCAGAGGTTCCCGTGCCCAGGCAGCCAGCTTTTTCGGTTGAATGTTCGCAGGAAACGAATCCTTAAACTGCCCGTCTTCATCAAAAAAACGAATTCCCAGAACGCCCTTTAGCCTGGAAGCGAGCAGCGCCGCCTCGAAACCCACTTGCTCGTCGCCCAGATCTCCTTCAACCCGGGAGCGCGCGTCCAACTGTTGCATGAGAGTGGTGGCATACAGACTGTCGGCATCGCGACTTGCAATCTGTACGCGAACTATGCCGCGAAAGTATAAAACACCAGCCAAAACCGTCGCGAGCAGCACGGAAAGCACAAACACAAGCCCCAGTGCGAACGCCTTTCGAGAAGCGGGCACAAACCGGTCAATCGTGATGTCCACCGTCATGGTTCAGCCTTAAAATTCAACGCCAACCCCTGCGCTTGCGCTCCAGTCACGATACTCATCCAGGGGGTCATTGCTGAAATCCCACTCCCGCTCGGCGCTGGCAAACACAAACAGTTTCCTGGTGATGCGCCTCTCAATTCGAAAGTCCAGGGCAAAGTACGACCGATCGCGAGAATCGCTTCCGACCTTCTGCGTGCGGTATCCGTACCAGCCGATGCGGGCGTTTGCCTTAATGTCCCACGCATCGTTTCCCCACCTTGCCTGTTGTGACAGGAGGAAACGGTCGTAATCGTAGTAGCCCGTGCCATTGTCCTGGTTCCAAAGGTAACTGACTTTGGTAGTGGTGCGCCAATGCCGCCGGGCATCCCAGAAATGGCGAACCTGCGCCCCAATTTCCGGCCGCCAGTAACTGAGGCTCGAGTTGGTGCTGATGGATCCGGATTTGTCCGCTTGTTCCCGTGAATCGAAGAAGCGATGCGTGGTTTGAATGCCTGCGGAGACCTCTGAGCGATTACCGTATTTGTGTGCCACGCTCACACGCACGGAAGGCTCCCAGTAATCGTCCAACTCATCGTTGCCGAACAACTGCCGAAGCGCAGTGCCTTCAATTTGACAATACCAGGCAGAATGCCAGTTCCACCTCCACCGCGGCCGGGCCCAAAATCCGTGACCCTCGATCAGTAACCGCCGAAGATCAGCGTCATTTTCTGATGCGTCAACCACCTGCTTTTGATAAATGTACTGCAATTCGCCGCCCGCTTCGAATTCGTTGCCCAAAATCCACGATCCCTGGGCCATTGCCGACGCAAGCTGTTCGTACCCCACAGATGAAGACTCGAGGTAGCGCCAATCCTCCCCGAGCAGGAACAGGCTCAATTGGGAACCTGTATCTGCAAGTCTGATCAAGGATACCTCGGCAGAGGAGTGAACGAAGGGACTGCTTTCCGGTTCAACACTGGTGCGCGACACATTGTCGCGGTAACCAACGTCAGCCGCTCCCCGAAACAAGCCGTCCCACACAGCAATAGAAGCCGCATTTGTAAGACCCCCATAACTCCCGGCGGCTCCGAAAGCGTTGAGTGACCAGAAGAGAAACACAATAGCCGTCCGCAGCAGGAAGACCCTGGCCAGCGCCAAAGCGGCCTGTGGCCTCAAAGCGAATCTCAGGTTTGAAAAAAGTATTCGCACCCTATGATTTCCCATTTTCTTCATCCGGCCGGCCTTTTCGATCTCCATACAGACGGTAACGGATAAAATCTCTGGTAGTCCCCAACAGACGGGCGGCCTGCGATAGATTCCCATCAGCTACCTTCAGCGCCAGTTGGACCAACCGGTTGATGGCGTCATCCAACTGGAATCCGCCTTCGCGAAACTTGAAGGCGGGATTTAGCCATTCATCAGGGGTAAGTGTATCGATCTGCGATTCAGGCTTTCCGGAAAGATGGGCGAAATCGAGAGTCGCGGATTCCTCGAACACGAGTGCTCTCTCCAATTCATGCTCCAGCTCCCGCACATTCCCGGGCCACCGGTAGGCGGCGAGCTTTTCCATGCCCATTGGGCTGATCTTGCGCGGAGGAATCCTATGCTTGCGGCACAGATCGGCAAGCAACGTCTCCGCAAGCCTGACCACATCAACCCCGCGATCCCGCAAAGGAGGCAGAAAAAGCCTGTAAAGATCCAGCCGGTGCAACAAATCTTCCCGGAACTCGCCGGACACCACAGCCTGGCGCAAATCCCGGCTCGTGGCAGCAAGGATACGCACATCCACCTCAATCTGCCGATTACCCCCCACCCGCCTAATCCTGCGATCCTCGATAGCCGTCAGCACTTTCGCCTGAATGGCCGGTGAAAGACTCGGAATTTCATCAAGAAAAAGTGACCCGCCATGAGCCGCTTCGAAAAGCCCCTGTCGGGCGGTTTTGGCGTCGGTAAATGCGCCCCGCTCGTGACCGAAAAGCTCCGATTCCGCAAGACCCTCCGGTAACGCAGAACAATTCACCTCGATCATAGGCATGTTGGATCGGGGCCCATTCCGATGAAGCCAGCGAGCGATGCACGATTTGCCGGCGCCTGTCTCGCCAATAATCAGCACAGGCGGCAATTGCTGTTGCATTCTTCTGTCTGCGGACAGAATCTTCTCCAGCTGCTCCCGCAGGGGTGCCATCGCCTGACCAAAAAAGAACCCCGTTTTGGCCTGGGCATCCCGGTTGTGCTCCGCTATTCTAAAGCCCTGCCGAATCTGCCGTGCTCTTCGCATGACCAGGGGTAAAATCCCCGGATCGAACGGCTTTGAGAGGAAATCCGCCGCGCCGAGCCGCATTGCTTCAACAGCTGTCTCAACGCCACCGTCAGCAGTCATTACGACAACAGCTTGCTCAGGATGAAATACACCATCCCGCAACAAGTCGGTGCCTAGACCATCCGGGAGCTTCACATCTAAAAGCACAAAATCGAAGTCCAGACTCTTTATGAAGTTGCGTCCAGACTGCAGAGTCTCGGCCAAGGTGACATCAGCTCCAAGACTCTCCAGATGAGCTGCCAATCGCCTCCTTAACAATGGCTCGTCCTCCACAACCAGGACGCTAAGACCAGATAAGCTGCTCTCTGAACCGCATTTCATCTTCGAAATAGAAACGGTCACGCTTTGCCATCTCCTAGTTTAACTTCCGAGCTGGTTCAAGACTTTTCAGACAGCTTTTTGGGCTCGCAAGTGTCGTTACGTTGACAGTCCACTAAGAAAACAGACCACTGCCAGATGAATAGATGCCCCCCTCAAGGATTACAGTCTTTTAATATTTCGCGTCGCCAATAGCAGCGGAGTCGCAGTTCGACTAGTCCGCCAGGCCTTGTGCCCACGTGACTGAGCAATCTGCCTGACACGCTCCTGCCCGCCCCAAACCAATCAGATCGAGTCACCTTGGTCCCAGGGCTTGGCCTTGACGAAGGATTCATTTGTCAGCACCTTGCATTACAGGGTCGTCGGGGTGTGCATTGCCGACACCTGAATGGAGTAAAGTTATATGGAAATGATCATCAGGCGATTCGCCGGAGTCTTTATTCTTGTGAGCATCGCACTAGCGCATTATCACAGCCCCTATTGGCTGTGGTTCACTGCGTTCGTAGGGTTCAATTTGCTGCAGTCCTCCTTCACGAACTTCTGTCCGCTGGAAATGATCCTGCGGAAGATGGGCGTGGGCGGTTCCTGCTGTTGCGGCGAAAAAGTATGCAAGCCCGGCGAGAAATGAGCGCACAGACGCATGATCCGCAACTCCGGCATAACTGAGAAATGAAACGCCTCTTTTGGATGGTTGCTTCCTGTGCGCTGTTCGGAAGCATTGGAACCTACGCTGAGCCCTGGACGCTGGAACGCGCCCTGAGTCACGCGCTTTCCCATAATCCAGACGCACGGATTGCCAGGCAGCGGGTCACCGCCGCGCAGGCTGGTTTTGACCAGGCAAACGCAGCTTTCCAGCCACGGTTTCAATTCCAGTCCAGTTACACACGTTCAGACAATCCAATGATGGTCTTCGGAAGCATTCTCAACCAGCGGGCGTACTCCTCCCGGCTGGATTTCAACGACGTGCCGGACGTGGACAACATGAACGCAAAAGGCCTGGTCACCCTGCCCGTGTATGCGGGAGGAAAGAACAAAGCGGGCCGCGAGGCAGCCAGGGCGAACGCGGAGGCCGCCAGGGAAGAGATGGAAGCCGTGCGGAATATCCTCGCATTTGAAGTGTCACGCGGTTTTTATACGGTCCAGAAGACCCGTAACTTTATAAAAGCTGCCGAAGCCGGAGTGAAATCCCTCGAAGGCAATTTGGAGGTGGCCAGAAAAAGACTGGCGGCCGGTTCTTTACTAAAAACAGACCTGCTCGACATGGAAGTTCGTTTGGCAGAGATCCGGGAGGATCTTATGAAAGCCCAAAACGCCAACGCTCTGGCACATCGCACGCTGAGGAATTTACTTGGAATCGAGGAGGGCGATTTTGCTGTGGTGGACTCGTTATTGATGACCGGAGCCCCCCCCGGCACCGATGACTTCTCGGGACGAGCGGAACTGGCTGCGGCGCGGCATCGCGAACTCGCGGCTGAAGAGCAGGTGCGCGCCCAAAAAGCCGCTTATTTGCCTCGCGTAAACGCTTTTGGCAGCCTCGATTACGACTACGGGTGGAAATACGAGGAAGGCGGTGGAAGCTATGCCGCTGGCTTGCTTCTTCAATGGGACTTATGGGATGGCCAGCAAACCCGTGCCAGAGTCCGTGAGGCCAAAGCAAACCTTGAATCCGCGCGGGAGGAGCAACGCAAACTCCGGCTTGCCCTGGACCTGGAGGTCGAGCAGGCGCGGCTTGGTCTTAAAAGCGCAAATGATCGCCTGGCTGTAACAGAATTGGCCGTCTCAAGCGCCGCCGAGAGCGCCGATCTCACCCGGGCACGCTTCGACCAGGGTGCCGCCCTATCCACTCAACTGATGGACGCCGAGACAGCTCTAATAAATGCCCGTGTGCGCCACGCCGAAGCCGAAGCGGATCGGCAAATTGCGATTGCTGCCTTGCGCAAGGCTCTAGCTCTGCCTCAACTGGATCCACAACCGAAATCTGAAAACAAATGAAAATATCCCCTGTGCTGGCTCTTGCGCTCTTCCTGGTTCCGGGATGCGGCCGGGGCCCTGAGAAACTCTCTGAGCCGATGCCGCGCCTGCCAACCGCTCGTGTGGAGGTAAAGGCTGTGGAGAGTGTGCGGCGCACAAATACCGAGGAAGTTGTCGCCACCGTACGAAGCAGGCTGCAGGCAACGTTGGAAGCAACGTTGAGCGGACGAATCGAGAAACTGCCTGTCCGCCTCGGCCAAACAGTGAAGGCTGGCCAGTTGGTTGCGCAACTGGATGCCCCCGAAGTCAAAGCGCGCTTGCAACAGGCAGAGGCTCGCCTTCGGCAAACCGAGCGGGATTGGACTCGCATTTCCACTCTTCTCGCGCAGCAGGCTGCAACCCGATCCGACGCCGACACAGCAGAATCCATTTATCTGTCCGCAAAAGGTGTCATGGCGGAGGCTCAGGCCATGCTGGCCTATACGGAACTACGTGCTCCATTTGAAGGTGTTATCACAAAGAAGTGGGCCGATGTGGGTGATCTGGCCAGTCCGGGCAAACCCCTGATCACCATGGAGGATCCGTCAATGCTACAATTGGAATCGGACATTCCCGAGGCATTCGTCTCACGCATCCGCCTTAACACCCCGATGATGATCCGATCCGACGCGACGCGACACGAAGTTGCAGCCACGGTAAGCGAAATCGCGCCAGCAGCTGATCCCGTCACTCGAACCATTCGTGTTAAACTCGATCTGCCCGGGGACTCGGGGCTGCGGTCCGGGCAGTTCGCTAGACTGCTTGTGCCGGTGGGCGAAACGGTGTCCGTCCACGTGCCCGCCTCATCTGTAATCCGCCGGGGCCAACTTGATATCGTGTTCGCCGTTCTTGGCGAACGAGCCCAACTGCGCATCGTGAAAACCGGACGCATATCAGCCAGGGAAATCGAAATTCTTGCCGGACTTGATGCCGGAGAATCCCTCGTCGTAAGTGGGATGGATGAATTGGTCGACGGCCAGCCCGTGGAGACGAAATGAATTCTCGATCTGACGCTTCACCCGGCGGAATGGGCCTCGCTGGACGTATCGCTCACGCATTCATTGACTCAAAGCTTACTCCGCTGATTATCATCACCTCGGTTCTTCTTGGAGTCGCATCGGTGATCATGCTCCCGCGCGAGGAGGAGCCTCAAATCAAGGTTCCGATGATTGACGTACTCGTATCGATGCCCGGCTTCAGCGCCAAGGAGGTCGAGGAACGAGCGACACGCCCCATGGAAAAGCTGCTTTGGGAAATTCCAGGGGTCGAATACATATACTCGACTTCCAAACCGGGTGAATGTCTCGCTATTGTGCGCTTCAAGGTCGGTGAAGATGTCGAGGACAGCCTTGTTAAGCTCAATCAAAAGCTGCAATCCAATTTTGACCGGATTCCATGGGGCGTCTCTTTTCCAATGATCAAGCCGCGGTCCATCGACGACGTGCCGATTCTCGCCTTGACATTTCACAGTCCGCAGTATGACCACTTGACCCTGCGCCGCCTGGTGGCGCAGGTGGATGACTCGGTCAAACAGGTCCCCCTGGTCGCCGAAACCACAATCATTGGCGGTGCACGCCGCCAGTTGCGAGTTCTGCTGGACCCTGCAAAGCTCGCTTCTCGAAATCTTAGCATCGCAGATGTCGCTCCGATGCTTGCCGGAGCGAACCGCCAGGTCATTGCCGGTGGTCTGACCACCCAAAACACGGAAACACTCGTTGAAACTGGAGGCTTCCTGACCGACGCCAATGATGCGGGAAATGTCGTCGTGGGAGTCTTCGCCGCAAAACCGGTTTACTTGCGCGAAGTGGCTGAGATTGAAGACGGCGCTGAGGAATCCTCGCAATATGTCTTCTTCGGCGCAGGCTCTGCCCGCCCGACCACAACAGTCGAACAACCGGCAGTGACCCTCACGATCGCAAAGCGTCCGGGCGCAAATGCAATCTCTGTAGCAAAAGATGTCCTCAGAAAGATTGAGACACTTAAAGGGCGCATGATTCCTGCGGACGTGCAGATCGCAACAACCCGCAACTACGGTGAGACTGCATCAGAAAAATCCGACGAGTTGCTTCTCCACATGGGAATCGCAGTCCTTGGAGTTTCGTTGTTGATATGGCTGACGCTGGGTTGGCGCGAATCCGCCATCGTGGGCATCGCAATTCCAGCTACCTTGGCGCTTACTCTCCTGGTTTTCTACCTCTACGGCTACACTCTTAATCGGATCACTCTCTTTGCCTTGATATTCTCGATCGGCATTCTCGTGGATGACGCGATTGTCGTGGTCGAAAACATCGTCAGGCACTTCCATCTTCCACAGAACAAGGGCAGGAAATGGTCCGCAATCGCTGTGGAGGCTGTCAGTGAAGTCGGCAATCCGACGATTCTAGCGACTTTTGCCGTAATTGCAGCAGTCTTGCCAATGGCATTCGTGGGGGGGCTCATGGGACCGTACATGCGCCCCATTCCGATCGGTTCCAGCGCAGCAATGGCCTTCTCGCTGGCAATTGCGTTCATCGTCACGCCTTGGGCGTCCATCCGCATCTTGAAGTGGGGCAAGAAGTACTCCTCGCTCACTTTGGGCAAAGCCTCCCCTCCCGACGCACATCATTCGCATTCGGAGCATCCCGAAGATTATTTTACTCGGGCATATCGGCGGTTCATGGATCCGATCATCCAGCGGCGGCGCTGGCGCTACGCGTTCCTCGCCAGCATTGCTGTACTGCTGCTGCTCTCGATGGCGCTCGTGGGTATTGGCTACGTTAAGGTCAAAATGCTGCCCTTCGACAATAAGAGTGAGTTTCAGATTATTTTGAACATGCCGGAGGGCAGTTCGCTGGAACGAACCACTCGTGTTGCCCGGGAAATCAGCGCTTCTGTGCGCGTTGAGCCGGAGGTCACTGATTACCAGGTTTATTCCGGGATAGCTGCGCCATTCAACTTCAACGGGCTGGTAAGACATTATTTCATGCGGAAAGGCCCAAACGTCGCTGACCTGCAAATCAACCTTGTTCCTAAAAGCGAGCGCAAGGCTCAAAGCCATGATATTGCAAAGCGTGTCCGACCGCGCGTCGCGGAAATCGCTGCCCGGTACGGTGCGCGCGCCGCGGTCGCGGAAGTTCCCCCTGGCCCACCGGTGCTTCAGACCCTCGTTGCCGAGGTGTATGGGCCGAACGAGGAAGGTCGGCTCGCGCTTGCCCGCAAAAT
>CAYNZC010000099.1:12491-15295 GCA_964401575.1 uncultured Verrucomicrobiota bacterium
TACCACAAAAACCTCATGCCGGTGACTTACATCATCGGCGATGTGGCGGGTGTCGTCGAGAGCCCGGTATATGCCATTCGTCAGATGAACCGTGCTCTGGCAAAGCTGGACACGCGCGAGTTTGGCGGAGACGGCGCTCCCCTTAAGATTCACAATGCCACCCAGCCGTTCAGTGACTATCAGCCCTCCGTAAAATGGGATGGCGAATGGCACATCACCATCGAGGTATTCCGCGATTTGGGGACCGCATTTGGCGCGGTGCTGATTCTGATTTTCGTCCTGATGGTGGGCTGGTTCCGCTCGTTCATCACGCCGCTGGTAGTGATGGTGGCCATCCCATTCTCTTTAGTCGGCATCCTCCCCGCCCACGGCCTTATGGGGGCCTTCTTCACCGCCACGTCCATGATCGGCTTCATGGCCGGCGCAGGAATTGTCGTCCGCAACTCGATCATTCTCGTGGACTTCATTGAGCAGCGACTTGCCGAGGGCATGCCTCTTGACCAGGCCGTGGTGGACGCCGGCGCCGTTCGATTTCGCCCCATGCTGTTGACCGCCCTGGCTGTCGTCGTCGGCGCAAGCGTAATTCTGGCGGATCCCATTTTCCAGGGGCTCGCCATTTCACTCATGGCCGGAGAAATCGCCTCGCTCCTGATCAGCCGCATGGCGGTGCCTGTTCTCTATTTTATGGCTTACGATCGCAAATCAGACTCCGCCCCGGATCCCACGCCCTCATCCACATGAAAGTTCTGGTCGTTGAAGACGAGAAGAAGATCGCCTCACTCATCCGCAAGGGTCTGGAAGCACAGGGATTCGTCGCAGATGTCGCATACAACGGGACAGAAGGCTTTCACCTTGCCACGTCCAGACCGTACGATGCAATCGTGCTGGATATCATGCTCCCGGGCCGTGATGGGCTGAGCATCCTGCGCAATTTGCGGGAGCGCAGAATAGCCACCCCTGTGCTGCTGCTCACAGCACGAAGCGATCTCAACGAGCGCCTTGAGGGGTTAAACCTCGGTGCGGATGATTACCTGACAAAGCCTTTTCACATCGAAGAACTTGTTGCACGATTACACGCCGTCAACCGACGCTCCCTGGGAACCGCCCAGAGCATCATTGCTGTTGGCGAACTCTCCATCAATCTGTTGACCCGTGAGGTACGGCGCGGAGAAAGGCGCATTGACTTGACCGCCCGCGAGTTTTCCTTGCTGGAGCACCTCGCCCGGACACCGGGACGGGTGCTTACCCGAATCGAGATTTGCGAGCGGGTTTGGGACTACAGTTTTGATCCGGGCACCAACCTCGTGGACGTTTATATTCAGCGTTTGCGAAAAAAAGTTGATGGCGATTCCCCCGTCAAGTTGATCGAAACCATTCGTGGCGTGGGTTACCGAATTGCTCCCCAGGCATGAAGCCGATTCCGTCACGACTCAAGATCGCTCTTCTTTCCGCTGGTTTGTCCGGGTTGGTGCTGGTTGTCTTTGGTGCTTTCGCATGGATCACCTTTTACCGTGCGAGAATTGCGGCTGTGGATCGGGAAATCAAGGCTCTGTCCACCCGCCATCCGGGGCTGTTTGCCGGTCGAGGCAATTACGAACGGCTCGAGTCATCCCTCGCATTCACGTTCGGAGAGAATTACACGAATGAAGTGTTCTTTGTCTTGAGAGACGGCTCCAATCGGATTCTTCACAAATCCTCCTATCTGCCGGTGGAAGTCGATATGCCGCTCTCGACCCCTGTGTCGCCTCCGGCACAAACGCCTTCTCTCCAGCCAGTTGGTGGGTACGATACTGAGGATTCACAGCCCCGTTCGCCCGAGTCTGGCCCAGGCCGCGGCCGTGGCGGGTACGGTCGTGGCGGGCCGCCACCGGAGGTCGTATTTTCCTCCGCCGAGTTTGTCACCGTGCGAAAGGGCGACTCGGCTTGGAGGGTAGGTTTTTTGAGTGGCGACGGCATCAGACTGACCTTTGGTATAGGTCTGGCGGATGTTCATACCGAGATGCGTCAGGTGCGGGCAGCCTTCCTCGCAACGGCACCTATTGCCCTGCTGCTCATCGCAAGCTTTGGCTGGATGATTTCCGGACGCGCTTTGCGGCCACTCGGCAGCATTGCGATGACTGCTGAGGCCGTTACCGCGCATGGCCTGGACCGCAGAATTCCGGAGTCGAGTGAAAGCCCGGAGATTCGCCGCGTGATCACCCTGCTCAATCGCATGATGGATCGGCTGGAAGCAAGCTTCAGGCAGGCAACGCGGTTCTGCGCCGATGCCTCCCATGAGCTGAAAACCCCACTGGCTATCATGCAGGGCGAGCTCGAACTGGCTCTCCAAAATGCGGAGCCCGGCTCGGATCAACAACGACTCTGCAACAGCCTCATGGAAAATGTTCAGCGATTAAAGACCATTACCCGCAGCCTGCTGCTGCTCGCCCAGGCCGACTCCGGAGCACTCAAGCTCGCGTTGGAAGATGTGGACATCACAGGGGAATTGGAGCAGTTGCTGGAGGACGCCCGCGCACTTTCCACCGGGAAGAATCTCCATTTTGAATCGCAATTGGAGCGGGGACTGATGCTAAAAGCTGACCGCCCCCTTCTGAGAATGGCGCTTTTCAACCTGCTAAGCAACGCGGTCAAGTACAATGAGCCAAATGGCACCGTCGAGCTTTTGTTGCGAAACGCCGGTGATTCTATCTCTTTGCTGGTGACCAACTCCGGCCAGGGCATTCCCTTCGATGAACAATCAAAAGTTTTTGATCGCTTTTATCGGGCCCGCCCCCGGGACTCCGCACCGGTCGAAGGTCTCGGGC
>CAYNZC010000100.1:0-15221 GCA_964401575.1 uncultured Verrucomicrobiota bacterium
TTATTAATACAAACCCGTTTCCACTAATAAGACTTTTCCCCGCACATGGGCCACACTCCCTGCATGTAGCGCAAGGTGCCGGCAGATTCATTTAGCACTGCGGGTAGCTCGGAAGATCCAATAATAGTTTCCGTCTTTCAGCAAACCTGAAAGACCAATGCAATGAACGGATGGGGTGCGTCGCAGCTCCCCACAGCCGCATGATCGCGCCTGTGAATTTCAGCCTGTGAATTTCAGTGGAAAGTGATGGACTTGCGGGTTATCCTTAAAACAGACACAAGGTGATCCAATGATGGACTCTACTATTGCGAAAGGACCGCTCGCGAGCCCGGAGGGTACCGTGGCCCTGCTGGGGCTTCTCATACTCGCGGGTTTTTTGATTGTCGCCTTTTACAAATGGATTTCCGGGGGATCGAGGTCCCCGGATCCATGGGACCAGGAATCGTTTGCCTTGCCTCCCGATGAGGAGGCCACAGTCCTTTGCCATCGCTGCCTGGTGCCGAACTCACCCGGCGCGGATTTTTGCGAAAATTGCGGCGCGCCCGTTGGAGAATACACAAACTATCTGCCGTTCCCTTACCTGTTTTCCGTTGGTTACCTGTTGCGGTCCGGGACCTCGGGCGAGTTCAAACGCACCCGGTTCACGGTGCTGGGGTTTGTCATTTTGTCGCTTGCCGAATACGCGTTTTTTGCGCCGGTTTATCTGTATCAGTTTTTCATGCGCGGGCTTGCCCGGAAGCCGTCGCACCCTTCGTCTTGATGAAGTCTCCGGACGTCCGCAGCGCACAACATTGTGCCGGCTGACACCTTTGCAGACGCCCAAAGCCGGCAAGATGTTGGCACTCCGGTTCCGAGGATGTAAAACATGCAGGCTAAGGATCCCCCACCGCCGCTATCAACTCCTGCCATAGGGCGGCGCCACCTGAAGCGTTCGTCATGATAACGATGCCCGAGCCGCGTTTTGGATCGAACTCGCAGTAACAGCGGAAGCCGGTTCCATTCGAGCCGCTGTGATAAAATCGGTCGCCGGATGCCGTCCGGTCCACCGCCCACCCGAGACCATAGCAGGCCGCGCCGGAGCCGGGCCGGCCGCCACGCACTATCGGGTTGCGGCCTTCGGCCTCCGTCGTGCGCTCGAGCATCGCCTTCAACGATGCGGCGCACAGCGAATGCGCGGCGGAGCGATCCACCCGAAGCATCTCTTCAAGGAACAACGCGTACTGCATCGGGGAACAGTAAAGCGAGTAAGCCGCGTTCGCGTCCCGGTAGAGATTCCTGCCCGCCCGCACGTTGCCCTCCGAATCGTGCCCGGCTGCAGCGACCTGCTCGAATTCCTTCTGCCAAACGTAGCCGCAGTGGGTCATTCCCAGGGGCTCGAAAAGGCGTTGCTTCACGCAGGTCTCGAATGGCATGCCGGTAATGCGTTCCATAACCTTCTGAAGGTAGGTGAATGCCTCGCCGGAATAGGTGAACCGGGAGCCGGGTTCGTATTCCACCGCCAACGGTCCGCCGCCAAGCCAGCCGCCCTTGCGCCAATTCGGCAGGCCCGAAGTGTGCGACAGCACCATTCGTGTCGTGATCTTCAAGTGCAATGGCTGGTTCGTCAGATACGGCTTGTCAAGGTAATCGCACAAGGGCCGGTCCAGGTCCAGTTTGCCCTGCTCCACCAGTTTCAGCGCAAGATAGCTCGCGGGGAGCTTGCTCATGGATGCAGCCTCAAACAGTGTCTGCGTATCAACACGGTGCGGTTTGCCTTTGCTCCGAACTCCGTACTGGCGCTCCCAGGCAATCCGCCGGTTTTCCAGGCCAACGATGGCTACGCCGGGAACCTTGTGCTTTGCCATGAGCACCGGCACCAGATCGTCAAGTCGTCGCGGCAATGCAGCCGAGCCTTCCCCGGGGAGGGACCGCGGCGTTTTCGCGGCAGCAGGCATGGCCTCCACAATTAGCTTCACCAGCGTTCCGAATTGTTGGTTGTTCACCCTCGGCCCCTCCTTCTGATCGGTGTTTACACGATGCACAATCACCAGGTCCCATGCCGGCACAATCAGGATAAAGTGCCCTCCAGCGCCCCTGGCCGAAAACGTGCCCTTCGGCAAGTCCACATTCTCAAAGTGCCGCCCATGAATCTCTGTCCACCACATGTATCCATAACCAGTGGAACCGCCCGGAGCCGGCGAGTATGATGTCGTGCTCGCCGCCACCCAGCCCGCCGGAATCATCTGCCGCCCGCCCCAGCGGCCATCACGCGCGAATAGCAGCCCGAACCGCGCCATGTCGCGCGCGGTCATGCGAAACGGGTACGCGGGGTGGATCGAGTCTTCGCCGCGCACGTACCGCGTGTCTTCCAGCCGGAAGTCCTCCATGCCCAAAGGCGCCGCGATCTTCTGCCGAAAGGCTTCAAAGATGCCAACGCCGCACTGTTGCTCGAACACGGTTCCGAGCACGTTGAAATCCCAGTTGTTGTAGTAGAAAAATGTGCGAGGCGGATGGCTTCCGCGGACCGGACGCTGCCGCTTCATGCCGTCCGTTTCGAACAGGGCAGGGTGATAAACGCCCGAGCGCGCCCGAAGCAGATCCACCACCGCAGCCTGCTTTTCCATCGCCGTCAGCCGCGGCTCGTTATCGTCAATCCCCAACTCGGCCATCGTGGCGCTTAAATCTATCTTCCCATCTTCCACATAGATTCCATAAAGCGCGCTCAGAAAACTTTTGCGGATCGAGTGGATGTTGAACCGCTGCGCCGTCTCGCCCCACTCTGAAACGACGCACCCGCCATGCACGATAAACACTGCCGCTGAGCCAATCGCACTTGCATGCGCCTGCGCCTCCTCGAGCTTTGCCGAAGACCAGCCCATCTCCTCCGGTTGCTCCACTTTCTTCCAATGGGCCCCGGGGAAGACCTCTGGTGCGCGGTGAGCGCGCGTCCGGCCAGGCGCCCCTGGCGAGTCCGCACAAACCGGGAGCACCGTCGCATGGAAGAGGAAGACAAAGAAAATCGCCAGAACTGCCAGGCCCGATCTCGCGCTATCAAAGCCCGATCCGCCGATGCGGCCGGCAGTGTTCCCGTTCGGTTTCACAGGCCCGAAGCTTGCCTGAAGCATCATCTTGAAGCAATTGACTTTCAGGAGACCCGGTTGATGCCTCTTTGACTCGCGACTATCCCGCGAATTCACACAGCCGGCCCGGAGAAGCTACGGCACGAGCGCATTCTTTTCCGGCGCTTATCCGAGAAACACCTTCTGTTCCTTGAGATGCTTCACGAGAAGCGAGGTATCGAGCGAGCGCGGCGTCGCGCCGGTCTTCAGGGCAAGCGCCGCCGCTGTTCCCGCAGCCTGCCCCATCGCCACGGACGGAGGCATCACCCGCACCGCGCCAGCCGCCTCTGAGGTGGCCGAGAGACAGCGCCCCGCCACAAGCAGGTTGTCCACCTTGAGCGGCACAAGACAACGATACGGCACACCATACCAGTTGCCGTTCTTCACGGTCACATACTGGTTGGACATCGGCCCGAACCGGCCATGGACGTCAACGGAATTCGACGCCAGGAGAATGGAATCGGCGGGAACGCGCCCTTCAAGGCAGTCGTCCACGGTAAGCCGGTGCTCGCCAAAGACGTGCCGCGATTCGCGCACGCCCACGGTCGAACCCGTGCAGAGCAGCCGCGCATCCTTGCACCCGGGCACGTACTTTTTGAAGAACCTGAAGATCTGGTCAACCTGCTGCCGGCCCGTTGTCTCGGCCGCACTCCAGCTTTCCGGATCGGTCGAGTCCACCCCCATGATGCGGGACGTGTTGATGAACCATTCGTCTTCCTTCACACCGCGAAACAACCCGATGGAAACACGGTCCAGGTTCCAGTCCCCCGCCGCGCGCGCCTCGGCCACGCGCCAGTGGAGGGAACGGTAGTTCACGCCATCCTTGCGGTAGAAGTTGCCCTTGTTTTTCTCGATGTCCGCCGTGATCGCCGCAAGATCGCAATTGCCTATGCGGAAGAACATCGTCGCCGGCTGGACCCGCTTCCCGGCCGGATCGCCAAACTCGGTCGGCACGCCCGCGCGAAACGCAACGTCGCCGTCGCCGGTCGCGTCAATCACGATCTTCGCCTTCACCGTGCGAAAACCGCCCTTCGTGAACAGCCGCACACCTGTGATCCGCTTTCCGTCCAAAAGCGACTCCGCAAAATCAGCGTGGAACAGCACCTTCACCCCCGCCCCGGCGCACATCTCGTCCAGCAAAAGCTTGAGCGCCTCCGGCTCGAACGGCGTGCAGTGGTCGTGACCCACCTCGATCCAGCTCGTGAACGCCGTTCCGGCGCGGCAGTCCCTCGGATGAATCGCGCCGCCGCGCGCGACGAGGCGCTCCACGATCTCCTCGAAGAGACCGCGGATGATCTGCGTCGTACCCGTCTTGTCGTAGCACGTCATGAACGGCCCCACGAGCCCGCGCGTCGCCATGCCGCCCAGGCAGTTCCCGCGCTCGACCAGCATCACCTTCGCCCCGTTCCGCGCCGCCGCAATCGCCGCACACGTCCCGGCCGGTCCGCCGCCCATCACCGCCACGTCCATTTCATAATCTGGCAATGCACCCGGCGCGACCGGAGCCGCTTCGCTCCGGCAAAAGCATCCCGCCGCGGCCGCCATCGCGGACCCCTTCAGAAAATTCCGTCTGTTGAATTGCGCTCTCATTTTTCCCTCGTTTCCGGCGGCGCCCAAAAGTCGAACGAACAGGACACCGATTTGGGTTGCTTTGTCGCCTTTGTCTTCGCCTTGACAAACAGCAGTTTCCCGCCCGTCAGCGCGGGTGGCACAACGTCAAGCCCCTGGTTGGCCTCCAGCGTGTGCGTGCCGAGAATCTTGAGCGCCTTGTCGAACACCGCAACCTGCGGCGCGCCCTTCACGGAATAAAACGTGCCGTAAAGAACCTTCCCATCCGTCGCAATGTTCTGAAAACCGAACTTCGTCTCATACCCGTAATCGAAATCGGCGCGCGGCGCGGTCTCCGCCAGCGTCTTCGCATCGAACCGTCCGAGCACGTTCACACGGTGCGGCTCTTGCGAGGGCTGCGTCTTCGCGCCCATCCCCAGGCACAGCACACCGTCCAGATACGCGATGCCGTCCACCATCCGGTCAATGAGTGTTTCCCGAATGAGGTTCAGGTCCCGGTCGAAGACCCTTATCATGCCTTTCCCCGTGTTGGGCCCCTCATACACGGCAACGGCGGTGTATATCTCGCCGTTATGGTATGTAATGTCACCCGTATGCGTGATGACCCGAACCTTCCGGATCAACTTTCCCGCCCAGTCGAACTTGAGAAGCATCGTCATCTGTGCGACGTAAAGCGCCTCTTCGCTCGCCGCGATCCCCTGGATGTGGCCTCCAGCCGGGTCAAACACCTCCGAACCGACGTTGAACGGTTTGAGTTCCGCCGCGCCGGCGCCGAGCGCCGCGGCAACGAGCAACCCTGCGATGCTGCCAAGAGCCAATCTATCGTTCGGTGCGGTCGGCATGTGGTTCCTTTCTTTTAGATTCCGGCGTTCAGGAGGTCCGCGCACGCACTTGATTTCTGCCGCGCCATCCATGCATTCGAGGTTGCGTTCGCACTCCCGGAACTGCCCGAGCCTATTCTGTTCTGACCGCAATCGCTTTCAAGGACAATGTCGTTTCCCGACGCAAACGAACCGCAATTCTTCGGTCTGCCGCGAATGGCGCCGCGCTGGCCAATAACCGGTCAGGCACGCTTCACCTGTAAAGCCGGGGATCCTTTTTCCAGTCATTCTCCCGGTCATGGCCATATTCCGCCACGCGCGGACGCCGCTCGCGCAAACGCACGGATTCCAGGCCGCAGTAGTATCCTTCTGCCACAGGGTTTTTCCCCACGCACTCGAGCCGCAGCTTGTGCTCCCCCGGGTCCGGCCAGAAATCCAGCAGGTGCACCTCCTCGCTTTTCAGCTCCGGGCTGTAAAAATCCACTTTTTTGGCCAGTTCTTTTCCGTTCAGCAGAATCCTGTACTGTCCGAAATCGGAGGATTTGGTGGCGTTGATCAGCAGCCGCAAAGGCTCCTTGTTGGTCACAGTGAACGGTATCTCGATCCATGCGCCGTCCGGATCAGCCGGTTTGTACAGCAGTTGCGGCGAATCGTACAGGTCCAACCGCTGTTCGGTTGCCGCCCCCTTGCCGTGATGCTCCTGCGCCGTGAAGTTGTGCGCGAAAGCGATAACCCGCTCCAGACCCGGCAGCACCCGTTCGCGCGCGTGCGGCGCGCGCGCGGCAAAGGTGGGTTCGCCCGTCTGGTACCAAAAGGCGACACTCGAATAATCATCCTCGCGCTCGTTCCAGCTAGTGCTTTTGCGATCGGGATTTTCGTCCGGTGAAATCCACCCGGAGTGCTCGAGGGTCACCCGGATGCCGGTATTGAAAACGATGGGATCGGCCAGGTGCCAGCGGTAAGCGCTGGTGTGGCAGCCGACAATGCCCCACTGGTCGAAATACGGAACTCCAAAATAAGGCGTGCCGGTGGTCTTGAGCCCCCACGCGGAAAGGAAATAATCTTCGGTGCCTGTTCCCCAGATGGACGGCTTTTCCTCCCCATCAATGTAGATTTTCTCGTCCCCTTCGCCGAACCAGGCCGGGCTGCGGGTCCGCACGGCCAGCACCGTCCCCACGTAATGCCCCTTGCCCCGCGTATCGAGCAGCACGTAATCCTTGCCCTTTTGAACCGGGTACTCCTGCCGGTATTGCGCATAAAAATATGGAGTGTCGGACGGCAGTCTGTCTTTCCTGATCCAATCAATGTTGTAGTAAAGCAGGCTGATGGGTTTCGCGCTCTCATTTACGATCTCCACCCGCGCCGATTTCTTGAACGGCATCCGCCAGAAACAGTTGTAGGAATCGGCGTCCTCGACGATGACCGGCAGGCTCGTGACCGCACTCCGTTTTCCGAAGCAATTGGCGAAAAAATCACCCACCGGAGCCTCCACCGCCGGGCGCGGGTTCCCGTCCCAATAAATGCGCAGAAGCATTTCCTGGTGGTTTGCTGAGCCTTCTTTGGCCCACCTTTGCGGCCCGGGCCCCAAAAACGTCATCCAAATGTGGGTGATCATCCCCGGCCCTTCCACATCCATCAGCACATTCGTCCGGCCCGGCGGCACGCGGAAATTGTCCCAGTTGCTGGCCTCTTCGAGATCACCTTTGGGATCTGCCTTGGGGTTTGGCTTGCGTTCCCGTCCGGCGACGATCTCGCCCAGGCGCATGGTGGAGGTTGCGCGCATGGACCGGCCTTCCTGGGGCCGGGCCAGCTCTTCGAGGGAAGAGGCTTGCAAGACGATTGCCGGCAACAGGATCAGCAGCGCACAGAACGAGCTGGATGGACAGTTCGTGGAAGCCATGGCCCGAAGCCTATCCGCGCGCGCCCCTGGCGTCGAGAGAGGATTGCCCATGCAACCCCACGTCAAAGAAAACCCCATGCCACCTGTCCCAAACCGTGGGTGAACCTCTTTTTTTTGGGGGTGTCTTAGTGCAGGTCATCCAGAAGCATCTGGGTGAAGAGCTCATAGACGACATTGCGGTGCTCGACAAACAGGCACTTGCGCACGGGTCTTCCCCGTTCCAGCGTTTCCCGGTAAATAACCCGATAGGGGCCAACCCTCAGGCGCTTGTAGCCGATTAGCTCATCAACCAGGTCTTTGATGTTCCCCCGATCGGAAACCAGACCGTGCAGACCGGCGCGGAGTTTCTTCCTTGGGTCGGGCGCCAGCGCGCCGACAAACTGAGCTACCTGGCGCGACCACTGGACTTCAGCCTTCACCGGGCATCGGGGTGTAGGTGACTCGTCCGGCCTTGTCCGCTTTGACCATGTCCATGAGCTTCCGATTCTTCTGCAGCTCCATCGTCTCCAGAATGGACTCCATCACGGCCCGGGACACGAGAAACGCCACGGACTTCCCATTCCGAGTAATGCCCCGGATGCCAACCTCCTCGGTTTGCCGGATCGCTTTGGGCGCCTCCCGGGCCAGCTCTGTAATGGTAAGATCCGTACTTTTCACGCAAATAATACTAAGCCGGCGTGTGATCACGGTCAAACGCAATGACACGAGAGTGTGCTTCGTGTTTGGAAAGCGACGGATTGCAATCTGCCTCTTGGCGCTCGGATCTGCTCAGCGCCGCGCAGGTGAGGGAGAATCAGGGAACGAATCAAACCGCAAGAGCGTCGCCACTCAATTTCCATTTTCTTTGGGCTGCCGCTTGACTAGAGCATTACCGGGTCCATGATTGAATTATCGGGGAATCCATGAGCACGAGGACCAAAGTTTCGCCTGGACGCCGGAACCGCCGCAAACGGTTTTAAACCCGGGCTAATGCCTTTGCCTCGATACGTTCCAATGAATCCTGGTTAACTTTCTTTCATATGCAAAACACCTCTCCTCCTCCTCAACTGAATCCGGGTTCCAGGCCTCCGCTGCAGAAGCCGAAAGGATCACGATGGCTACTTTACGTTTGCGGAGCTTTCGCGGCGCTGTTCCTGTTCATTGTCGCGTCTGTCGCAATCACCGTCTGGTGGATTCAACGGCCCATAAAGCCGGTGGTCCTGTCCGCCGCCGAAAAAGCGGTGGTGGATCAGAAAATACAACGGCTGACCGGCAAGCCGGCGGCAGAGGCTCCGGCAACCGATCAGACGCTTGAAGCCCCCCGGAAGGCTTCCGCAACGGCTCCCGCACTAGATGCGCCAAAAACGCCAACACCCGTTCCGGATACCGCGGGAAAACCGGCCAGGCCTTCCGAAATCCAGGCCGTCGCCAACGCTGCGAACCCGGACGAAGATCGGCCATACGTGCCGGGATCGAAGGTGCTCAAGCTAACCGAACGGGAGATTAACGGCCTGTTGAATGCCAACACGGAATTCGGAAAATCCCTCCGCCTGGAATTCGGAAGGAACGCCATCAACGCCTACCTGGCCGTGCCAATCCCAAAGGATTTCCCCGTCGGCGGCGGAAAGATGTTTCGCGCCCGCGGTCGTTTCCTTTTGTCCCTCGGCCAGGACGGGGCTCCCTACGCGATTCTCGAGGATTTTACCGTGTTCGGGCTGAGCCTGCCGAAGGCATGGCTCGGTGATCTAAAGGGAAAAAACCTGATCAGCCAGGCTATGGGCGCTGATTCTCAAGAATCCGTCCTTCGAGGGATCAAAAGCCTGCGCATTGAACCCGGAACCCTTGTGATGGAAGTGGAGGACTGATCGAGAAGCCGCCACGTTGGGGCTGTCGCGGTTGCGCTCCTGGAACTGCACCGGCTTGTTCTGTTCTGACCGCAATCGCTTTCGAGGATAACTCCGTCTCCCAACGCAACCGTGGCCGCGCGCGGACCGTAGAAATCTCCTTGTGACTCCAGTTTCCGCTTTGTTGAATCACCCGCACAGCGCTCAGCACAGGGCGGACGCGAGAAAGCAATTTCCACGATTTCAACACGCGCTCTTAGAGTTTTACACAATAGCCATGTTCTGATTGGGTATGGACGCGGCGGGCGACGATACGTCCACCGAAACAATAAGCTGTCCCATGAATCGACTTCTGTTTGTTGCGCTTGTCCTGACGGCTGCCACCGGGGCGCCGGCTCAAGAATGGTCTCTGGCCACGCGTGGCCAGCCTGCCGCCTGCACCATCGTGCGGCCAGCCACCGCATCGCCCTCGCAGGTCTATGCCGCCGAGGAACTCCAGCGTTTCACGGAGCAAATGACCGGCGTCAGGCTTCCCATCACGACGGACGAAGCGCCCCTGCCGGCACGCAGCGTGATGCTCGGCGATACGCGTTTCACCGCGGAACTTCTCGGCAGCCCGGCGGACATGAAAGCCTTGGGCGAGGACGGCTTTCGTCTCGTGCGCCGCGGCGACCGCCTCCTGATCCTGGGCGGCCCCGTGCGCGGCACGCTCTACGGGGTGTACGAGCTGCTCGATCGCTTCGGCGGTTGCCGCTGGTACAGCTCCTGGCACAGCGTCGTTCCCCGTCGCGATTCCTTCGCCGTGCCCGCGCTGGATGAAACACAGAAACCCGCTTTCGCCCTCCGCGAGCCTTTCTGGTTCGATATGTTCGACGGCAATCTCGCGGCCCGAAACAAGGTCAACGGGAATGCCATGCGTTTGGAGGCAAAACATGGCGGCCATTCCCACCGCTTCGGCGGCGGGCTGGGAAGCTGCCACACGTTCGACATGCTTTGCTCCCCCGATGTCTATTTCGCCGCACACCCGGAGTATTTTAGCGAGGTCAATGGAAAGCGGGTGAAAGACCATACACAGCTCTGTCTTTCCAACCCGGACGTGCTCCGCATTGTCACCTCCAACGTGCTGGAACGGATTCGCAAAGACCCCGGCGCCTCGTTCTATGGCGTCAGCCAGAACGACTGGCATAACTACTGCACCTGCACGGCCTGCAAAGCCATTGACGATGCCGAAGAATCGCACGCGGGCACGATGATCGCCTTTGTGAACAGGATCGCCGAGGCTGTGGAGAAGGAATTCCCGAACGCGATCATCGAGACGCTCGCCTACCAATATACCCGCAAGCCGCCCAAAACCATCCGCCCGCGCGCCAACGTCATGCCGTGCCTCTGCACCATCGAGTGCGACTTCTCGTTTCCCATCCCGGTCAGCGGGTTCCAAGAGAACCTCGCCTTCATGGACGACATCCGCGGCTGGAGCGCGATCTCCAAACGCCTTTACATCTGGGACTACACCACCGACTTCAGCCACTATGCCAGCCCGTTCCCGAATGTCCTGGCGCTTCAGGAAAACGTCAAATTCTTCCACACGAATCGTGTTGAATACCTGTTTGAACAGGGCGCCTACCAGGGGCGGCATGGCGATTTCGCCGAGCTGAAGGCCTGGCTGCTGGCCAAGTGGTTGTGGAACCCCGACCTGCCACAGGAACCACTGCTCCAGGATTTCTTCCGGGGCTACTACGGCGCCGCCGCGCCGCACGTGCGCACCTACTTCGACGCACTGCACAGTTATTACCGCGACCCGGCCAAACACCCACTGCGCATCTTCGACAACCCCGCCGCGACATTGCTCACCGATGATTTCTACACCCGCGCCAGCGCCTTGTGGCAGCAGGCCGAAGCCGCGGTCAAAGACGACCCCGCCCGCCTGTACAACGTCCGTATGGGCGCATTCCCCGTGCTCTACGCGCGGATGGCGCGGATGCCGGCCCCCGACGAGATCAAGGTCTGGGTCACGGAAAAACCGGAGCGCTACGACCTGTCGTCCGGACAACGCGCGCTTGCGGTCGAACTGCTGAAGCGTTTTGACGAGGCCGGGAACATCCGTCTTTCCGAGAATCACGAGCGCCACACACAGGTGCTGGCACGCTGGAAGGCGCTGGCCAATCCGTCGGCCTTGCCGGCCCCGCAGACGCGCGCCTTCGTTGAGGACAAGCTGCTCTCCCTCAGCCACCGCGGCACGTGGGGCGACACCATAGCCGACCCGCTGGCCGAGGACGGCTCAGCCATGAAGCTGTACAACACCCACTATGAATGGTGTGCGACGCTGCCCTTCTCGCAGGTCGCCTTTGATGCCGGCAGGAAGTACCGCCTCCGCATGCGGGTCTGCGTCGAAAAGGATTCAGTCAAAACGGGCGAGGCCTTCTGGGCCGGCGTCTATGACGCCAGGAATAGCCGGGCCTGCGGCGGCATCGAGCGCAAGTCGTCCGACGTCGGCGACGGTTACGCGTGGTACGATGTGGCCGAGTGGTTGCCCGAGCGCGACCACTACTTCTGGATCGGTCCCGGGCGCTTCAATAAAGCCGCCGGGGCAACCTCCGCCATTAAAGCCCTCAAGATTGACAGGATCGAGCTGATCCGGATCGACGGATCCCTTTGACTGCGGCTATTCACAAACAGCGTTCAAACCGTCCTTTATGAAAAGGGCGTCCCGCCGCCCACCGCCTCCGGCCGCAACCCCGCCTCAGGTTCGCCATTGAACCTTTTCGCAGGTTCAGGGGATAATCGAGCAGGTGCCGACAATTCAGCAACCGGTTGACCCGGTGAACACAGAGGACCTCGTTCGCCGTTCCCGACAGGGGGACGCGGAAGCCTTCTGCGTTCTGGCGCGCACGTGTGATCACCGGCTGTATCAGCAGGCAGTCGCGTTATGCCGCGATTCGGCTGCAGCCGGGGATCTCGCTTCCGAAACTCTCGTGGAGGCCTGGAAATGCATCGCGCGCTTCAACGGCTCGTGCCGGTTCTCAACCTGGCTTTATGCGATCCTGGTGCATCGCTACCAGAAGTTCATCCGCCGCGCGCAGTCCCGCCCGATCTCCCTGTCGCGCCTGCCCCGCCGGGAAGCCGGCGACCACGCAACAGCCCTGGAGGCAGTCACCGATGCCGCACCCACCCCCGCAGAGGGGCTCTTGCAGCAGGAGGTCACCGAGCAACTGCAAACCGCCATGCAGGAATTGCCGGAAATACACCAGCAGGTGCTTCTGCTAAGGTTTTATCAGGGAGCGTCCATCGCTGAAATGGCCGCCGCGCTGGATTTGCCCGTGGGCACTGTTAAATCCCGGCTTCACCACGCACTCGCGCAAATGCGTCAGTCGAAAGTTGTATTGAACCTGCTCAACCCCGAAGGGGATACAAAAGTATGAAGTGGTCGCTGAAGCCTTGTCGAAGATACGAAACCGAGATCAGCCTGTTGGCCCTCGAAGCGGGCGAACCACGACCCGCAACCAGGGACCGGGCAGCAGCAGCGCAGGCCCATCTCGAAAATTGTCCGGATTGCCGCGCCCGGCTTGATGAGCTCTGTGCTTTGACACGCAGTCTCAAAAAACTGGAGAAACTGCCCGAAGTCGCCCCACCGGAAGGTTTCCAAATGCGGTGGACTTCGGCTATACGCAAGAACGTCGAGCCCCCTCCCGCAAGAGCGCGGGCGCTGTCATCCCTCGAGCGCCTCCTGTTCGGTCCGCGCGCCGCCTGGGGCGCCCTGGCAGGTATTTGGCTGCTGGTCACCATCTTTCGTCTGACCGCGCCCGGGGCGCCAAGGCCCGGAGCCGTCGCCCGGCCTTCCCTTGAGGAAATTGTCCAGACCATCAAAACCGAGCTGCTCGCCGATTCTGAAGCCGGCCAGCGGGCGGAGGCGCCGCACGCGAAGCGGCCTCAGGATGCCCCGCGCATGGCTCCTCCGCGCAGCGAACGAAAAACCGAAAGGGTTTCTGTATGAATTCACCTCCTCCCCCGGCTCGACGAAAGCTTTTGCTCCTCGTTGCCGCCGTTGTTCTTCTCGGCGTCTGGACTGCCGCCAGCCACACCGCCTGGCGCCGTGTGGAATCGCCACTCCACGGTCTGCCTGCCTTCTTCCTGGGGCTGGTTGCCCTGATTTTCCTTGCCGCGGTTGCCCGGCTCGGAGTTGGCGCCTGGCGCAAGGGCGGACGTTGGTTGTTTTCCCGGGAATCCGTCCGGATCGCCGGCTGGGCCGTGGTGTTCGCGGTTTCATCGGTTGTCCTGTTCTACAGCATCGAACGATGGCGCGGAAAACGCGCATGGAATGCCGTGGTGCAACTCGCCGAACAAAGCCGGGAAACGTTGCGGCTCCAGGATCTCGTTCCGCCGCCGGTCCCCGACCCCGAAAACTTCGCCCGGGCCGACTGCTTCGCCGACCTCCTTCGGACCACCGCAAGCTCCGAATCAAAGGTCCTCGGTAATTGGGCGTTTATTGCCTATTGGGAGCGGTGGCCGTCCTTGCACACTCCGAATGTGAAGGAATGTCCCTGGCTGGACCAGGAGCTCACAGATTTCCGCGTCTTGCTGGATTTCTGGCGCGGCTGGGAGCCCCCGGTCGCTCCGGATGAGTCCGCCGACCCCATGGCAATGCCTGCGTCGAAGCAGCCGGTGCCCGATTTGAATCGGCAGGATTCAGCCGCGCTCTTTCTCCGTGGAATGACCAATTTTAACATACATATCGAAGCGGTTCGCCAGGCCGCCACCCGCCCCTACTCCCGCTTTCCGCTGGATTACTCCCGTCAGATGTTCGATCCGAATCCCTACGGGGCCGTGCTCAATGGGATTACCCGCATCCTGCGCGTGCGCGCCTCGGCCAGGCTGGCGGTGGGCTTGATCGATCCGGCATGCGAAGACACTCTTTTAGCCCTGCGGATTTGCGATTTGGCCCGGCAGCAGCCCTGGCCAATGACCGATCAACGCCGTCTCGCGGTCTTTGCCGACGCGCTGCAGCCCGTGTGGGAAGGATTGGCAGCCGGCCAATGGCAGGAGCGACACCTGGTGAATCTCCAGAAATCAATCGAACGCATCCAGTCGCTTCAGGATTATCCCCACTCTGTCAGACTGAGCGCCTTTGCATTGGCAGACTTTTGCGAGGCCGTTATCCCAACCTCCGAGACCCCCCCCTCTTCTTCCCTCGATCTTAAAGACCCCGTCCAGATGCGCATGCTCAGAATGGCGCGTGCTCTCTATCCGAGAGGCTGGTCTTTGTTGGACCAGGCCGCCCTCCACAGCCAACGCCTTCGGACGCTGAGCCATTGGCAGAGCAGTCCCCATGAAACAGAGGCTCGGACGCTGTTAAATGGAACGTCGGACCCGTTCTTCGGAACCTTCCTGGCCCCAAGGGCTATAGAGATGCTGCATCTCAAAAGCTGGTTCCATTTTGCACAATGCGCCGCCGATCAGGCCCGACTGGCATGCGCGCTGGAAAGATTCCGGATCGCCCATGGAACCTATCCGCAACGTCTCGAGGAACTGGCGCCCGAATTCCTGGCCGCTGTCCCGCGGGATGTGCTGAATAACGAGCCCTATCACTACCGGGCCGAGGACCCATCCGCATTCGTCCTCTACTCCATCGGCCGAAACCGGAAAGATGATGGGGGAACGGTTTACCACCAACCGGACGGAACTCGCAGCAGCGTCGAATGCAAATTTCAGCACGGTGATTGGGTCTGGAGCCATCGTCCGAAAACCTCCAGTCATTGACGGCTGCACCGCAGGGCTGTCGCGGCCCTGCAGGCCGCTGGCCCAGGCTGAGCGATGACGGCCCTGAGGGGAGGCGTGGTCACAATTATGGGACCCCTTTACGCGACGCTCTTGCCAAGACCCGAGAGGTGCAGGGCGCAAAATGGTGCAGTGGAGCACCGCCCCTTTACCCGGGTGAGGGCAGCGGCAAATAGAGGATTTCAACCCTATTGAGCAATTATTCCAAAAGGACCTAAAAAAACTATTGACAGCTTTC
>CAYNZC010000101.1:0-6622 GCA_964401575.1 uncultured Verrucomicrobiota bacterium
TCAGGAAATCGAATGTCTTGCTGGTTGTCATGCGCAAGGTGCTGCCGTTTGTGAAGAAAATCTGCCCCACCAGGGGCGAGTTGGCAATGTAAGAATACGATGCGGAGGTGTTGCTCGATGTGACGCTTAGCAGCCGGGAAGCCTTGTCATAGGAATGCATGACGACGCCCGAATCCTGCGGGCAGGGCAAGACTTGACGCCATAACGAACACTTTAACAGCTCAAGGATTCTGTTTTGCTTCCATGTCAATGAGCCCGCAATCTATGTATTGGCCGCCGGAGGTCTGACGGCAATGGATGGCAATGGTGTTTTTGCCGGGTTTAAGCGCGGCGTGGGCGCGACGGTTTAACGGCATGGCGTTGTAGGAAGTCGAATAAGCACCCGCCCGAAGCGCCAGCACACCGTTTATATAGATCTCCGCATCCTCGTCGTGATGGAGCCAGGCCTGGAGGTCGTTCCATTTGTTGGGCAGGGTGATTTCGCGGCGCAACCAGATCTCGCGGGTTTTCCATGCCGTGCCCACGATGGCGCCGGGCGTGTTCTCGGCCCCGAAACCGGATTTGCCTTCGATCCAGGAGGAGCAATCGAAGGAGGGTTGGAACCAATTTGTGGCCGGCGCGGTGGTGGTATAGCGCCACAAAGCGGGTTGCGTGTCGGCGGCGGGCACGATGGTCCTGATGCGCGGCGGGGGCGGCATTGGCGCCCAATCCTTCGCTTTGGTGCGGTCGCGCCGCGCATATTTCTGCCAGACGGTTTTGTCGTAGAGCATTTGGGCGAACACGCCGCCGACGACCGGGCGGGCGGTGAAGCCCACTTTCCGGGCGGAACTGGTTTCATACCAATCGGTCATGGGGGAGCGGTTCGGAGTTTCATTTAAGAAGCGGTAAACCGGTTCGACCAGCGCTTCGAAGTCGGCGCGGTTTTGGGTGAGGGTGGCGGTCCAGAGGATCCAATCCAGCTTGGTGTAATCCTTGCGGTTGTCGAGCGGCAGGCCATAGCGGTTTTGGTTTTTCCGGTAGAAGTCCATTTCGCGGCGCAGCACTTCTGAGGGGAAAAGATTGAGCTTAAGGATTCGATCCCAAATCAGGTTGTATTTCTGGCTCCAGGTGCCGGGCCGGTCGAAAGCCAGGCGGTAATGATCGCCGTCGTCGGCTTCCTTGACCCAGCGTTGAGCGAACTGCCGCGCGAGCGCGAAGTATTCATCCGCTTTGGCCTGGTCGCCGCGCATCCGGCAAATCTTCGCGAAGGCGCCGAGTCCACAGATTGCCTTGGCGCTGAGGTTGACGTTATGAGCCAGGTGGCCCGCGAAATCGTCGGTGCAGAGTTGATTCTCCGGGTCGAAGCCCCTGGCCTTGAGATATTCGGCCCACCGTTCCAGTTGCGGCCAATAGAGGCTGGCGAACCCGGCGTGTCCCTCCATTTCGGCAATGGCGCCCATCAGCAGGAGCAGGTTGCCCGATTCCTCGACAGGCATTTGATTTTCTTCCGTGCGCTCTCCGCCGCCATAAACCTGACCGTTGGCTTTGGGATACGTGCCGATGTCGTGGGGTGCGAAGGGAAAGCGCCAGCGATCGCTCGCCGCGTAGTTCATGAACGGCACCAGGAACGACTTGGCCAGGGTCGGGCCGAACAAGAGAAACTGCGGGGCCATCGGGTAAAACACGTCGGAAGTGCCGATGCAGCCGTTGGAGTGGTTTTCCTTGCAGAACTGGAGGGGGCGGCCCTTTGCATCGGCCACGAACTTGCCGGCGGCGAAGCACTGCCGGAAGGCGAGGGCGGCCAGGCGCGCATACGGCTCGCCCCCGGCCCTTGTGAGGTCCGCCATCAACTCGTTGTCAAAGGCTTCGCAACGCCGGCACAGGGCGGCGTAGTCGGCTTTGGCGGCCTTGAGCAGGTCCTCCGCTTCCCAGCCGCTGCGGCGCCAATAGGGCCGGAGGTTCTGGTGCATGTACTGGATGGAATAAAGATCGTCGTAAGCGAGAATCAGCCAACTCGAGACCGGCCGGGTTCCGACGCTGCCCAATTCGGCCGAGAACGCGATGACATTGTCTCCGGAAGCTGCCGCCGAAGGTGGCGTCTCAACGGCTTGAGATTGCAACGTGCCGGATTGAGCGAAGGTGTGGCGGCACAACGTGGCGGCACCGGTTCGCGCGACCGGCTTGAAGCTCGTGGACATTGCCACATAAAAATATCCCCAGTCGATGCGCAGGTCGTCGCCTTTCTTTTGGAGCACCGGCTGGTCCGTCGAGCCGACGCTGTAGCAAACCATCCCGCGGACGCTGGCCGGCTGGAACGTGACCGACTGGCCTGGTTCATTGACGGCGATTTCCGGGCGGGCATCCAGGTAGATTGAGACGGCATGCGCCTGGCCATCGGTCGCTTCAGCGGTCCAGGTCAGATAAGTGATTGGCCGGGCCAATTGGTCGAGGTCATCGGGCAGAGCGGGCGTCAGGAACGTTACGGTAAGATTCACGCCGGCGCCGGCAAACGTACAGATGGTGCGTGTGGGCAAAACCACTGTGCTGGTTTGGGGCAAGGCGGGCACGGCGGACGGCTCGGGCCCCAACAGCCGGTAGGTGCGCCCGTCAATGTGCGCCAGGCTGGTCAACCGGTGCGGCTTCCCGGTCCAGTGCACCGTATCGGCGTCGGCGAGCCGGTCTGCCGGCGACCAAATACTGAAGTATGGATCCACTGCGACGAGCGGGACGGCGGGGGGTCGGAGCGGGGGAACCGTCTGGGCAGCCATGAGCAACCCGGGGCTGAGTTGTATAATTATACAAAATAAAACAGTCGCTCTTCGCATCAGCGCTCATATATACATTCAGCCGGCAATTGTCTATCGCCATCCGGGAATACCAATGGCGAAAGGAACTCAGCACTCGCGCACGGACCGGTTTCTCATTGTAAACCAGACAGAACGACACGAAATCCATGACCAGGCATCTGACACGCGCTTTAGCCTCGCTGCTGATTTCCTCAACCGTGGCGCTTTCAGCGGAACGGACCGTTGACTTTTCCGAGAGGGCGGGCGTCATTCGCCCGCTTAACGGCGCCAACGGCGGTCCGGTCCGCGTGGCGGTTTGCGGCGCCTGGCGATTTGGATTTGACGACAGCACAGTGTCCAACGCTTCGAGAATCGGGGCAACGATGCGCGAGATGGAGGATGGAGAAAGGAAAAAAACAGGCGGTTGTGAGAGATATGACAAATAAAGAACAGAGGATCAAAGCGGTGATATTCGACTTTGCCGGCGTGGTTGGCGTGGACGGATACTGGGCGTGGCTGGAGGAGAAGGTTCCCGAGCTTGACCGGCACCGAGACGCTTTCCACGACGTGTCGGTGCGGGCGGACCGCGCGGAGATATCCAAGGATGACTTTGTGGGATTTGTGGCGGAGAGAACGGGACGCACCCCGGAAGTGATTTCCCGGGAAATGCTCCCCCGATACAAGATCAACCGCGACCTGGTGCGGTTCATTGAAGCATTGAGGCCCCGGTACAAGACCGGGCTGCTTTCCAACTTTGTCTATGAGTGGCTTGAGGACATCCTGGCGACCCACGATCTTTACCGGCTGTTCGATACAACGATCATATCCTCGCGGGTGAAGATGGTGAAACCGGACCCGAAGATCTACGAACTGGCCTGTTCGAAGCTGGGTGTTTTGCCGTCCGAGTCGGTGTTTATTGATGATCGCCAGGGGCATGTGGACGCTGCGATTCGCTGCGGTTTGCGGGGTCTTTTATATAAGGATGTTCCGTCGCTGGTGGCGGAACTGAGGGGCCTTGGGGTAACGGCGGGGTGAGACAAAGAGCGGTAGAGAGATTAAAAAAGAGACGCGGAGTTTTCCATGACATACGACTTAACGAAACTGGTTCAATCGCTTGCGAATTGCCCGTGCGGGCGCAAGCACGAGGTTAACATTGACCGGATTGAGATCGGGGCGGGTGTGGTATCAGAGGCGGGCGGTATTTTCCTTGACTCCGGCTGCGGGAAAGGCAGCCGCATGCATGTGGTAGCGGACCGGAACACCCTGGGGGCGGCCCGGGGCATCCTTGAGAGCCTGCGAGCCGCGGGATTTGTCCTGACCACGACGATTTATGACGACCTGCAACTGGCGGATATAGAAGGCGTCCACCGGGTGCTTGCCGAATCGGGCGACGCCCCGATGGTGCTGTCGGTGGGCACCGGGTCGCTCAACGACATATGCCGGTATGCCTGTTTCAAAGCTGGGAAAGCGTTCAGCATTTTTGCAACCGCGCCTTCGATGGATGGGTTTGCGTCCACGATGGCTCCGATTACAGAGAACGGCTTCAAGCGCACCTATCCTGCGATCGGCCCGAAGGTGCTTCTGGCCGATACGGCGATCCTGGCGCGGTCCCCGGTGGAATTGAAAGCTGCGGGTTTGGGGGATTTGCTTGGGAAGTACACCGCTTTGGCGGATTGGGAAGTGGCCACCCTTACGACGGGCGAATACTATTGTGAACGCATTGCGACGCTGACCCGCGACGCGGTGAACAAGGCGGTTCGCCTGGCGCGGAGCGGCAAGGCCGACCAACCTGACGAAGCCTATGCCGCAGCTTTGATGGAAGCGCTGATATTGTCCGGTGTCGCGATGTATCTTTCGCACTCGACCCGTCCGGCCTCGGGGTCCGAGCATCACATCGCCCATTTTCTTGAAATGCAGTATGCCCGGCGCGGGATGAAGCCGATGTTTCACGGGAAGAAAGTGGGCATTGCGTGCGGCATGGTGGCGGATGTTTACAACCGGATGTCCCGTGTCGAGGCCATCAAAACCAAACCGCATGTGCTGGAGGAGAAGATGCTGCAGCCCATGTTTGGCGAGCTTTATCCCGAGCTGTTGAAAGAAAACACGCCCGACCCCGTTGCGGATGTGGACCCGGGATTTCTTGTGGACAACTGGGGCAGGATCCGGGAGATCCTGTCGCGAGTTCCCAGCGGCGAGGAGGTGCGTTCGCTGTTGCGCGCTGCCGGCGGGGTGGCGGATTGGCGATCGGCCGGAATCCCCGAGGACCTGGCGCGCTTCGCGATTCGTTACGGTTACTATGCGCGTTTTCGCATTACCCTGATGCGCCTGCTTGGCATGATTGACCTGGGCGGCGCCGAAGACGAGATTTACGCGTGCTGACGGGCTGCGGCGTTCAGCGCCGGGCAGCGGGCGTTTCCCGGGTGTCTTGAGGAATGGTCGTGGCGTAGCCGTGAGCCCTGGCGGGCCATACCAACGCGAACAGGACGGTGGCTATGGCAGCCACGCCGGCCAGGCCTGCGAGCGCCGTGTCCCAGCCGTAGTGTCCGACCAATGTGCCCAGACCCCAGCCCGAGACCAGCGTGCTGGCGTAACCGGTCAGGCCGGGCAAACCGGTTGCGGCTCCGGCGACCTGTTTCGTCGCGAGGTTGGCTGTGATCGGCCCCACCAGCGCCTGCGGTCCGTAGATGAAGAAGCCTGCCAAGCACAGCGGCGCCACACACACCCATGGCGAGGGAGTCGGCAGCTTCCAGAAGACCAGGAGGGACAGCCCTGCCAGCGCCATGTAAATTACGCACACCCGCGCGCCGCGTCCGCCGAAGAAGCGATCCGTGAGCCAGCCGCTGATGAGCATTCCCGCCACCCCGGACGCCTCGAAACCGGCGACCATCCATCCCGCATGAGAGAGCTTGATGTGTTTCATTTCGGTCAGGAACGTGGGGCCCCAATCCAGCACGGCGTACCGGACGATATAGACAAAGAAATTTGCGAGCGCGACGTACCAGATATACTTGTTCCGGAACACCTGCCGGAGAAGCAGGGATGAAAAAGCATCGGATCGGGCGCCCTGTTCGGTGCCTTCCACTTCCGGCAGGCCGAGCGAGGGTGGTGTATCCCTGAGAGTGACCAGCAGGAAGACGGAGCAGAGCAATGCCAGGCCCGCCGGGACAAAGAAGCAGAGGCGCCAGCTATAGCCGGCGAGGTATCCACAGAGCACCACCACCAGGGCGGCGCCGATGGAATGGGACGTGTTCCAGATGGTAAACTTTGTTGTCAGCTCCTTCGGCGGGAACCAGTGGGCCATCAACCGGGCGCAGGGCGGGAATCCCATGCCCTGCACCCACCCGTTTGCCATCCATAGAATTCCGAGAGTCAGCACCGCCGAGCCGAAGCCGAAGCACACATTGACCAGCGCTGAGAGCATCAGGCCCAGCGCCATGAACAGGCGCGCGTTTGCGCGGTCGGCCAGGAAGCCGTTCGCAAACTTCGAGACGCCGTAAAGCAGCCCGTGCAGCGTGAGGAACAGCCCCAGCTCGGCCTTGCCGATACCGAGGTCTTTCCCCAGCTCCGGCATTGCGACGCTGAGGTTCTTGCGGACAAAATAGAACATGGCGTAGCCGACAATGGTCGAGAGGAGGATGCGACGCCGCCACAGGCGATATTGGGCCTGGATCTCGGCGGGATCCGTCAGCATCACCGCCGCGGGCGGGGGCGGGGCGAAAGCGCTCAAGACCCGGAGCAGGACGGAGTCTCGTTTAGCTGGTGAAACGACCGGGGCGGGCATGAGTTCAGGACAGCTTGATCGTCTCGCTTGTGGTTTCCGGCGGCAGGTTGCCGGCGCCCCGGGGTGCCGACATAGA
>CAYNZC010000101.1:6722-14882 GCA_964401575.1 uncultured Verrucomicrobiota bacterium
ATACTCATTCGTTACTGCGTTGGTCCCGGAGTTCGGTGGACTGCGCCGCAAGCCCGATCAGGGCGCGCTGCAGTGGACACCCCGTGCGCTGTCGCCCGCCGGAGAATCTCAGAACCGCGATGCAACTGGCGAGAAAATTCTTGGATTCAGTGTGGAAGCAGTCTATTACTCCGATGCTTTTTAGGGTCCATGAATAGTCACCGGACCCGACAAATGAGCGATGATTCTTTGCGTCTGCCCCAACCCTTCAATCGACATGCGAGTTCACCTCGAGGACTTCGCGGCGGGCGACGTGAACCGGGTGATGCGGGAAGAACGTTTTCCCGGCGGCAAAGGTGTTCACGTTGCGCTCGCGCTTGCTGAGTTGGGCGAGCCCACGGAGCTGCTCGGATTTTGGGGAGGTCCGACGGGCGCATGGATTCGCGCGGCCTGTGAGGAGCGGGGCATCTCATGCATCGGGCCGCAAGTGGCGGGGTGGACCCGAACGTGCCTCACCTTCAAGTGCTCGGGACCGGCCAACGAGACGGAATTGCTCGGGTGCGGGCCGGGCATCGCTTCAGAAGATTACCACCGGTTCAAAGCCGAATTGAGGAGCCGTCTGGGCGAGGCCCGGGGCCTGTGTTTCAGCGGTTCGTGGCCTCCGGGCGCCAGCGGCAATGAATACGCGGAACTGATCGCCCTGGCAAATGAGGCGGGGGTGCGCACCTTTCTCGATACCTCCGGGGATGCGCTGCGGCAGTGTTTGGCCAGCCGTCCTTATGGCATTCATGTGAACCGGAGCGAGGCTGCCGCGGTGTCGGGCGTTGCGGAACCCGCAGCGGCGGCCCGGGCGCTGGCGGAATCGTGCGAGGTTGCGTGTGTCACTGGCGGGGCGGCGGGCGCCTGGTTTTGCATGGGGAACCGGGGAGTGCACGCAGTGTGCCGATTGGACGCGGCGCCCAGCGCGGTGGGCTCCGGGGATTGTCTGCTGGCCGGAATGGCGCTGGGGGCAATCCGCGGATTGGATCTGGCGGAAATGGCCCGCCTGGCGGTGGCCTGCGCGTCAGCGAACTGCCTCGATCCGCGCCTTGGAATGTTACGGAAGCCGGACGTTGAATTGCTGCGGCCCCGTGTTCTCATCCGCGAGTGTGATCCGGCCTGATGAACGATTTATGAAACTGATGGAATCCATTCTGCGGCACCGGGAAGCGGGCAAAGCGCTGCTGGCCGCCAACTTTTACAACACGGAAACACTGCAAGCGGTGCTCCGGGCGGCTGCCGCCGTGAAGTGCGAGGTCATTTTGCAAACCTCTCCCTCCACGCTTGAGTATCTCGGGATCCCGGTGGCGGCAGCCATGGCCCGGGCGACGGCTGATCTGCTTGGAGTTCGCGCCTGGCTGCACCTGGACCACGCGACGGATCCCGGGATGATCCGGCAGTGTCTCGAGGCCGGCTACGATTCTGTGATGATTGATGCCAGCGAGAAAGCGCTGGCTGAAAACGAGCGGATCACGCGCCAGATTGTCGAGGAAGCGCACCGGCACGGCGCGGCCGTTGAAGCCGAGTTGGGCTACATACCGAAGCTGGGTCAGAAGGAAGTGACGACCGAAGGCTTTACCGATCCGGACCAGGCCGCTGCTTTTGTGGCGGCCACGGGTGTGGACCTGCTTGCGGTCGCGATTGGCACCGCGCATGGGTTTTACCGCGGCGAACCGAAGCTGGATTTCGAGCGTCTCTCGGCCATTCGCCGGCGGGTTGAAGTTCCGCTGGTGCTGCATGGCGGCTCTCAACTGCTGCCGGAGGTCTGGCGCGAAGCCATTCGACGCGGCGTCTGCAAGATCAACTTTGCCACGGACATCAAGGACACCTTCATGCGCTCGCTGAAAGCGACGCTGACCGCCAGCAACGAGATTGATTTGCGCAAGGTATTTCCGAAGGCCACACAGGCGGCGACCGCGCTGGTGGCGGAGAAGCTCAGGATTTGCGGCGGGGAGATAACGGAAAAAAAGCTCAAGCCATAGTTCGGAGCAGTTTTGGCTTTACCTGGCTGCCCTGGAGCATCGGCTGTCCTTTTGGACTGCGGATGCGGTTGTGCGTTCGCGCCCTGGGCTCCCGTCTGCGGAACTCATTGCTCTTCCGTATTCCGGAGGAGCCATTCAGCATAGCGCGGTTGTTTGATCGTGCCACTCGCAAGTTTCAGCGTCATATTGACTACCGATTCTTCGGTGGCCTTAAACCGCATGCCATTGATTTCAAGGAAAGTGGCAGCCAACATAAAACCTGTTCGCTTGTTCCCGTCCAAAAAGGGATGATTTAAAATGATCCCCGCGGCATAGCTTGCCGCCAGGCCGTCCAGTGTGGGGGATTCGTAGGCGAACAGGTTCCTCGGTTTCAAGATAGCGGATTCCAGCAACCCCTGATCCCTGATTCCCGCAAGCCCGCCATGCTGTGAGAGCATCATCTCGTGGATAGCCAGGCAATCCTCGAGATTCAGCCAGGCGGGCTCCTTCACTTGGCCAATTCCTTCAGTGCGTGCCGGTATCTCCGGCTGAGGTTTTGCGCTGCTTTGAGTTTCTCCACGAAGGATGGATCGCTTGCTGTTAGCCGGAATCCTCCGTCTGTGGTCTCCGTGGCATAAATGAGGTCACCTTCGCCGGCATTTAAACGGGCGAGGGCTTCCTTCGGCAACACCACACCGACTGAATTGCCAATTTTCCGGAGTTTCAGTTCAAGCACCATGGCAACAATGTAGCCACATTCGTTATTACAGACAAGTGAGGAACAACGAAAAGAAGAAAAGGGTTCAGCCGACGAGGAATCGCTGGCGCCGTTTCGCCGTGGCTGGTGTTTGGGCACTTCCAGGATTCGGCTATAGGTGTTTGCCATGGTGCTGAAGAATGACCTGAACTCTGAAGGGTGTATTTGCCGGCTCCGCGCGCCTCCTCATCAACCCTGATTCCGAAGCCTCTCTCAGGTGCGCTCCGCAGCAATACGCCCTTTAGGGTTCGGCGAAAAAACATTCATCGCCCACAAAACCCCCGGCCAACTCCCTCACGCTATCGCCCTGGCGGCCGGCCTGGCCACTGGGCTCCAAAACTAAACCACGGATGGCACGGATAGCACGGATAAAAGGCATCCGCGTAATCCGCGGTCAAAATCTCCCTCCGACAAACCGCGTCCGCTTACCGCCGAAGGAACTGAGCTATGCGGGCGGCCCAGTGCGTCCGATTTGCCAACCAACGAGGCCCGCCCGTAGTCGCTCCAGTGATTTCGGGTGTCATTCTTCCTCTCATGCCTGCTGAATGCTGGGCTGGTCAGATGGGCTGCCCTCGCGTCGAACGAATGAACCCCAACCAATCTTGCGATTCCGGCTAGCGGACGCTGCACTCCTGGTCTGCCTGCATCAATCTCTTTTAGCTCGACTGATACACGCCACCAATTTTTGTCGGGGGAAGCGAGGACGCTGAACGAAAACGCTCCCAATGCCGGCAATGTGCCCGGCGGAGCGGCGGCACTTGTGTCGTGATACAATGGCCGCCCGCCCTTGCTCGCTTCGCTGGCACGTGGGCCAACAAAACACAAAAAATCGCTCTTGGTGTGGTTGGTGACATCAAAGACAGCCATCTCTGTTCCAGCGATATTGGTGTAGCCTCGCAAGCAAATCGTTGCGCTCTTGGTTGTGCTCAAAGGTGGGGGCTGCAACAACAGGACAGACACAACCAACAGCACAACTGCCAATAGCGCCGCGGCCATGATTGAGCGTCGGACTTTCATGGCGCGATGACACCTAACGACCAGTATGAGCCATGACGAGGAGCGCGCCCACGGCGTTCGAGTGAAACCGCAACCTGACCCCGATCCTCGTCAATGGCTCGATCTGTTGGTTCGGCGAAAGAACATTCATCGCCCACAAAATCCCCGGCCAACTCCCTCACGCTATCGCCCTGGCGGCCGGCCTGGCCACTGGGCTCCAAAACTAAACCACGGATGGCACGGATAGCACGGATAAAAGGCATCCGCGTCATCTGCGTGCGTAATCCGCGGTCAAAATCTCCCTCCGACAAACCGCGTCCGGTCCAGTGATCTTTAGCCCGTTCATTTTCCATATCTCTCCTCCAACTCTCGAATCAGTGTCTGAACGACCGCTTTGTCTGCATCTCGAAACCAGAGGTTCAGATGGAGTGGCTGAATGCCTGCAGGCGTGAAGGCGGTGTATGACGGATTGCCAGTGGCATAAACCACCTCTTTGTGGGCCTCGCAAAACGCCAGCCAATGCCGTGCAGCCTCGCGGGTCTCCGGAACGGCAGGGAGCACCAAGTCCACGTGGCTCAACTCTCCGGCGGCAACAAGAGCGGCAAGGTGCGGCAGGGGATCGCCGGGTGGGGTAGCGACCGAAGTGCAGCCGTGTCGAGCCAAGCGCACGAAAAACAGACCTGACGACCTCCTGAACGTCGGGATCTAACAGAAAGGAACCGCGTGCCGACCGCACCAACCTATGACCCCTGCGACGATTCAGTTATCAAGTGTCACGTTTCTAACCCCCTTCACGATTGGGCTCTGTTATGCCTTTCTTTGACCGCCATCGTCCGAGCTCGTTTACAAGTGCCTGCGGGGCTGGTGCGCCCGTCGCTGCCTGCCAGTTCTGAACGCATACCGCTCCATCTGTCAGTCTAAAGCCCCTATCCGGCATGAAGCTCCAGCATGTCTCTCGCAAGAATGCCTCAACCTCGTCTGCCCTCGGGGGTCTGTCGTAAACGGCAGAGGTATCGCGTTGAGGTGAATCCATAATTTTGTGCAAGCACCAAGTCGCATGGGGATACTTCGGGTGGCGGAAAAGGTGGGCCAACTTCCACTTGTTACCGGCGGGTGTCCGGGCCTGTAACCAAAGGACTGCGCTTTCGGTGTAGAGCGGCCGGCTGTCTTCCTGGATCTTCCATACAAGAATTCGCCCTGTTGCGTTTGTCCAGATTCCACCGTCTATCCAGGATGCACCAATACCTTCGCGTGCCATCTGCACCACCTGCCAACCGGGAGGCGTCCAATCGGCAGGTGAGTTTGTCGTCGCCTGCGAAAACAACACGCTGGGAGCGAGCAGCGCAAACGCGACTATAAGGGTAAATATATTCATGGCGATCAGGCCCAACGTAACAGCGAAGTATTCGCCGTGTCCATTGAAACGGGGGCGGTCGAGTGTGGTGAATGGTTCAGGGGCATGGCGGATGCTTCACTGTTGAACGGAACCGCTTCCAGTGAGACCTCAGGACCAGAGTGTAAATTATTCCTTTGCCTGTGCGCCCGTCGGCTTTTGCTGAGCCTCTGTGCCACGACAGGTGGCACATCCTGCGGCTTGGCAGGTCCGATCTGCAACCCGGTGTCGCTCACGGTGGGCATCACAGGCAAACTGCCCCCATCCGAAGCCTGGAGCAAGCAAGAATCTCGCGCGAAGCGGTTTGGTTCAACGACAGAACTGACCGACGCGGGCGGCCAGTGACGTCCGAATTAGAAACAAACGTTGCCCGCCCGCGTTCGGTCCAGTGGTTTTGTTCGCCCTCGTTGGTGGTTGTGATGTCGGTTGCATCATCAGGTGGTCGCGGTGCGGTGGCTGAGTGCGTAGTCGCAAGCGGCTTTGGCGGCATCCTGTCCAACATCTGCAATGGGTATCGGATAGCCAATCGGCCCGGTAAGAAAGATGAAGAGGTAGGAGTCAGTCAGTAGAACTCTGTCCACTGATGACCAGTAGAAAGTGCTCTCTCCAGTGTTGGATTTCGAGTGAAGCCCAGACTCCGAGAGGGTGAGTTCACACGGGCCGAGGCTCTTGCTGTATGATCCCTCATCAATGGTCTTCTCTGCGTATCGCTGAACACGACGATCAAATCGGGCGGGGTAAAGGAAGAACCAAAGAACTGCCACACCGAGAAAGATGATAGTGCCAGTCCAGGCAAAGCCGCTGGTCGCCAATGTGAACAGCCAAAGACAGAGCATGACCACGGGAAGCATGAAACGAACTCTCGTCCGGGTCCGCTGGTAGGTGGGTGATGCTGCGTGATACTCGCGGCTGAACGCTAGGACGTCCTCTCTACGCATCTGAAAGTGGAGTGTCATTGGGCGAGGGTTGTTGCGAAGTTGGGCGAACGGCTCGGCTCAGGCGGGCCGGGCCTGTGATGGCCGGATGCAAACAGGAGCGCGATCCCGGCCTTGCCTGCAGCCGGATGGTTCGGCAAAGCCATGCTCACCTCACTTCAAATCAGAGAATGACTGGGGGCCGGCCGAGTCGAACAGCCGCCGGACGGCTCGCAGTCGCAGACTCAACCAGGCCGCGGCGACTGCAACGACCAACGCAAGCGCAGCAACGCCAAGCTTCCAAGGAGAAGAAAGCGTCGTGGCGCAACCGATGACGAGCGCCATGCCGCCGATGACGCCGATGCAAGACCGCTCCATGTCACGCACCACCTCGGCATCGGTGTGAGCACGCCAAGGAACCAAAGTGCGCCGCCAGCGTGCAACGAACTCTTGTGCTTGTGCGATGGTCATAGTCATAAAGGTGTCGTAGTTGCCGAACGATGAAGAGCACCGATGAGCGGCATGCTCCAGTGCCCGAATTTGAATTTGCGTTCATTGCCGCTCATTCGGTGCCTCGATTTGTTGGGCGCTCCTGCGCCTCAACTCGGACTCAACCAAGTCCAATCGCTTCCCGTAAACACAGTTGTGATCAAGGGCGAACGAGCCTGACCGGGTGGTGATGGTGATGGTATCTGGACCGTCGCTCTCAGGATGAGCCACCCGCTGCCAAGAAAGGATGTCAGCCCACCTGACAACCTGACGCCGCAAAGATAGCTGGGTGATGCCCTCATCGCCCACCTCCACCCTGACCCACACGAACGGCATAGCAAGGACCCCAACCCCAGCCAGCGCCGCCGCCCCCCAAATCGGTACCCCGGGTAAAACAAGCCATCCGGCTGCCACTGCCAGGAGAGCACCGAGATAGAACCAGGCAAAAACAGTGGATTTATATGTGGTTCTCATTCTCACGCCCAACGCCCGCGCTCACTGGCGCGGCTGCTGCCACAAGCCGAATGCAAGCCGAGCGCCCCCGCCGCGTCCAGTGGAGTGCGATGTTGGCCGTTCGTCATTGTTCGTACCCCTCGGAGCCTCTGATATAAGCTACATTGCTCGTGACCGAACCCACCCAACCCTCCTCCTGACGTTCTTCGTAGGTGGCCGTCACCTGATAAGTCTTTGAAGGCTGCAGCACAAACACCCGCTCCAAGGCGATGTTGTCGCTACTTCTGCGCACCTGGGTTGGAGACAACCGAAGGGCGCTGTTCTTGTCCCGTGCGCCTCCAGGGCTAAAGGCTTTGAGCAGATTCGTTCCCTCTGGGGTAAGTTGGGCTGGCACTCTATCGACGTCGGTACATTTCAGCAGGGTGTTCGGCCAAAACCCGCTGTCCCATACAATAATACTCTTCTTGCTCACATTCTGAAAAACGAGGCTCGCAAAATGTTGGCGGGCCTCTGGATCATACGCAACCTCAAGATGAACTCGAAGTGTGCCATCAGAACTGCCCCAGTACCCGTCCCCTCGCTGGCTGCAGCCACAGACAACCAAGAGCAAGGCAAAAACGATATTAAATCTTAGCTTACTCATGCGGAGTCAAGCAGGCCAACAGTAGTGTTGAGACAAAGTTTGGGCCAAAGTTCAAGAAAGTGGTCCATCCGGTGTTCATATGCTGAAAACTACCCCGCAGAGCACAGAAAGGTCAATAAAGTTTCTACAGAAATCGTTGTGATTTAGACAGCAGCGCTGTTGATCTTATTGCCTGGAGCAGTGGGCAGGCACGACTGTGACGAGATCTCAACTTTGTCCTTGCGCTAAATGGCGCTTAAGTGCATAGGAACAAAGTTATGAAAAACACCGCTTCTCTGGCAAAAGGCATGCCTGAGGCACCCGAGGTAATCTTTACCAACTGGCGTGAGATACTAAACCTTGCCCCTGCGCCCTATGTACTGCGCCAAGCCTATACCCGGGCCATAGAAGCCTACCTGGAGTATTGCCGCCACAACGGACTGAGCGTATGCTTGAGAAGGGAGCCGACATCCGCACTGTGCAGGACCTGCTCGGCCATGTAGACGTGGCTACCACACAGATCTACACGCACGTAATGAAGAAACCGGGCCTGGGCG
>CAYNZC010000102.1:0-14769 GCA_964401575.1 uncultured Verrucomicrobiota bacterium
CAAACGATTCCCAACCGGCAGAAGTGCGGCAACAATACCGCTTGCTCCCCCACCGAGAGGAGCCCAAGTGGTTCCATCCCATTTGGCGATGCAGTTGGCAGGACTGCCCCCTGCGGAACTAAACCCACCGCCCACGTATAGATTTGTGCCCCAAACTGCCAAGGCCAAGACGGCGTAATTTACCCCGGAGCCTAAGGGGGACCAGACGCTTCCATTCCACCTGGCTACACGGCTCGCACTTGAGCTGCCCGCTATGGTGAACTCGCCTCCCGCGTACAAGTTTGTTCCCCAGGAAGCAAGAGCGAGAACGGTGTCGTTGATCCCGGCTCCAACGTATGACCAATTCGTCCCGTCCCATCTTGCAACACGTGAAACGGCAGTCCCGCCCGCTCGGGTGAAATCGCCGCCCGCAACAACCTGACCTTGGAACAGGGTCATTGCATACGCTTGTGCGTTGAAGCCTGTTCCAAGTCTGGACCAGTTCGTACCGTCCCATTTCGCGACGTTCGTCGCCAGTTGGTCGCCTGCTACGGTAAAGCTGCCCCCGACGTAAAGCTGACCATTAGTGCCTATGACACTCGCTGAGATACGTCCATCAACGCCCGAGACGGGGCCAAGGCTGATCCAATTGGTGTCCGTGAAGGAAGCCGCTCCGCCCATGGCTGAAATGGCCGACACCCCCAAGCCAATGGCGAGAATACGTCTGCCAACCTGGCCGATGGGGTCAGTCCGTAGAAAAGGCGAGTCATATTTCATAAGCAGCTACATGTCGAGTTTAGGCTGAGTTGTTATTAGGTTTGCCATTCATCCATTTGTGGAGGTTGCGTCGAAGAAGATATCATAACGCTGATCGCCACGACTCATGACGTGATATATGGTGCCGGGATATTGGACTCGCACCTTCCGGGGCATGAGTTCAGTCTTGCGCTCCCATTGCTGGCGGGTCAACACTGAATTTTACACACTGAATTTTACACGTGTGAGCATTTTCAGTAGGGGAGTTTACGACGGTCTGACCCATCGTCCGCTCCCTAATGGATGACCATCAAACCATTTGTCGGTTGTTGAGATGCGGAACTGATTGAGCCGCCTTTATCAGGCAGATAAGACTTCTCAACTGTGCCGGTTGAGTCCAAATACTCTGCACGTATTAATTTGCCCTCCCTATTCCAAACAAAATGTGGCCCGCTCTGAATACCATTGATATAGCCAACAAGCACAAGCGGATTACCATTGTTATCGAAAATTATTTCGAATCCGCTTCCATTTCCTGCATCCGGGGATCGGGCAGGCTGTTTAGCCAGGTATTGAGCTTGGGAAAGACGGCTCGCAGCACCCTCCGGAAGGTCTGCGCGCTCAGGGCTTCGTTAATGCCTTTGAGCGGCGTGCGGCCCGCCGGTTTGCGACGTGGCCGTGGATCAGAGCCAGGGACTGGCGTGAGACCTGGCGGATGAGTTTTTTGAGTTCCTTGTGGGTGCGCGTCCATTTTTTGACTTCCGGGACCATGTCGATAGGCACATAGACCGTGCGGGTTTTGGCCTTTTGTTTGAAGGTCAGGTGCCAGCCTGGGGTGCGGCAGCCTGGGCGTTTGAAGGAGCAGAGGGAACCCTCAAGGAAAGGGCCGATGTGAGCGATGCGCTGGAGCGCAGCGTTTCTGCGAGTGGTGTGCCTGTTTTGTGCCACAGAATGGTTCGTGTTCATGTAAGAAGTATATAGGCTTATTGTATATAGCAATAAAAAAATGCGGCCCGAAGAAAATATTTTCAGTGGGAGAAACAGAAAAAGGGGTGGACGAACCCGGAATGCCGAAAAGAGGCCCCATCCAACAGGCGGATTAACCCGAAGAATTACCTAATTCGGAACCGCCGCGCGGGCAGCAGCCAGGTGCAGGCTTTTTGTCCGGCCTCATGTTTACTGTTCCTGCTCCCGGACGTGGCTTGCTGCTGGCAGGCGGCGCTTCCCAAGAGCGATCAGCGTACCTGAGCAGACGAAGCCCCCCAGCACGGCAGCATATAAACCCAACAGACCTCCCGCCAGCGTCTTCGGTATCTTGCTGGCCTTATAGAAATCCCAGCGCGTCGGCTCGTAATTCAGCTCCGGTGAGTTCATCGCCGCTGATACGGCAGGAGTGTTCTTCCAATCCTCGAACCCCAAAGGGTATGCGGCGTGGATTACCAAAGCTCCGACCGCCACTGCGAAAAGAACAATGATCCACACACGCTTGCTCAAACGGGCCGCATCCATCATCCATGCGCCTGCAATAACCTCTGCAGCGCTCAACAAAAACATGCCGAGGTAAACGATGATCCAATGCTGGTGAACCGCGTCTCCGAGCATCGGGGCAAGGAGCGCGAAAGGCCAATAGCCAATGATCAATCCCATCGCAAGGCCGCGCATTTCAAATCCAGGGAACGCCACCAAAGCGATTGTGATGGTCAACCATATGCCAACGATTGAGACGCGATGCTTCATAGGTCGTTCGCCGAATAGCAGGCTTATACTCCTCTTAAGCCAGATGACAACCTTCAAAAAACGGGCCCCCAAACACAGGCAACCAACACTCGAACATGCTCTCTGTCATCTTCGCGTTTTGGCGTTAGATTTTCTTCTAAAACAAATCCGCGCCGGGCATCCCTCCGCCCCGATCACTACTGTTACGGTGGATACGTTGCTTACAAGGAATTTTCTGGATGGTGGAGATGCCCGCTTTTCTACCTACAGTTGTGAATCAGATTTCCCGCAGCGTTCCCGCGCCATGTGGCGCCGGGCGTTTTGCGTCGCATCCGAACAGCTACCGCCACGGAAATTTAGCTTTATTCATCTTGTGTGAACACGATAAAAACAGCCGCTCCCCAACGGCCGAGCTTCTGCCCAATTCGTAGAGCGCACCGTGGGAACAAAAGAACCCGCGTTCACCCAGGCCGGAGGCGAGAGAAGTTGAGTTGCGCGCTGGACTGTTGTCGTCGCTCCGGGCGTGAGCCGGTCCAGACTCAAAGTGACTTCGTTCCCGGCCACGTCGATCCTGTTGATGGCCACTGCGTCCACGGCGCGAGAGATCACATCCGTCCAAGTCGTTCCAACCCGCAGCTCGTCAAAAGCCAGGGAGCCAAGGGATCGGTCGGCCAGCAACACGCTGTCAATCCGGTCCGGCTCGACATCAAGCTGACGGAAATGGACGATGTGATTGGTGGTGCTGGAGCCTCCCGGCAGCGGCTCGTAAAGAGGGTTGGGATCGACCCACAAATCAAGCTGCTCCACATCCGGTGCGGAATAACGATAGCGTCCAACGACCAGCCGAGTAACGTTCTGCCCAAGAAAAGCAACATCAGCACTTCCGTTGTAACCGGTGCCGATAAGTGCGCGGATGTTGTAGTTCACATAGTCAGCCCTGACGCCGAATTTGCTTTCGTTCAGGCCTGAGGAACTGAAAAACAAGTTCCACGTTGCGCCTTGGGTAACCTTGACCAAAAAGCTGAACCATACGGATTCACCATCTCCGAGGACGAAAGTCGCGATTTTCCGCTCGTAGTCAGCGCCATGGGTGTTGTTGGTTTCTGCGATATGAGAGCCTGTTGTGGGGATCCAAGGATGCGCCAGGCTGCCGGGAAACACGAGCCAATCCGAGGTCGCATAATGCTTCAACCAACGATTTGTGCCCCAGTAATACCCGTCATGGCCGTTTCCCTGCAGTGATGAGCCGTGAGGATAGTCAAAACCATCGTAAACGATGAGCTCCCCTTTGGCGCTGGCCAGCAGAACCAAGCTGGCAGCAAGGACGATCGTCCGAAAGAATTGGGGTGTGCTCATGACGCCCTCAATCTAATACGATCCCCGTGCATGAAAAGCACCAAAACCTGGACAACCAACACTCGAACATGCTCTCTGTCATCTTTGCGTCCTGGCGTGAGATTTTCTTCTAAAACACAGCTTTTCTACCTCCAGTTGTGAATCAGATTTCCCGCAGCGTTCCCGCGCCATGTGGCGCCGGGCGTTTTGCGTCGCATCCGAACAGCAACCGCCACGGGCATTAATTATTCCGAGGCATGTTCCGGCCCAGACTCCCGATGCGCGCCGCAGCAATACACTTCAGGGTTCGACTCTCTTCGGGTACTTCCGGCGCGACATCCGACCAGCAACTACCCAGTAGCAGTATCGGTCTGCGAGGAACTCTTCCTCCCGCCGACGGTGCGGGAGACCTCTCTTTGCCGGATACTGGATTCGGTGGTGGTGTCCGAGTTCATGGACGAACACACTGTAAAAGAACCAAAAACCCATTCCGCGAGGATCGTCCCAATGCACTCGGAGTCCGGTCTCTGTCTTTTCAATCCGGGCGTCTGAACCTTCCATGAGCATCAGGTCAAATTGAGGGATGGACTCCAACTCCAGAACCTCTGGAAGAGAGAACATGCGAATGATCTTAGCGGAGCGGCTGTAACTGGCGAATGGCATCCCGACCTCTCCCTGTCTCGGGCGGAGTTCAATACGCTTCAGGCCATGCCAAAGCTCCAGCGGAAGCCGTCCGAGCATTCTGAGGAGAGTTTTCCCCGACACAGGATGAACGTCACCGATCCGCGGTGTCCTCTCGATAATGCGCGGAAGCACCGGTTGGCCGGCGTGATCGACCTTCGCCTTTCTGGCGGCGATACGCCACTTTGGGTCAGTATGACGAGACCGAGACATCACTTGGGAGTCCAAAGCTCGCCCTCATTGGCGCCCGGGCAGCGAGTTTCGATCTGCAAACAGATCTCCATCCGGGGGTCCAGCGCGGAGCGCTTGTTAGCGAAACCAAAACGATTGGGAAAATTGCTGTTCGGAAAGATTAAACTGAGCATTACCGCTATGACATGGGCGGCGGTCAGGGCGAGCAACCCGCGCTTGAAGCAAGCCATCTTATGGCAATAGCCCAGCACAAAACCATACGCGGGAAACTGGAGCAAAGCCACCAGGATGAAAGGTGCAGAGATAGGGAGAGATAAGAGCGTGGACAGCATGGAGAATGGGAACAACAGCCTCGCGGGAAAATATGAACCATGTCCGCCCCCTGCGGCCGCGACCGCCACAATAGCGCATGGCACCGCAGCCAAAACGCCAAGCGCCAGTCCAATGTATTGCGAGTAGGCCTTCATTGCACGCTGACGCGGTCCGCCGATCCCGGCGGACCCGGTTGATCAAGCCGGGCTGTCATTCCACGCTCTTCAGGATGGTTGTGTTCACGGGCCAGAAGCTGCTTCGACTCACAGACGATTCCTTCAGCAGATCTGCACCCTCTCTGGTTTCCAACGACTTAAGCACCAACCGGAACTCTTCATCGGTAAGCCTCACCGGCAGCGCGGGACCGGGGCGCAAGAGGAGCCTGGCACGGCTCGCATGCACGTCTCGAAGGTCCGCTTGCAATCCTGTTATCTGCAACCGCTGGTGGACGATGACGCCAGCCATAACCAAAAAGGCCGCCATGAGCAGCACCCGCCGAAATGTGAGATTGGTCATAACATTCGTTTGGACGCCCGTCCAACAGCAGCAGGTTTCATGGCGGAAGACTATGGCTGAATTTGGCTAGCGTCAAGACCCCGACCGGAGCTCCAGCAGCCGTCAGGGATGTCTTGACAAACCACCTTCAGCCGCGCATTCTTGGCTCATCAATACCACAACGCACCAGTCTCTCGGCGGAAATGTTTCTGTCGCATGGAAAGGTCGATTTATGAATGCGAAAAGAGCCTTGGCAGTTGCCATCGGCATCCTTGTTGGACCGGGTCTTCAGACCGCAGATGCCGGCACGTTTTACCACTCGGCGCCCACCTCAGGCGGTAGCGTTTTGTTTCCCCGCTTTAACCCCGCCATGGGCCAGCTCACGGATATTCAGCTCACTCTGACCGGCAACTTTTCCTATTGGCAGACGTTTTATAACGTCGGGCCGGCTACGAGTTACACGCTTAGCTTTTATACGACGCTTTACCTCAGTGTGCCCGGGACTGCCATGTCGGCGTACGACGTTGAGAGCTACAACGTCACCGGCACCGTCGGGGCAAACACCGGAGGTGGGTGCAGCGGGACCAGGAGCATCACCAAACCCCCATACACCCGGACCTCGGCGCCCGGGGACCTGGCCTTCTTCACAGGCACGGACCCGGTGACTGTCTCGGCGGTGGTTTTAGGCGCGGGTGCTTCGTGCTACGATAACCCTAACATTCAGGTGGCCAGCTACCCCTATATCACGCTTCGGGGCAACGTTGGTCTGACGTACACCTACGTGGTGCCCGAGCCGGGCATGCGAGCATTGCTGGCCGCGGGATTGATGCTGCTCGGGTGGCGTTTTCGCCACTGACCTCGCACATCTCATTTTCCGTCATCTTCGCATCCTGGCTTGAGATTTTCCTCTAAAACGCAGCCGCACCAGGCCAAAAACCACGAAAAACGGGCGTGCGGCCATAAACTTCCGTTTGAAAAATTCCGCAACTCGCGCACCTTATACGTGTGTGAAACCGAAACGGATTCGCCTATTTATTAAACCGTATTGCGGGTGGTGTCATAAGGCCATGAAATGGCTTGATGACCGCGGGGTGGATTACGAAAAAGTGGATGTGATTTCCGACGAAGCGGCTTACGACGAAATGATCCGGATTTCCGACCAGGAATTGGCGCCGGTCATTGATGTGGATGGGGAAGTCCTTGCGGATTTTGGCCCGGACCAGCTTGCTGAGTTCTGGGAAAGACTGGAAAAACGGCATGCCTGAAGCAACATTTCCGGGCGCGCCCGTCCGCCCGCGCATACCCGAGTGGTTGCGCTTTAATCTTCCGACCTCGGACCACTTTGCCCAAACGCGCGCGCTCCTGCGCGAGCTGCGGCTCAACACCGTCTGCCAGAGCGCCATGTGCCCCAACCACTGGGAATGCTGGAGCAAGGGCACGGCCACGTTCATGATCGCAGGCGAACGCTGCACGCGGGCATGCGGTTTCTGCGCTGTCAGCACGGCAAAGCCCATGCCGCTGGACCCTGATGAGCCGGCCCGCGTCGGCCAGGCCACGCAACGGATGGGCCTGCGCCATGTGGTCATCACCAGCGTTGCGCGAGACGATCTTGCTGATGGCGGCGCGAATCACTTTCGCCGCACCATCGAGGCGGTGCGAAAATTGTGTCCGGAAACGGTCATCGAGGTGCTCACGCCTGATTTCAACGACAAGGATGCGGCCATCAACGACGTGCTCGAAGCCAGGCCCCACATCTTCAACCACAATCTCGAGACGGTGCGCCGGCTCACCCCAACCGTCCGATCGAGGGCCACATACGAGCGTTCGCTGAGCGTGCTGCGAAAAGTAAAAGAACGGATGGGCCCGGCCATCTATACCAAGTCCGGCCTTATGCTCGGCCTCGGCGAAAGAGAAGAGGAAATCTTCCAGGCCATGACCGACCTCCGCGCCGCCGGTTGCGACATCTTCACCCTCGGCCAGTACCTGCAGCCCACGCTCAAGCATCTGCAAGTGGTCGAATACGTCACCCCGGAGCGTTTCGCCGCGTATGGCCGCCGGGCGTCCGAGATGGGATTCTCGTACGTGGCCAGCGCCCCCATGGTCCGCAGTTCCTACAACGCCGACCAGTTCAAAGCCCCCGCAGCGGGTCCGGGCGATTACCGTTCTTTGCCGCCGAGAGTGGTGACGAAGGGATCCTGACCGCAATCCGTGGCGCGGGTTCCATCGTGGCGCTGCCGCGCGCGCTCCGATGCGGGAATCACGGGTTCCTTCCCCGCTTGACCGGTTCGGCGTGGGCGACTTACTTTGGAGGCCTCTTTGAACGCCCAAGTCGCAAGGCGGATTGTACTGGCAGGACTGCTGATTCTACACATCAGCGGCCATGCCTTTGATTTCGGCCCGCTTCTGGACGAGTTTCCTCTGACCCTGGCGCCGGGCGAGCGGCTTGAAGCGCTCGGCCCGTTCTATTACGAGCAACAAAGCGAATCGCAGCAGACTCGCGCCGTTCCCCCGCTCTTCAGCAAAACGGAGGATCCGGAGCTGGAATACGCCGAGTTTGATTTCCTGTACCCGCTGCTGACCTACGATCGTTTTGGGGATCAATACCGCCTGCAAATCATGCAACTGCTGAGCTTTGCGGGGGGCGCCACCCAAACAGAAACAAACCGCGACCGTTTCACGCTGTTCCCGGTCATCTTTTCGCAGAAATCGTCCGATACGAACGAGAATTACCGGGCGGTGCTGCCTTTTTACGGGCATTTGAAGCGGCGATTCTCGCGTGACGAGATTTTCTTTGTGGCTTTCCCTCTTTACCTCGATTCATGGAAGAAAGATGTCTATACGCGGAACTACCTGTTCCCGTTTTTCCATGTGCGCGAGGGGGACAACCTGAGCGGCTGGCAATTCTGGCCTGTGCTGGGCCATCAATCCAAAAGCGTGACCTACACGACGAACGGGTTCGGCGATGCGGTGCTGATTGGAGGCCATGACCGGTGGTTCGCGGCGTGGCCGCTGTATTACAACCAGCACAACGAACTGGAGACCACAAACGCCATGCACGCGCACGGTTTGCTGCCCGCTTATGCCATCCTGCGGTCCGCGCGGCGCGACTCGACCACCGTCCTGTGGCCGTTCTTCACAAAGATCCATGATCGCGGAAAGAAATACCGCGAATGGCAGGGGCCCTGGCCGTTTGTGGCCTTTGCGCGCGGCGAGGGCAAGCAGTTGAATCGCGTGCTGCCGTTTTACAGTCATGGAAAGACCGCCACGCACGAGAACCGCTCCTACGGCTGGGTGCTCTGGCGCGAGAACATACTGCGCCTGCCCTCGGTAGAGCGGCGGCGCGAGCGTGTGCTGTTCTTCCTGTATTCAAACATTGCTGAAAAAAACAAGGAAACCGGCGCAACGCGCAAGCGGATGGACTTGTGGCCCCTGTTCACCACCCGGCAGGACTTTAACGGGAACCGGCGGCTCCAGGTTTTTGCCCCGCTCGAGCCCTTGCTGGCCAACAACAAGAGCATCGAGAGGAATTATTCCCCCCTGTGGTCCGCATGGCGCAGCGAGCACAACCCGCAGACGGGCGCCTCCAGCCAGTCCCTGCTTTGGAATCTTTACCGGCGCGACGTGACGCCCGATTCGAGAAAAACCTCGCTCCTTTTCGGCCTTTACCGGTATGTAAAGGATGCCGGGGGAAAACAGGTGCGGCTGTTCCACATCCCCTTGAGCGGCGCGCGGGGCGGGAAGGCGCAAGGCGAACGACCCGCGCTCGAGAAAGGGAACGAGCGGTAATATGTTTCAAAATGTAGGAGAAATGGTGCTTCTGTTCTGGCGCACGCTGGCGTCTCTGCCGGCGACGTGGCGGCAGCGGCGGAAGGTTTTCGAGCAGATATTCGAGATTGGCAATGCCAGCCTGCTCATGGTGTGCATTCTTTCGTTTTTCATTGGCGCGGTCATCTCCCTGCAAACAGGCCCTGTGCTGGTCGAGCGCGGACTGGCCAGCGCCGTCGCCGGGGTGGTGGGCATCGCGGTTTGCAAGGAGCTAGCGCCGGTGCTGATGTCCATTTTGATTGCCGGAAGAATCGGCTCCGCCATGGCCGCCGAGATCGGCTCGATGCAGGTTTACCAGGAAATCGACGCCCTTCGGACAATGAACATCAACCCGATCCATTACCTCGTGCTGCCGCGGATTCTTGCCATGGCATTTGCGCTGCCGTTGCTGGTGCTTTTTTCGATCCTGGTGGCGTGGCTGGGCGGGGCGATTGTGGCGACGGTGAACCACCGGATTGATATTCCATTCGACTCGTTCTTCACCAGTCTTGCGCAGATTGTGGCATTCAAGGATGTGCTCAACGGCGTGTTCAAGAGTTTCGTTTTCGCCTGCATTATTGGCGCGGTTTCCTGCCACCAGGGCCTCACAACACGCGGCGGACCGCGCGGCATCGGACGCTCGGTCACCAAGGCCGTGGTCAATTCGATCGTCCTGATCGTCATTATCGATTACCTGCTCACACGGCTGCTGCTGAAATGATGAACGCGCCCGAAAACAATCATCACGGCCTGAGTCTCGAGGTCCGCGGCCTTTGCAGGAGCTTCGGCTCCCTGGAGGTGCTCAAGGACATCAGCTTCGAGGTTCACCCCGGGGAGATCTTCGTGATCATGGGGCCGAGCGGCAGCGGCAAAACGGTTCTGCTCAAACACCTGATCGGCCTTGAAGACCCGGACAAAGGAGAAATTCGCATCAACGGCGAACCCGCGCTTTCCGGCGAGGCGATGAGCAAATATCGCATGGCCATGGTTTTTCAATCCGGCGCCCTGCTCAATTCCCTGACTGTCGGCGAAAACGTCGGGCTTTACCTTTCCGAACACCAGACCAATACGCCCGAGGAGATCCGCCGCATTGTCGCCGAAAAACTTGAAGTGGTCGGCCTCAAGGGGACCGAGGAAAAAATGCCGGGCGAACTTTCCGGCGGCATGAGAAAGCGGGTGGCCATCGCCCGCGCCCTGGTCATCGAGCCGCAGGTCCTGCTTTACGACGAGCCCACCAGCGAGCTGGACCCGATTTCGGCGGTCATGGTCGCGGAGGAGATCGTGCGGCTCAATCGCCGCATCCACGTCACCTCGATCGTGGTGTCGCACGACCGCGACCTTGCGCTGGGCATCGCCAACAGGATCGCCGTCATCATTGGCGGAAGCATCGGCGCGATCGGGACGCCCGAGCAGGTGCGGCAGAGCCCGGATCCCAGGGTGCGGGAATTTCTGGAAGCGGACTTTCACAAACGCCGCGCGAACCATCAACCAACATGATATTTTTTTATTATGCGAAACACACTTGAAACCCGCCTTGGCATCTTCGTGGCGTTCGCCGTGATCGCCGCTGTCTTCATTCTCGAAATCCTCGGAGGCTTCGACCGGTTCAAGGCCGGTTACCGCATCAACGCCGCCTTCGCAACGGTCCAGGAACTCAAGCCGGGCGACCGCGTCAAGATGGCGGGTGTGGACATCGGACGGGTTCACTCCATCGGCATCACGAACAACAGCGTGCTGGTGCGCATGAAGCTCAATTATGACGCTCCCGTCAAAACGGACAGCGTGGCCACGGTAAAATTCGCTGGGTTGATGGGGCAGAACTATGTTTCGATTGATTTCGGCAGTCCCTCCGCGCCAAAGGCCTCGAATGATTCGTTGCTCGCCAGCGCCGAGCAGCCGGATCTCAGCGCCATGATGAAGAAAATCGACAACGTGGCCACCGGCGTCGAGAACCTCACCAAGAGTTTTACGGGCGAGAAAATTGACAACCTGCTCGGGCCGTTCACGGATTTCCTGAAGGCAAACCAGGTGCCGCTCACGGCGACCATCGGAAACATCAACTCGATCACAAAGCAGGTTTCCGAAGGCAAGGGCACCGTCGGAAAGCTCATCTACGACGACACGCTCTACAACTCCACACTGGCCACCGTGACGAACCTGCAGCAACTCAGCGGCGATATTCAGCTTGCCCTGGAAGATACCCGGCGGGTGATCGCGAATGCAAACCAGGTGGTCGATCGTGTGAACTCGGGTCAGGGCACGGTGGGCCTGCTGCTCAATGACGAAGCGCTCTACCGCGAGACGACCGCCTCGATGACCAGCCTGCGCGAGATCCTCCAGAAGATGAACCAGGGCCAGGGCACCGTGGGGAAACTGCTCAACGACCAGGAGTTCTACAAGAACGCGAAGATGTCCCTCCAGAAACTCGATAAGGCCACCGAAGGCCTCGAAGACCAGGGGCCGCTAAGCATCATCGGCCTCGTCGCCGGCAGTCTTTTCTAAGCGTATGTTCACAGGCATCGTCGAGGAAACGGGCAAAGTTCGGGCCATCCGGCCCGCGGCAAAATCCATCGAGCTCACGGTTCAGATCGGCAAGACCGGGCGGGGCTTAAAGGTCGGGGACAGCCTGGCGGTGAACGGGTGCTGCCTTACGGTCGTGAAGCTCGGGGGCACGAGAACGGCGCTCACAGCCCGGTTCGATTTGCTCAAGGAAACGTGGGTTCGCACCAACCTCCAGTTCGCGCGCGAGGGTTCGCTGGTGAATCTCGAACGGCCGTTGCGGGCGGACGGCAATTTCGGCGGGCATTTCGTGACCGGTCACATTGACGGCGTGGGCCGCATTATCCGCTGGGAACGCCAGGGGCAGGATCACGTTCTGGATATCTCCGCGCCTCGGGAGGTCATGCGCTACATCGTTCACAAAGGTTCGGTGGCCGTGGATGGCATCAGTCTCACGGTGGCCGGCGTGCGCAAGAAGTATTTTCGCATCTGGATCATCCCGCACACGTTTGAAATCACGGCGCTGCAGGAGCGGAAAGTGGGCGATGCGGTGAACCTCGAGGCGGACCTGATCGGGAAGTACATCGAGAAATTTATCACCGCCCGGGAACGGTCTTGAACGGACTGGTGTTGACCTCGCTGGCCATCCCCGCAGGCGCGACCTCCCGCACCCTTCCCGCCGAAACAGAGGCCGGGTTGCCGCGCGCGTCCTTGAACACGTAGTATCCCTCTTTGAGCCGCGGTTTGCTTGCCGCAGTCAGCCTGGTGCCGTTGTGCAAGGTGATCACATAACTGCGGGCACACCCGCAAAGACACAAAGCCATCAGTAACGAAAGCGCGCAGGCAATTCTCATGGGCCGATCCTAAAACAGCTCAAGCCAATCTTCAAATCCCTTCCGTGCCCCCGCCAACCGGCTAGTGGTCCCGATTGAGAAGGTAGTCCGCCAGGCCCTCGAGCGCCGCCGCTTTGCCCTGGAACGGCTCGAGCGCCGCAAAGGCGCGCCGGGTCAGTGCAGCCGCAATCTCCCGCGATCGTTCCAGCCCGACAATGGACGGGTAGGTGGCCTTTTGCGCCTTGATGTCTTTGCCCGCCGTCTTTCCTAGTTTCTCGGAGGTTTGCGTCACATCCAGGATGTCATCAATCACTTGAAACGCCAGGCCCACGTTATACCCGAACCGGGTCAGCGCCTCGAGTTGCGCCGGGGTGCAATTGGCGCTCATGCCCCCGAGTCGCGTCGAGCAGCACAGCAGCGCCGAGGTCTTGCGTTCGTGAATGTATTTCAACTCGGGCGCGGAAACTTTTCGTCCCTCAGCCTCGAGGTCCGCCACCTGGCCGGCAATGAGCTGCAGCGAGCCTGCGGCCCGGGCCAGCTCGAGCACAATCGTCCGATGCGGGTAGCGCGCCCATCCCTTTGCCCGGGCGGCAATCTCGAACGCCTGCGTGAGCAGCGCATCCCCGGCCAGCACTGCAATCCCCTCGCCGAACACTTTGTGGCTGGTCGGCTTTCCGCGGCGCGTGTCGTCGTCGTCCATCGCCGGCAGGTCATCATGGACCAGCGAGTAGGTGTGGATGCACTCCACCGCGCAGGCCAGCGGCAGCGCCGGTTCGATGCTCCCGCCAACCGCGCGGGCCGCCGCCAGGCACAGCGCCGGCCGCATCCGCTTGCCCCCGGCAAACAGCGAGTACCGCATCGCCTTGTGAATGGTCGCAGGCTTCGTTGTCGCTTTCGGCAGAAATCTGTCGAGCGCTTTGTCCACCGCGGCGGTGCTCTCCTTGAGAAACGCTTCCAGATGAAAGCCTCTCACGCCGCTCTTCCTGGGTCTCCGGCTTTTGTCGGACATGATCGCGTTGTAAAGTAAAGCCCCGCACTCTCGCAAGGATTATATGCTCCGCGCCCGGGGGAAAGCGCGGCATGGATGCAACGCTGGCCAAACCACAATAGAATCCCGGCATCGCAAAAAAACCGGCAACGCCGATTTTCCGCGTTTCCTCCGCCTTGACAACGTTTTGCGCAGCTTCCATTTTAGGATAAGCGGAAGACACTCGATTTATGGCCAAAACTGGAAAAAACGGGTTACTGGACTCGCGCGCGGCGATGGCGCAGGGATTCACTCTGATTGAGCTGCTGGTCGTCATCGCCATTATCGCCATTCTCGCGGCGATGCTTCTCCCGGCGCTGGCCAAGGCGAAGTCAAAGGCGCAGCAGGCCCGGTGTCTCTCGAACCAGCGGAATTGGGGCATGGCCCTCCAGATGTACCGCGACGATAACAGCGACTGCCTCCCCTTCTTCGCGGAAGCGTTCGACACGCAAGACACGGACCCGTATGTATTCGAGTTTCTGGCGCCTTACGTCGCCAAGGCCTCGACCAGCCAGGCCGATTCCACCGTTCAAAAGACCGAGCTGCGAAAGTGCCCGGGCGGCTCCTACGGAGCACCGCCGCATAAAAAATCCTGGAACGCCACGAATTGGAATTGCTGGATCGGCGTCAATTACGGCTCGCGCACCGTGCCGGCCTCGGCGCCTTTTTACTACCGCTTCGAAAGAACCACCGGCGTTTATTTGCCCGCGCTTCGCGGCTCGAGCGTTTCCAAGCCGGCTGATGCCCTCGTGTTCATGGACGTCGAAGGTTACTACCTGTTTTCGCCGAAGTTTGTGCCCTTCACAATGGATGCCGATGGCGATGGAGTGCTCGACTCGGGCTCCAGCTACCCGCCCTACAACCATGCCCGGCCCACGGTCCACAACATGGGAGCCAATGTCACGTTGCTCGATGGCCACGCGGAACGCGTGGCTTTCCAGAAAATCTGGCAGCCCAAGCCATACCACTCGTTCTTCGATCTGAACGATTAGCCCGCATATCTCACACCTTCTGAGCCGGAGCGGCGGCCCGGCGAGCAGGCACGACTTCATCGGGTTCCGCGCCGTCCTGCCCCCAGGTCCGTGAACTCAATCGTAGCGCAGACCTCCGAGTCTGCTGTATCGCAGGCTTCCAGCCTGC
>CAYNZC010000103.1:0-8858 GCA_964401575.1 uncultured Verrucomicrobiota bacterium
TTCGACGCCGGCCACGTTCATGCCGATCGTGGAATCGCCCGGGGACGAAGTGTAGCAGGGCACTCCGGCGCGGTAAGCCGCGGCGAGCACGGAGACATCGCGCAGTTTGTTTTTGCGTTCCCATTCGGCGCAATACTTGCCCAGCAGGTAATGCAGCTCGGCCGTGCCCATCTCCTTCTGGAACTCGGGCTGAATGAGGATCTCGCGCAGAATGTCGTCCGTGGCCATGAGGGCGTCGGAGTAGGGGATGACAACGTCGTAGATGCGCACCAGGTCGTTGTCGCGCAGGTCCGTGTCGTCGAACTTGAAGCTGCCGGCGTGGACGGGGTAGTTCAGGGCGAAATGCATGTCGTGGTACAGGTTTGCGCCTGTGGCCACGATCCAATCAACGAACCCGGCTTTGATGAGCGGGATGACGCTGGAGCAGCCCAGGCCGGCTGGTGTGAGCGCGCCGGACAGGGTCATACCGATGGTTACATCCGGTTCGAGCATCCTGGTGCTGAACAACTGGCAGGCTTCGCGCAGGCGCGCGGAGTTGTAAGCCAGGAATACTTCATCCACCAGGTAGGTGAGCTTCTCCCTCCCGGTAATGTTCTTCGGCATGATCCGCTTGCCAGCCATATATTGCTTCTTGTGCGGACAATGCTTCTCCTTCAGCCAATCCGGCATTTCGGAGATGTCTTCTCTGCTGCGTACGTGTTTCTTTGCTTTCTTTGCCATAAAATAAAAATGTGCCGCACAGGATACGCCCTGTGCGAAGGATTCCAATCTTTTGTTTGTGCGGCAGGGGCTCAAACAGCGCGTCCTGCCACACTCGATGTTGCCTGGAAGGGGGCATCACCCTGGTGATGCATCCCCCGTGTCCGGGAGTCCCTGTTACGCCTGGGTTTGCGTGTTCACGCTGGCGAGCTCCTCGCCGGTGGTCACATTCACGATCTTGAACTGTTCGGCATGCAGCGCGGTATCCGCGCGGAACGAGAGCTTGCCGAAGTAGCGTTTTTCCATTTCGATCAGCAACTTTTCGTCCTCGGTGCGCAGGCGTTCGAGGATGCTGGGGTGGACCACGATGCGGAGCTGGAAATCCGACTCGTCCCTCGATCGTTTTTTGAGGATTTCGCCCAGCTTGCGCTGGATCTCGACGCTCATGGTGATGGCGCTCTTCACCCGGCCTCTGCCTTTGCAGTAGGGGCAATCGTCATAGACCGCGTCGTGCACGCTTTCCGAATGGCGCTGGCGGGTCATTTCCATGAGGCCGAGCTGCGAAATGGGGAGGACGTGTGTCTTGGCTTTGTCCCGCCGCAAGCCTTCTTTCATCTTCTGATAGACCTGCTGCTGGTCCCGGCGCGACTTCATGTCAATGAAATCGAGCACGATCAGGCCGCCCATGTTGCGCAAGCGCAACTGCCGGGCGATTTCCTCCGCGGCCTCGAGGTTTACCTTGAGGATGGCCGATTCCTGGTCCTTGCCGCCTTTGTGGCGGCCTGTGTTCACATCGATCGCCACGAGCGCTTCCGTTTCGTCCACGACGATGTAGCCGCCGCTCTTGAGGTGCACCTGGCGGGTGAAGGCGTTTTCGAGCTGGCGCGTGATGCCGAACCGGTCGAAGATCGGCTGCGGCTCGCTATACACCTTGATTTTGTTGGCGGCCCTGCGCGATATGCGGGTGATCATGTCCCGCATCCGGTCGTGCGCGGGCTGGCTGTCCACCACGATGCGTTCGACGTCCTCCGTCAAAAAGTCGCGCACGGTGCGCTCGATCAGGTCCGGTTCCTGGAACACGCAGGTGGCGGAGGATTGTTTCTTGATGCGTTCCTGGATGTCGTGCCATTCCTCGAGCAGCAGCGCCAGGTCCCGGACGAAGTATCGCTTCTGCTGTCCTTCGCCAACGGTGCGCATAATCACGCCCATCCCGTCCGGGATGGCCAGTTCGCGCAGGATTTTCTTGAGGCGCTGGCGCTCCTGTTGATTCTCGATCTTGCGGGAAATGCCGCTCTGGTCGGAATTGGGCAGCAGCACGAGGTAGCGTCCGGGCAGGACGACGTTGGTGGTAACGCGGGGTCCCTTGGTGCCGATGGGGCCCTTGGTGACCTGCACGATGATGTCGCTGCCGGGCGGGTAAACGCGGGGGATATCCTTCTGTGTGATTTTCGGGCGATCGCGGCGCTTGTTCTCGCGCTCGACGATTTCCACGCCGCTGTCGAAGGTGCTCGGCACGATGTCCCAATAATGCAGAAAAGCGTTTTTCTCGAACCCGATATCAACAAACGCCGCCTTGAGGCCGTCCTCGAGATTGCGGACTTTGCCCTTGAAGATGCTGCCGACGAGGCGTTCCTCGGTGGTGCGCTCGATGTTGAACTCCTCGAGGCGCCCTTCCTCGAGGACGGCCACGCGTGTCTCGAGAGTTTCGGCATTGATGACCACCTCCTTGTGGACCTTTTTCACCGGCTTGATCAGCCGCTGGACCTTTTTGACGAGGTTGGTGGCGGCGGCCCGGATGGAATCCACGATGCCGCGCGATGGCTCGGCGATGCGCACCGGCTCGAAAGGTTTCTCCGCCGGGGCGGGAGGCTCGATGTTCGGCTTTCTGAAATCCCTTTTGCCGGGTGCGGGTTCGTGCGCCGGCACGCCCTCGGCCGGCAGGCCGGCGGCGATGTTTTCGGCGCGTTCGATTTCGTGCGCATGCCGGTGCTCATAGACGCTGTCGTGAACCGCGTGATCCTCGGTTGCCTCGATGCGCGCCTGTGTCGCTTCCTTGTCCGGGCGTTGCACATGCCCAAGCCCGCCGGATGGGCGGAATCGCATGCCGCCCCGGCGTCTGCGTGAAAAGTTTCTGTCACTCATAATTAATGATGGATGGTTTGTTGCTAATAGCTTTTGCGGTAGAAATAAACGTTTTGAAGGATGCCGATCGCGATCAGCGAGCTGAGCACTGATGATCCGCCGTAGGAAAGCAGCGGCAGTGGCACGCCCGTAACGGGCATCAACCGGATATTCATGCCGATATTGATGAACACATGGCTGAAGAGGAGTGTTACCACTCCCACGGCCAGGAGTCTGCCCAGGCGATCGCGCGCCTGGCCGGCGATCCTGACGCCCGTCAGGAGCACCACGCCGTAAAGCGTGATCACAACCACGCTGCCTGCGAATCCTTTCTCCTCGGCAATCACGGAGAAAATGAAATCATTGTGCGCCACGGACCTCGGCAGGTACCCGAGGGCGTTCTGGGTGCCGTCGCGCCAGCCCTTGCCGGTCAGCCCGCCCGAGCCCACGGAAATCAGCGCCTGGCGCATGTTGTGGGAATAATCGGCCTGGCGCTGCCTGAAGCGGGCCTGGTCAGCGCGCGACAGGCCTTTGGGGATCTCCTCCTCGACGCCAAAGTAAACAAGCAGCCGGCGTTTCTGGTAATCCTCGAGTTTGATCTGCCAGTGCGGCGGCGCAAACAGCACATCCACCAGGAACAGCGCCCCGAGCGCGCCGACAAGGCAGAGCAGGCGGATGAGGAACCTGGGAGGCGTGCCGGCTACGTACAACATCATGATGCCCGGCGGGATCATCACCAGCGCGGAGCCCAGGTCCGGTTCCTTCATGATGAGCACAAAGGGCAGGGCCATGAGCCCGAGCGCTTTGAAGAAATTGCGCGGCTGCCGCAGCTCGTCCGCCGGGCGGCTCAGGAAATGCCCCATGACCAGGATCATCGCCAGCTTGGCAAACTCGGATGGCTGGAATTGCAGCAATCCAAGGTCAATCCATCGCCGCGCGCCAAAACGTATCGAGCCGATGCCGGGAATGAGCACCGCCACCAGGAGCAGAATGGCCAGCCAGTAAATGACAAAGGCGTATCGCGAGACGGAGCGGTAATCCATCACGCAGACCGTGGCGCCCGCCGCCGCCCCGAGCGCGTACCACAGGATCTGCCGGAACCAGCTTTGCTTGAACCAGACCTCCGCCGCCGCGCTGTCGCTGACCATCGTGGCGCTATACACGAATGCGGCGCCGATCAGCATCAGCCCTCCAATGGCCGCGATCTGCAGCTTGTCCAGCCGCCCCTGTTTTTCCATGCCGATCGGTGCAAACATCAGCCGCCTCTCCTTCCTCCCGCGACGAGCGCGGTTTTCATGAGATCCGTGCGATCCCGCTCCTGGATGGCCTCGTAAATTTTTCTCGCGATGGGCGCGCAGGTTCCGCCGCCGGAGCCGCCACTTTCGATCATGACGACCATCGCGTAGCGCGGTGAATCAAACGGGGCGAAGGAAACGAACCAGGTTGTCAGGTCCACCACGTTGCCCCGCTCGTTGGTCACCTGCGCCGTGCCTGTCTTGCCGGAAATTCTCAGCCCGGGCAGCGCGGCGCTGCGCCCGGTGCCCTCCGGATCCTCGACATCCGCGAGCATGGCCGCGCGGATGGTTGCCAGGTGCTCGGGGCGGACATTGAGCCGCGAGCGCACGCGGCCCGGTTCCGTTATCAGTGTGGTTGCGCCGGTGGTGGTGTCCCCCGGTTCGATGCGGCGCACCAGCCGGGGCCACAGCACGGTTCCGCCGTTGGCCACCGCTGCCGTCATCAGCGCCATCTGCAGCGGCGTCACGGCCATGCGCCCCTGGCCGAAACAGATGTTTGCCGTGTCGCCCTCCGACCACCCGGCGCGCACGGTTTGCAGTGTGGGAAAAATTCCCCCCGTTTCCTGTCGTGTCGGCAGGCCCGTCCGTTCGCCGAGATGAAACTGCTGCGCAAGCTGGATGATGGCCTCGATTCCTGTGCGAAGGCCGCGGTCGATGAAATATGCATTGCTCGATTTCAGCAGGGCTCGCCGGAAATTGTATTGCCCGGGCGGCGCCTGGTCCTCGATGGGGCGCCGGCCGACATAAATCACGCCTCCGTTCGGTCGGCGCGGATCCGGTTGGACGGTGTAAAGCTCGTTGGGGCTGATCCCGTGTTCGAGGGCGGCCAGGCCGGTGACGATTTTGAAAATCGAGCCGGGCGCGTAATTCTCCTGCGTGGCGCGGTTGATCTGGGCGCGCAGTTTGGTGTCCTGCAGCCGTTCCCGTTCCCCGGGCGGGAAGCCGTGAACGAACACGTTTGGATTTACAAAGGGCGAGGAGACCAGCGCCAGGATGTCTCCACTGTTCACATCCAGCACCACCGCGGCGCCGCGCGTCCCGGGGCCCATGATCTGTAATGCCTCCTCGGAGGCGCGCTGGATGTCCATGTCGAGTGTCAGCAGGACATTGTGGCCCGGTTGGGCGGGACTCCAGATGTTCTCCGTCTGCCGGTAGCCCATGTTGTTCACCAGGACCGACTTTGCGCCGGCTTTGCCGCGCAGAAAATCATCGTAACCGACCTCGATCCCGAGCACGCCCCTGTAATCCGGCAGCCGATACGAGAAAAAGGCCTCCTCGCCCACGGCGGAGCTGTCGTCGCGCCGCAAGGCGCCGAGGAGGTGCCCGGCCAGCGTTTCGTGCGGGTAGAAGCGGACGGATTGGATCTCGATGTCCACCCCGGTGCGGTTGGTCGCGGTTTCCTGGAACCGCGCGACCTGCAGCGGGTCAATATTGGCGAGCACCGGGTAGGGCAGGGCAAGGCGTGTCTCGTAGTGCCGTTCAAAATTCGCGCGGTCAAGTGTCAGCTCGCGTCCGATGCGCGCGCTGACCTGCGCCACGATGTTGCTGGCGACCGAATAGCGCGCGTTGCGTTTCACGCGGGACATTTCGGCGCGGCTGACGCTGAACTCTTTTCGTTCCGGGCGTGTGAGCTTTCTTCCGAGGGCCTTTTCGCGCGCTTGCATGCCGCGCGCCCTGGCCTCGCGGAGCGCGGCCATATCCCTGAAGTAGAGCGCGTCAATGGGCCTGCGCAGCTCGTCCAAATAAAGGCTGATGTTGTAAACCGGCTGGTTCTCCGCCAGCACCCGCCCGCGGGCATCGAGAATTTTTCCGCGCACCGCGGGGATGCGAACGGTTCGGAACGATTGCGTTTCGAGATGCGCCTGGTAATCGCGGTAGGAAACAATCTGCACCCACCACAAGCCCGCCAGCAGGATCCCCATGCCCGAGAGCACCACCAGCGTCAGCGCCCTGAGCGCCGGGTCATTTTTCTTTAGCTGGTCGAATATCAGCATTTACCGGCCCCTCCTGATCTCGCGGTCCGGGCGGAAACTCCCCGGGCCGGATGGCTGGTACATGAAAGTGTCCTCGATCCATTCGAAGAGACAAAAGAAGGCGGGCGCGAGAAACGCCCCGGCGGCGCCATCCACAACCAGTTGCCAGATCGTTCCCCACCCGAGCAGGGGGCTTTCGCGCATGGTGAGCAGCAGCAGTATTTTCATGCACGGCACCGCCACGCCAACGGCCGCGCCCAGGACCGCCTGGGCAAACACCTGGCTTTGGAAGATCACCTCGCGCCTCCAGCAAATGGCGATTCCCGCCGCCAACAGGGGCAGGACGCTTGCGCCGAAGGGGTTTGCCGAGAGCGAATCCTTGAGCAACCCGCCCGCCAGCGCCAGCAGGACCACCGCCCCGAAGCCGCGCCGCAGCGCGGCGTAAACCATCAGCGGCGGCAGCAGGTGCACCTGCGTGCCGGCCAGGAGACGCACTCCATCAAAAGAGGCCTCCCAAAACACGGCCAGCACCGCCACCCCCGCAATTAACATGGCGTCCACCCATTTCATGGCAGCAGCACCCACACTTCCTCGAGCGCGCTCAAATTTGCCGAGAGCCGCACCCGCGCCATGACGTAAAGCCCGTATTCCACCAGTTGCGAATCCACGATCGTGCCGATCGGGATGCCCCTTGGGAAGATGCCGCCCAACCCGCTGGTGAGCACGCGCTGGCCGGGTTTCAGATCCGCATGACGGGACAGGTAGCTCATTTCGACCAGTTTGCCGTCCAGCGGGCCGGACGCGCCAATCACGCCGGTGTCGCGGCCCTCATTCTGCACCAGGGCGGATACGCGGCAGTTCGGGTCCCCGACGAGCACCACCTGGGAGCGGGTGAGTTTCACCGCCACGACGCGTCCCACCAGGCCGTCCGTGCTGAGCACGGGCATGTTGGGCCGGATGCCGTCGCGTGAGCCCAGGTCGATCTCGACTGTTCGCCACCAGTTTTCCGGGTCGCGCAGGACGACGCTGGCGAGCTTCAATTTCCAGGGCGCCTTGTGCTGCCAGCCGACCAGGTCGCGCAGGCGTTGGTTTTCCCGGGCCATTTCCTCGAGTTGGATCGCCTGCAGTCGCAATTGCTCGTTTTCGCGGCGCAGGCGGTTACTTTCGCCGGCCAGGGTGCCCCGTGGCGTCACGGAGTCCGCAGCGCGTTCGGCAATGCCGGAGGAGGCGTCCGCAAGGCCAAACAGCGGCAGGAAAACACTGCCAATCGTCAGCTTCAGTCGCGCCGCCGCGTGGCCGGGCAGATTTAAAATCACCAGCGTTGTCAGAACTACCAGGCCCAAAACAATATATTGAGGCCGTTTCAACGTTTTATTTCATCTATATTCCGTCCGCGCCCGGACGGGCGGCGCAAACGCGCCGCTGCGGGCCGGTCCCTCAGGACTGCCCGCTGCTGATGATTCGGAGAGAAACTACTTGGAGTTCGAGGATACCCTCTTAAGGAATTGAAGCTCTTGCAAAACGCGGCCGGTGCCTTCGGCCACGGCGGATAAGGGATCGTCAGCAATGTGGACCGGCAAGCCGGTTTCCTCGGCGACCAGGCGGTCAATGCCGCGCAGCAGCGCGCCGCCGCCCGCCATGACAATGCCTTTATCCACCAGGTCTGCCGAAAGTTCGGGCGGACACCGTTCAAGGGTGATCCGGACCGATTCCAATATGCTCGAAAGAGGCTCTTGCAGCGCCTCGCGAATTTCCTCGGACCGGATATTGAGTGTTTTTGGCAATCCGGCCGCAAGATCGCGACCCTTCACTTCCATCGTTAATTCCTGCTCCAGCGGAAAGGCGGAGCCAATGCGTATCTTGATCTCCTCCGCTGTGCGCTCTCCAATCATCAGGTTGTAGGCCCGTTTCATGTGCGCCACGATCGTCTCGTCAAATTCGTCTCCGCCCACCCTCAGGCTTCGGCTGAAGACGATGCCGGCCAGCGAGATAATTGCGATCTCGCATGTGCCGCCGCCAATATCAACGATCATATTGCCCGCAGGCTCATGCACCGGCAGGCCAACCCCAATGGCCGAGGCCATCGGTTGTTCTATCAGGTAAACCTCGCGCGCCCCGGCATGGGTCGCGGAGTCTTTCACCGCCCGTTTCTCAACCTCTGTGATCCCTGAAGGAACAGCCACCACCACTCGTGGCGCTATAAGCTTGCGATAATGAACCTTTTGGATGAAGTGGCGCAGCATCGCTTCGGTTATTTCAAAGTCCGCGATGACACCATCCTTCATCGGACGGATCGCCACGATATTCCCGGGCGTTCGTCCAAGCATTCTCTTGGCCTCCTCGCCGACGGCCAGCACATTGGTCGTCCCGGCCTGGATGGCCACCACCGAAGGTTCCCGCAGCACGATCCCGCGATCACGCACATAAACCAGGGAATTGGCGGTCCCAAGGTCTATTCCAATGTCATTGGAAAACAGGCTTTTGAATTGCGCAAACATGAACTGTGCCTAACGGATTCGAAGTATGGGGGATTGCCGGCACAGGTCAAGAGCATAAGAGAAGATGATAACCGGGCAAATCCCGGGCCTTCGGCCCTCGGATTAGCGAGGGTCGCATAACCAACGACCGGGCCCTCGGATTGCACGGGAACGCATGATCAATCGCCGGGCCGGTGTGGATTGGCAAGGGCGCATAACCGATGACCGGGCCGGTGTGTTTTGGCGAGGGCTGAAAGCCCGATAATGTGATAGCCCGGCCTATCGGGCCGGGT
>CAYNZC010000103.1:8958-14092 GCA_964401575.1 uncultured Verrucomicrobiota bacterium
GAGGGCTGAAAGCCCGATAATGTGATAGCCCGGCCTATCGGGCCGGGTCCGATGGGCGATGAATACATTTGAGCTCTGAAAGAGCGCCCCTTCAGGGCTTGGAAGAATAACGGTTTGCATTGCCTACCCAGGCCTTCAGCCCGGGCTATCAAATTTCGGGCCTTCGGCCCTGAAGATTTGGCTTTTCACGACTTGAGTTTGTTCAGTATTGAAATGTGCACAGAACGTAAATGCCATGTCACAATCCCTCGCAAACATTGTCGTCCACCTCGTATTCAGCACAAAGTTGCGGCATCAACTCATAAGAGATTCCGAACGGAATGAACTCCACGCCTACATCGCCGGTGTTCTCAAGAATCATAATTCTCAGCTCATCGAGATCAATTCCGTGCGGGATCATATCCACATGCTTTTCGGGCAATCGAAGAACCATGCGCCGGCGACGATCGTGGAGCAGATCAAGACAGGATCATCGCGATGGATAAAGACGGTGCATCCATGGTACGCGGGCTTTGCTTGGCAGAATGGTTATGGGGAGTTCAGTGTTAGTCCGATGCACATCGAGGCGGTGCGGAGTTATATCAGAAACCAACCGGAACACCATCGTCAGGAAGATTTTCAAACGGAGTATCGCCGTTTTTGCGCGAAAAACGGTGCGCCGTTGGATGAACGATACGCGTGGGAATGACGCTTCGGGTGCCCTTTAAGAGGGCTGAAAGCCCGACAATGTGATAGCCCGGCCTATCGGGCCGGGGTTAATCGGCGATGAATACATTTGAGCTCTGAAAGAGCGCCCCTTCAGGGCTTGGAAAAATAATGGGTTACATTGTCTACCCGGGCCTTCAGCCCGGGCTATCAAATTTCGGGCCTTCGGCCCTCGGATTGGGCGGGAACGCACGATCAATCATCGGGCCGGTGTGGTTTGGCGAGGGCTGCAAGCCCGATAATGTGATAGCCCGGCCTATCGGGCCGGGGTTGATCGGCGATGAATAAGATACCTTCTTGTCCTGCGGCCCGGGAATCGTATTGTGATCCCAACACTATGAACCGCCGACAATTCCTTGCACTCACTGCGGCCGCAACGGCCGCGCCCTGGCACACCATCGGGGCTTCTGCCGGGTCTGAACCCTCCGCCATTCCCTCCCCGGGCCCGGCCTCGCCCGAGGGCGAGCTGGCCGGCAGCCCGCGCGGACCGTGGCGGCGGTTATTCCTCGATGCCGCGGTGGTCGAGGAACACTCCGGCCTCGCCCGGCTCTTTCACGAGACCGAAAAACATCCCGGGCCGGTCGTCAAGGCCGACAAACCCTGGGAGGCCGAATCCGCCATTTCAGGGCCCTACACCTACGGCACCATCCTGCGCGATGGCGCGAAATTCCGGCTTTGGTACCAGTTCCTCAACGAAGGCAACCAGGTTGGCTATGCGGAATCCTATGACGGCGTTTCCTGGGAGAAACCCGAGCTGGGCCTCATCAACTTCAAAGGCTCGACCAAAAACAACATCGTGGTTTCCGCGGCGGATGTGGATGCCACGGGCGGCGTGTGCCACAACCCGAGCGTGATCAAACTGCCCGGGGCCGAGGCCGGGCGCAGATACTCGCTCTGGGGTTTCGACAGCGGGAGCGGGCACGCGCGCGTGGCGTTTTCGCCGGATGGCCTGCGCTGGAAATACGCGCCCGAGACAAAAAAAACCGCGCTGTTCACTTCGTCGGACGTGGTGAACTTTTTTTACGATGTTTATCATTCACGTTTTGCGGCCACGTGGAAGACGCGGAACCGGCGCGGGCGGGCGGTGGGTGTGGCCTGGGCCGAGGAGCCGCTCAAATGGACCAAGCCGGTGGATGGCCCGGTGTTTGTGGCGGACGACCTGGATGCCGAAGCCACGCAGGTGTATGGCATGCCTGTGTTCCCGTACCAGGGCCTGTATATCGGCCTGCCGTGGCTTTACCGCGCCCGCTACTTCAAGTTCGGCAAATACTCCATCCCCAAAATGCACGAGGCGCAGGAGGATTCGCCCCGCTCGGTGGATGTCGAGTTCGCCTGGAGCTGGGACCTCATCAATTGGACGCGCCCCTGTCCGCGCTCGCTGTTCATCCGGCGCGGCGAAAAAGGCGCCTGGGATCACGGCATGATCTACACCGCGCGCGCGCCGGTGATTCGCGGGGACAAGCTCCTGTTCCTTTATGGCGGGTGCGCGAGTTTTCATGACGATCGGAACGTGCGCGCGGCCATTGGCCTGGCGTCGCTGCGGCTGGACGGCTTCTGCTCGATGCGCGCCGGCGCGGACGAGGGCTGGCTGATCACCCGGCGCGAGCCTTTCAACGAGCCTGCGGTGCGCATCAATGCGGCGGCGCGTCCGGATGGCTTCGTGCTGGCGGAGATTCTGAACCGGCGCAACAAAGTCGTGCCGGGCTTCTCGAGGCGCGAATGCGTGCCCTTCGCGGGAGATGCCGTCAACCACCGGCTCGAGTGGAAGACCGGTCCGGGCGCGAAAAAGCTGGACGGCGCGGACTACAAGATCCGGTTCATCCTGAAAAACGCCGATCTCTTCTCCTACCTCCCGCAAGGCCTGAACCCGAACGAACCGGACCTGGCGAGGTTTTGAGGGGGGGGGCAACACCTGACCCCGCGAGCAGGAATGAAGCGCCACTGCCTTCGTGGTGAAGGATCAAAGTCAGGAATAATCAGGAACGGCGCAGAGTGGCCGCATGCTCCCGGCTACGGCCGTTTTGCGGATGGCTTATTGATCATGGGCCCGACAGGCCTCTTCAGCCGCGGCGCAAGTGCAGTGCGGAGTCCGTGGGGAAAAAGCGGAGATTCCAGCCAATCGGCCAGCAGATTCAATTCAACCCCAGTGAATCCGAGGCTGGATTTTCTCGACAAGCGCAGTTTATCGGGAGATTCCACGGAAACCCTGGTCAATGAAGGCCCAAGGTGGGGTGCGGCGGAAACGATGAATCGCAACGCGGCGGCGTTTGTCGGAAGCTGCTGGCATTGCAGTGTCAGCCGGGTCAATTGCCCCATGAATAGCCATTGATGCAGACGATCGCGCGTCAACTCCCAGTCGTAATAGCACATGTTTGTGCTCTCGGAAATGTTGGCAAACCACCCGGGAGGGGGAGGCGAGGTGTTGGTTGGTGTGCTCGCCAGGGTCAGGAGCACGAAAGAGCCGGAAGCATCCGGCCAGGGCTTCATGGTGGGAGCCACGATCGGCAAGGGTCCCCAGGAAAGCGCGGCTTTTGAGGGATCGAATGAGAAAGAACCGTAAGCGTTTGTTCCGAGAAGCGATGTTCCTGCAGATGCCAGCGCCTGGCCATTGTCCTGCATCCACTTGCCCCCATTCTCCACCCTGGCAGCGATGCAGGTTTCCGTGGGAACCTGGCCCCTGGCCCAGGCAAAGAACTGATCCGGCATCGACTCCGGTTTCGCGTTGGCAAGAGCTGCAACCCTGGAGAGAAAGACACCCAGCCCCCTGGCTGCCGTAAAACTTGCGACCGGACCCTGGATGGCATTTGTTGGAAACATCCAATCGGAAAGCTGAAATCCCATTGCGGCCGGAAACTTAAGTTCAGCGGTGGTCAGGATATTTGAGCCCTCAGCGCCAGCCAAACTTAACGAGACTACAGGAGCCAGGTTTGAAGGGAACAGGGCTGCGAACCGGGGCCAGTCGGCGGATGCAAATGAAACAGCCAGCCAGTCGGCGCCTTTTGGCTGCTGACCCTGGGGAGGCAGCCCCATGGGCCTGCTTTTCGTCTTGCCGGGACTGCTGTTCACCACCAGGCGGCTTCCAAGGTTTGTAACGGAAACATCCCAGTCCTTTTTGATGCCTTGCAATGTTGCGAGATTGGTTTTCCACGAAGAAAGGCGTTCTTGACCGAGATCCAGTGACAGGCTGAACTCGACCACTTGGTTCGTGGCGTGCGTTAGCCGGATGCTGCAGCCTCGCTCGTACACATCCTGCAATAAGGGCCTGAGCGACGAGGCCCGGGCGTTTTGGCGGAGGATTGCTGAAGAATCAGTCACGTCCGCCCTGGACGTGTCTCCCGATAGCGCCAACGCGATTTTGTCCAGCGTCTGTTGTTCCAGTCGAGCGGCTTCCGGGAGATTCCAGACGGCTTTCAAGTATGCTCCATCCCTGCTTTCCAGGATGGCGTTTTTGCCCGCCCAGTGAAGCAGGGTCTCGGACACACGGGGTTCTTCGGACGCCGCCTTTTCGAGAACGTTTCTGCCCGTATCCGATGGCTTTTTGCACCCGACAGCCACAGCAACACAGACTGCCGCACAACCCAAATGAAACCATCGTAATCTCATAGCTCGCCACCTTACTTGCCACAATTCATGCCGGTTGAAAAGGACAATAGAAACTCAACAAAAGCTCCCGCGCGCCGGCAGCATGGAGCCCGTTGACCGCCCGTGTCTCGGGGCTGTGTGGATGTCAGGGGCCTTTGCCCGCTCTGTATTCCTTGAGCAGCTCAGTGTTTCTGTCCGCAACCTGCTGCTCGCCGGAAGCTGTTGCCAGAGTGATGGCGCGTTCCGCTGTCGTTATTGCCTCCTCGAATCTTCCTGCCGCCGCGTAGGCGGCGCCCAGGGTGCCGACGATTGTCGCCTGCCGGTACCCGCCGAGAGCGCAGGCTTTTTCGCTCAGACGAACAGCTTCCGGGCCGTCATGGACGCCCCGCTCGAGACTGGTTGCAAGAAGCCACGCCAGATTGTTCAAGGCCTCCACGTTGTCAGGCGAGGACTGCAGCACGGTCCGGTATTCGATTGCCGCCTCGGCGTGCCGTCCCAGGGCGCTCAGGGAATTGGCCAGGTTCAGCCGGGCATCCAGATGCCCCGGATGGGCTGAAAGCAAGGAATGATAATGGACGGCGGCATCAGCGAACCGGCCCTGCTTCCGCAAAAGTTGTGCAAGGTTATATCTCGCGCTCTTGTAGCCGGGATTCATTGCCAGCACAGCTTCGTACTGGAGCAGGCTGTCTTCAGCCCGGCCCGCTTTCTCAAGGCCGGTTGCAAGGGCAAACCTCGCCGAGAGGTTCGATGGGTCCACTTCGATGGCTCGCGTGAACAGCGTCACGGTGTTTCGCCAGTAACCGACCTGGTGCCGGGCAGCGATTGCAAGCGATAACAACCAGAGAGC
>CAYNZC010000103.1:14123-14555 GCA_964401575.1 uncultured Verrucomicrobiota bacterium
TTGTGGAAGCGAGAGTTGTCTTCTGATGGCCCCGGCAGCGCATAACAGCGCCACCGACAGGCCCACGGACGGCAGGTACATGTAACGATCCGCCATGGCCTGCTCCCCCACCTGGACCAGCCCGATTACCGGAACCAGCATGCCTAGAAACCAGAACCATCCCGCCAGCACACCGGGCTCTCTTCGCCGCCACCGGGCAGCTAAAAACGTGATGGCTCCAATCAGCAGAATGGCGCCGGCGACTTGCCACATGGACCAGCCTTGTTTGCCTGCAGTGACCGGCAACGGGTATATCACGGACAAATCCAGAGGGACGGCGAATTTGCCCAGGTAACGGGCATAGCTCACGAACGCGTTTCCGACGCGCTCCAGAAAGGGAACAACGGCATTCAACGCCATCGCGGATTCCTTCTGAATAGCGAAGGTGACAAT
>CAYNZC010000104.1:0-9162 GCA_964401575.1 uncultured Verrucomicrobiota bacterium
AGGGACTGGCGAACGAGCGTGGAATCGCGCAGGGCATCAAAGACTTCGGTGCGGGATTCGAACCTGGTCAGGGCGTCGAGGCCGCCGAGAGTGCGGAACTGGTTAGCGGTGAAAAGGGTCATATCGCCCTCGACAAAGCGCTTGAGGGCGGTGGAATCCTCGGCGAGGAGCTGGGCGGTGGCATCGAGCCATTTCTGTTCGCTGTAACGGAGATTAAAGCGGGAGGCGATGGAATCCACGGTATCGCCGACAATGGCCTCGCGTGTGGGGAGCGGCTTTTTGCCGACGGCGTTATAGACGAAGGCAGGGGTTGGCGCGGGGACGCCGTAAGAGATGATGAGCTTATCGGGCGAGTAATACATCTCCGGCCGGTGATAAAAGCGCTCGTTCATGATGGTCTCGACCGCATCGTCGTCCTCATCGGCGACAGCCTGGCTGAGCGCGGGGTCTTTGGCGGCGAAGTCTTTGACATCGCGCTCGAAAGAGCCGCGGAAGGTCATAATATCGACCTTTTCACCGTCCGGCCCAACGATGCGGACTTCCTCACTGACGAGGGTATCGACGCCTTCCCATGTTGGGATTTCGCGCTGGGGAGCGGCTTGCGGCTTGCCATTGCCCTCGTGCATGGGGTCGGCTGTGGGAGTCGCGGGCGGGTATGATGGGGCGGGTGCTTTGGCCTTGCGCTCGATGGGCAGCTTTAGTGGCAGGGTGTAATCGTAAACTTCTTCGAAGTATTCGGCGACGGCGCAGAAATCGAGCAGGAAGAAATGCTTCTTTTCGTATTCGGTGTTGCCGATCTTGAAGGTGAACAGCCGGGTGCCGCGGCCTTTGATCTGGATGTATTCGGTGGGGGAAAAGATGGGACGCATCAAGCCGATGTTGAGGAGGTCGCGGCAGTTATAGCCGGTACTCAGCATATCGACAGAGACGGCGATGCGTTCGGCGCGTTTGCCGTCGCGGAATTCCTTTGCGATGGAAGAGGCATCCGGGATGCGGGAGGTGATGACAACGGCGATGCCGGGCTGGAGGTCGTTGAAGATCTTAGCCAGGGCGGTGGCGTGGTTCTGATTGACGGCGAAAACGATCGATTTGCCGATGGCGCCGGACGGATCCTTCTGGGCGTCCTTCAGGAAAGCCTCGCACATGATGCGATTGCGGGTGGGCGTGAATATTTTCCGCTCGAGGTCCTGGATCTTGAAATTCTCCTGCTGCTCATTGATGACGACGGCCCAACCGGAAGCCTCGAGCGCCCGGGTGGTGATATCGGAACGGAGGTCGAAGATTTTGGGGAGACAGAGGAACGGGCCTTCCGGATCTTTGACGGCATCCACGATGTCATAGCGGAAGGTGGGAAAGCCGGGTTTGCAGCCGAAATAATTGTAGGTATCGCGCAGGAATCGCGCTTCGAGGGCTTTGGGGTTCTCCTGCTGGAGGGCGTCGAGGTTGATGTTCTTGAGGTAAGCCCGGGGCGTGGCGGTGAGGCCGATGCGGGTGGCCTGGAAGAACTGAACGACTTCGCGGGCATCGCCATAGATGGAGCGGTGCGCCTCGTCATTGACGACCAGATCGAAATAGAACGGGGTGAACTCTTCGCGGTAGCGGCGGTCCACCATGAGCGATTGGATGGTGGCGACGACGACGCTGGAGCCGAGGAGTTCGCCGGGCTTGCGCCGGGCGGTTTTGAACAGGACGGGTTTGAACTCCGCGAGGGCGACGTTGAAATCTTCCAGGGTTTGCTTCGCGAGTTCGATGCGGTCAACGATGAACAGAACGCGCTCGGCGTTACGGGTCTGGAGGAAACGGCGGATGAGGGCGGCGCAGAGCATGGTCTTGCCGGTGCCTGTGGCCATTTCGAGGAGGAACTTGCGACGGCGCTGCTCATCAAACTGGGAAGAGACGGTGTCGAGGGCGTTGATTTGGTAGCGGCGGAGGGTGAAATCGGGTTTGAACGGCCGGAGGTAATTGGGCGTGATGATCTCGCTGAGCAGTGGCCGAGGCGGCTGGAGGTTTTTAAGAAGGAGGCGCTCGAGGTCCTGCTGGGAAGGGAGCCGCTCGATGCGATAAGCATCCTGATCGGCACGGGTGAAATTCCAGAACCAGTGTTCTTTGCCGTTGGAGAGGATGACGAACGGGGCGTTCAGGTTTTGAGCGTAGCCGCGAGCCTGCTCCCGGGCGTCATAGGGGTCAACATCCTCGCGTTTGGCTTCGAGGACGCAGAGGACGGCGCCACGCTGGGACATGAGGACGTAATCGGCGCGGCCGGTATGTCCGTGGAGTTCAAAACGGACCTCGTGCGGATTGAGAAGATTCCAGCCGCTGAATTCGAGTGCTTTATCGATCAGCACCCGCGAGAAGGCCTCATTTTGACCATTCGGCATCGGGCGGAGCATAGCAAGGAACTTGGGCGAGGCGCAAGAAAGGTGACAATCGCAAGGCGGCAGAAGGAACCGGGCGCCAAGAGTTCCGAAGCTGACAAAATGTCGGCCCGCAGGTGCGTCGGCGTTTGATGTGGATTGAGAACGACCCGGGTTTGGAACGGTTTATCTTAATATCTTAATTTGAAACCGCTTTTGAACACGACTTCGGCGACGGTCATGACGAGAAAGGTCAGGCTGACGAGACCGTTCAGGCGGAAGAAGGCGTTATTGATCCAGTTGAGGCTGCGGCGCCGGGCGATCCAATGTTCGAGGACGAGGCAGCAGACAATCATCATCCAACCGACCAGGTAAGCGATGCGGAACCGGCACAACAAACCGAAGGTTAAAAGAGTGCCGCACATGACGAGGTGGGAGAGGAAGGCTGCCTGGAGGGCGTTGCGCGGACCCCAGGCCACGACCAGGGAATGAAGGCCGTGCTGCCTGTCGAATTCGTAATCCTGAAGGGCGTAGATGATATCGAAGCCGATCAGCCAGAGGATGACCGTGACGCATAAGACAAACATCTGGAGCAATTCCCAGCGGGAGATGTCGAAGCCTTTGACGGCCAGCCAGGCCCCGGCGGGCGCGAGCGCCAGGGCGATGCCGAGAAACACGTGGGTGTAATCCGTGAACCTTTTTGTGAGGGAGTAAAAACAGATCACCACCAGCGCCACGGGGGACAGGTAAAAGCAGAGCGGGTTGAGCAGGGCGCTGGCAGCCATCAGGCCGGCAGCAGCGATGGCCCATAACGCCCACGCCTCGGCCAGGCCGATGCGCCCTTCGGGAAGGTGCCGGCTCGCCGTTCGGGGGTTCAGCGCATCGAATTTGCGGTCCACGATCCGGTTGAACGCCATGGCGCAGGTGCGCGCGCAGACCATGGCCGTGAGGATGAGGAGAAAAACGCGCCAGCCCGGCCAGCCGCGATTTTCGCGCGCGGCGACAGCCGTGGCCGCGAGGGCAAAGGGCAGCGCAAATATGGTGTGGGAGAACTTCACAAAAGAGCCCCACTTCCGAATGCCGTTCAACATGCGCGGGCAGGGTAGAGAAAAAAGCGCGGATTGTGAACGCAATGTTGGCGTTGCCGGCGTTGCTTCTGAACCGGCGCGACGACATGGGGAGGCCTGTCTCCAAACCACGGAGGTCCAGCGGACCGGAAGGTGTATAAACCCCCGGGATGGAGTCCCGGCGCGACGACGGCCGATAGCCCAACACGGAAGTGTTGGGTTCACGATTCCCGATTCAGAAGCGGGCCGCGGGCCGCCCGGCGGCTCCTATGGACTCTTCTGCTGCAGCCAGACGCGGACGCGGTAGAGCCGCGCCGGATCGTTCGGCGGGCAGGCGTGCGTCAGCGTCGTGGCCGGAAGGGAGACCGTAACATCCGCAAATCCGGGCACGGATTCCCATGAGCCGCCCGAGAGGGGTTTGGATTCGAGAGCGTAATGCCGCTCCGCGTTACGATAACCTGTTTCGGCAACAGCGCTGGCGGGGAATGAAACGCGCACAGCGCTGTTGGATATCGTGGCGCTGAGCACGAGCCCTGCGCCGGGCAGGGAAGGATCGGCGCCGAGAATGTACTCCTGCCGGTCCGTCAGGGAGTCGTTATCCGCGTTGCCGGAGGCCGACGCGGACGCCAGGTTTTCGAACCAGAAAAGCTCCCACGCATCCGGCAGCAAGTCGTTGTCGGTATCCGGCTCGTCATCCGCCAGCGCGCCCATGCGAGCGGCCGGGAACATTTTGTTGACGGCCGAGGTGCTCAATTCGAACGCGATAAAGCCGCCGGTATTCATGGAGCGGGCCGCCTCGAGCTGGGCGATGAAACCGTCCGGCTCGAGGACATAGGCGCCGATTCCCGGGTAAAGGGGGATGCGTCCATTCACGTAGCCGAGTTGCTGCGTGGTGATGTTCGTGAAGTAACTGTAGGAGGTGCTGTAGTTCATCGGGCAGATGAAATCGAGGAGGCCATCGGCGACCCATTGTCGCCAGTCCTGCCCCACGCTGTCGTAGGCGTAACTGGCGTCAGAAAACACGGCGGCGGATATTTTGATGCCGGGCTTGATTGCCTTGGCGCCGGCGTGAACGTCCGCAACCAGCCGTGTGATTTGCGCCCTGCGCCAATCCAGAAACGCCGTGCGCAGCGCGCCGGCGGCCAGGACGCCGGCGGGCCAATTCGTGACCGAGTTGCCCGTCTGTTCCTGGAAGCGCGCGCCGCACCCGGAGCAATAACAATGATCGCTGTTCGGGTAGCGAATGTAGTCGAAGTGGAGTCCATCCACATCGTAGTTGCGGGCCACTTCCAGCATGGAATTGGTTTCGAGGGCGAAGTTGTCGGGGTGAGAGGGGCAGAGCCAGTCCATGGGCTGCCCTGATTTTGAAACCTGTGTTCGGCCAGCGGCGCGCATGGCGTCAATAAACGATTGCGGCGAATGGCCGAGGTTCCAGTTGACCTTCCACACATGCACCTGCACGCCTTTGGCATGCGCGGCGTTCACACAGGCGGCGATTTGGTCGCCGTAGGCCGCATAGTCCGCCGAGTGGGGGAGGCATGCGCTGTTGTAATCGGCCGAGCCGCCCCAGAGCATGTTCGGGAACACCGCGTTGAAGCCGTTGGTCACGAGGGCATCCATGGCCGCCGGCCAGTTGCCCGGGTAAGGCCCGGTGGGGTGATGCTCCCAAAGGGCGCGAAACTCGGGCGCGAGCGGTTTCCGGCTGGCGTAGAAAGCCTGTTTCATGTGGATGCGCGCGACTTCGGCGAACGTGACCGCCTGGGCGTGGTTTGTGGCATTTGCCGCCGTGATGGCCTGGATGCGGGCCGCAGCCGCCGCATCGAGTTCCGCTTCCGCAATGCCCGCCCGAAGCGTGTTTTGCGCCGCAGCGTGGATTTCCGCCGCGGCAATGTCGTATGAGGTGTAAGGCCCCACGGCTCCGATCGCCTCGATAGCGAGCGCGGATGCCGACTCCCAGACCTCCGGGAGCAAATGGCCGATCATGCAGAGCAGGGTGTAGGCCTTTTTGTCCGCATCATCTCCCAGGAGGATGTGCGAAACGAAATAGCCGTTGTCGCTGCTCAACCACGCGGCCCTGCCGGTGGGCTGGCCCGCGCTATCCGCCCATGTTGCGGTGACTCGCGAGTTCAAAGTGCCGCTGGGCACTGCGAACCGGATATTCCACGAGGCCTGGTCCACACTGTCCGGCAGCCCGGCAATCGAAGGATCATTAAAGATCCACCGGGCGTAATCTCCCTGTGCCCAACCGGTCCCGCGGATGCCGAGCAGCGGTTCCATTCTCGAATGCAGGACGTAGTAAACCAGCAGCTTGCCCCCGGCTGCCACAAAACTCTCCAGGGCCGTCCACTCGGCGGTTGAAATGTTTTCGTTGTAGGGCAGGATGGCGATCCGGCTTTGCAGCAGCATTCCGTTTTCAACATTCGTCCGCGAAATCACACCGCACTCGATGCCGTATTTCCGGAACCAGGTGAGGTGACGGTTGATAACCTGATCCACGGTGGTTGCGTTGGGGCTCTCGTGGTCCCGCACCAGGAGCAGGGGCGGTGTGGATGCCCTGAACTGGCTCGCGGCAAGGTAAGTGTCTCTCGACGCGGCTTTCCATGGCGAAAAGCGGATCCCGGTGATCTGGTTCCAACCGGCGGGGCTGCCTTCGGTGGTAAACGATGCTTTCGAGAAGCGCAGCGTCTGGCTGCCGGGCGCGGTGAACTCGGCGGATGCCGCATACCAGCCGGCGCCCGATTTAAAGTAAAGCGTGAACCATGAGATCGCGGACGGATCGGGCGCATCCACCTCCAGCGCGAAATCCGTGTAAGCAGAAAGGTCGAGAGTGACCGCGCGATCCCAGTAACAACGATTGCTGCGAGTGGTAAAATCGCAGGGCAGCTTCATCACACGATTGAAGGACCAGCCCATGACCTCGACCTGCGGGGCGCTCGTGGCCACCCAGGCCTGCCGGGCTTCCGCCGACGTTTCGTATGTGAAATCATCCAGGATCAGCGCCGCGCCGCTCGCGGGCAGACAGGAGATGATCAACAACGCGGATCCGAGGAACTGCATGAACGGGAACTTCATAATCGCCCAGCAAGAGTTGAAGATTTGCGGCCCTCAAAAGCAAGCCCTAACCCATTTCATACTCCGCACGAAATGCCGACAGGCCGGGGAGCCGGCATCGTGTCGGTTTGTCGTTTCACACCATTCCAACATCCAAAAGCCGACAGGATGCCGGCGCTCCGGGTTGGACAGGATCGAGCGGAAAGGTATTCTGTCCGTGATGTTGCGCTTGTTCACGAGATGGTTGTGGGTCGTCTGTCTCGCGTTGCCCGCGCATGGCTTTGGAGCCGAGAGCAAACAAGCCGCGCAGCAATGCTTCCAGGCCGGCAGGATCCGTGTATTCTATTTCCTCGAAGGCCCGCACGCGGTTGATCCGGCGGATGCGAATGGGAACTCCGTCCCGGACCAGGTGGAGGATGCCATCACGCAAACGGCCGCGGCGCAAATGCTGTTCGTTGATGTTCTCGGATTCACCGATCCGTTTGAGAGCCCGCATTTCCGGGCGGCGCGCTTTCTCGATATTCATTTCCGGAGCAAGGAAACGCTCCGCAACAACGGCGTGGCCTATGATGAGCTGCAGCGTTTTCGGCGCCCGTCCGATCCACCGGGAACGGTGAGCCTTTGCTTCAACCTGGCGACCTCTGTGAAGCCGGGCGCAAACCTGACGCCGGCGCACGAGTATTTTCACCTGGTCCAGTACGCCGCCACCCGGTTCAAGGCGCGCTGGTTCACGGAAGGAACGGCCCGATGGTCGGAATACGCCCTGAAGGAAGGCTCTCTGGGACCTGTGCGGGCTGAAGCCGAGTGGCCGCCCGGCGAGGATAAGCAAGCGGCGCTGTTCGGCATGACGTATGAAGCGAGCGAGCATTTTTGGAATGCGTTGGCCGCCAAAACAGATGCAGCCGGCAGCTTTCCCGATTCATCCCGGCTCGCGGACTTGCGGGCGATGCGGTATGCGGATGGCAAAACAAAAGTGCTCAAGGACAACCGCCTCACAGGCTGGCAATTCATGAGAGAGTTGTTGCGCGAGCTCGATGCGGCAGATGACCTTGCTTTGAAGAGCCTGGGATATTCCGAATGGTCGGAACAGAACCAGTGCGCACCCGCGAACAACCGGTATCTTCTGGAAGCTGTGGGGCGCGCGTTGCAGGCGCGGGCGGCGAAGGAGCCCCTGTAAAGAACGACCGACGGGGTTGCACCTCTCCGCATTGACCCGCGCGGACACATTTGCTACTCACCTGCCATGCGCATGATTCCCGAGCTGTGGCTGCTGCTGGCCTGCCTTTTCCTGCCCGCACGAGCGGATCAGAACGTAACCCGGATTGCGAACAGGCTGGAGTTGTTTGTGGATGATTCCCTGATCGAACGCCTGGAGGGCACGCGGCTGGTGCTTCACCATCCGCAGCCGGCCGGTGTGGCGTTTCGGTTCGACAAGCCCTGGGAAGGCGCTTTTTGCGCTTACGCAACGGTCATTCGCGAGCCGGGGCTGTTTCGAATGTATTACCGGGGACTGCCCGCGGCGCAGGGCACCAACGCCGTGGAGGCAACCTGCTACGCCGAGAGTCCCGACGGCATTACATGGACGAAACCCGAGCTGAACCTGTTTGAAATTGACGGGAGCCGGGCAAACAACGTGATCCTGGCGAACATGCGTCCGTTTTCGGCGAATTTCTCGCCCTTTCTGGACACGCGGCCGGGGGCGCCTTTGACAGAGCGCTTCAAAGCGCTTGCGGGCAACGACAAGAGCGGCCTGGTGGCATTCGTATCCAAAGACGGCAAGCGCTGGAAAAAGTTGCGGCAGGAGCCTGTCATAACCAAAGGCGTTTTCGATTCGCAAAATGTTGTGTTCTGGTCGCAGGCCGAGAACTGCTATGTTTCATATTTCCGGACCTGGACCGGGGGGCTTTACAAAGGCTATCGGACGATCAGCCGGGCGACTTCGACGAATTTCACGGATTGGTCGGACCCGGTGCAAATGACGTTTGGAAGCGCGCCGCTCGAGCACCTGTACACCAGCCAGGTGCATCCGTATTACCGGGCGCCGCACATTTACATCGCGACGCCGATGCGCTTTGTGCCGAAAAAAACGGCGCTCACAGCCGAGCAGGCCGAGTCGCTCGGCATTGTGAAAGGCTACGCGAACGACACCACGGATGTGGTCCTGATGAGCAGCCGCGGCGGCGAGCGTTTCATGCGAACGTTCATGGAGGGATTCATACGACCGGGACCCGATCCCGGGAACTGGGCTTCGCGCGCGGGCCTGACTGTGCTTGGAATCGTTCCGACCGGCCCCTCGGAAATGTCCATCTACAAGCAGGCGCATTACGCGCAAGACAGCGCGCACGTGATACGCTACACGCTTCGGACGGATGGTTTCGTCTCTGTGAACGCTCCGCACTCGGGTGGCGAAATGCGAACGCGCCCGCTCTCATTCTCCGGCCGCGAAATGATTCTGAACTTCGCAACGAGCGCCGTGGGCAGTGTGCGTGTGGAAATCCAGGATGCTGCCGGGGCGCCCATTCCCGGTTTTGCCCTGGCCGATGCCCGCGATGAGTTCGGTGACAGCATCGAGAGGACGGTCCACTGGAAGCAAGGGAGCGATGTCTCGGCCCTGGCAGGCAAGCCGGTCCGGCTCCGGTTTGTCCTCAAGGACTGCGATCTTTACTCGATCCGCTTCCGCCAGTGACCCG
>CAYNZC010000104.1:9262-14536 GCA_964401575.1 uncultured Verrucomicrobiota bacterium
CGCCGTTTTCATATGGCTTGATCATCGCCACGGCTCTCGAATCATACCGTCGTCTGGTTATGTGCCCCCTCTTTTTCCGGGGCGATTCTAATTACAATGGCTGGCTGGCTGGCTTTTCGGGTTCATATAAACTTTCAGGTTATTGTCACTGGAGTTCGGTCTTTCCTGGGTTAAGGTGTCCAATGGCGACGAACAGGTTGTCCCGGGAAAAATCCCCCTATCTGCTCCAGCACCAGCACAACCCTGTGGATTGGTTTCCATGGGGCGATGAGGCTTTCACAAAGGCGCGCGAACTGGACCGTCCGATTTTCCTGAGCATCGGTTATTCCACCTGCCATTGGTGCCACGTCATGGAGCGTGAGTCTTTCGAGAACGAGAAGATCGCCGAGGCGTTGAACTCCGATTTTGTGAGCATCAAGGTGGATCGCGAGGAGCGGCCGGATGTGGACCGGATTTACATGAGCTTTGTGCAAGCCACCACGGGCCATGGCGGCTGGCCGCTCAATGTTTTCCTCACGCCGGACCTGAAACCGTTTTTCGGCGGCACTTATTGGCCCCCGCAAAGCAGACGCGGGCAGGCGGCCTTCCCGGATGTCCTCGGTCGAGTCGCGGACGCGTGGCGCACGCGGCGCGCCGAGATTGCCCGGTCGGCCGATTCCATTCACAGTCAGCTCTCCGCCGTCGCCTGCGCCGCCGCGGCCGCCGGACAACCGGAGCCCGCAGCTCTCGATAAGGCCGCCCATTTGTTCAAGTCCGCCTTCGACGCCGTGCATGGCGGTTTCGGCGGCGCCCCCAAGTTTCCCCAGCCGGGTGTTCCCATGTTCCTGATGCGCCACGCCCGGAGAACCGGCGACACCGAGGCCCTGCAAATGGTGCTGCACACGTGCGACAAAATGGCCGCGGGCGGCATTTATGATCAGCTTGGCGGCGGGTTCGCCCGCTACTCGGTGGATGCGGAGTGGCTGGTGCCGCACTTTGAAAAAATGCTGTATGACAATGCGCAACTGGCCCACCTGTACATGGACGCCTGGGCCGCCGGGCACAAGCGGCACGAGGCTGTCGTTCGAGGCGTCCTCGACTATGTGCTGCGGGAAATGACACACCCCGCCGGCGGATTCTTCTCGGCCGAGGATGCCGACAGCGAAGGACACGAGGGCAAGTTTTATTGCTGGACCCGGACGGAGCTGGATCGGTTGCTCGAACCGGATGAGGCGTCGGCTGCCGCGCGGCATTTCGGGATTACGGATGCCGGGAATTTCGTGGATCACAGCCACCCGACACCGCTCCCGAACCAGAACGTGCTGAGCATTGCCCGTCCGGCGGTTGAAGATGCTGAACGCGAAATCCTGGCCAGGGCCCGGAAGAAAATGTTCGATGCAAGAGCCGCCAGGGTGCGACCGCACCTGGATGACAAAGTCCTTGCATCGTGGAACGGGTTGATGCTCGGCGCCCTGGCACGCGCGGGGATCATGCTGGGGGAGCCGGGGTACCTTGAGGCTGCCGGACGTAACGCAACATTTATTCGCGATAACCTTTGGCATGGCGGGCGGCTCTACCACCGCTGGAGGGACGGCCAGCGCGACAACCGGGAGCTTCTCGAAGGATCGGCTTTCATGCTGGATGGACTGCTGCACCTCTACGAAGCCACACTCGACCCGGGGCGCCTGCAATTTGCGATCGAGGTTGCCGGGGGAATGATGGATCGCTTTTACGACGCCGGGCAGGGCGGCTTCTGGCAGGCGCCGCCTTGTGCGGATCTTATCCTGCGGATGAAACCCGACTACGACGGCGCAGAACCCTGCGGTAATTCGGTGGCGGTCCTTTCCCTTCTGCGCCTGGGAAAGATCACGGGAACCACCCGGTTTATCGATGCGGCGGAGCGAACACTGCGCTTCTTCGCGGAACGGCTGACAACGGCCCCTCATGTGATGACCTGGATGCTCCAGGCGCTGGAGTTTCACCTGTCGGAACCCACGCGCCTCGTGTTCGCGGGAAAAGCCTCCGTAGAGCGGGAAGCCCTGCTTCGCGCAGCGCATTCAGTATTTCATCCGAACAAAGTGATCCTGGGCGCCGGGGGAAGCGTGGATTCCTTTGCGCGTTCCCTGGAATCGTCCGGGCCGGCCCGGGTTTTCCTTTGCACAGGATCCGAATGCAAACCTCCGATCGAGAATGCGGAGGAACTCGCGGAGGCGCTCCGGTGATGTCAGAAGTCGTCCGCCCGGTGCGCGGGTAATCTGCGGGCCAGGGCGTGGCGAAGCGCCGTTCGAATGCGCTCGCGGGTGCAGGGTTTGAGGACGAACCCTGCATTTGCCTTTTCGGCGCGTCCGGCGTGCGCCTCGTTTGCGGTGACGAACACAACTATGGGTGATCTTCCCGGAGGTAGTTTTTCGAGCACTTCAAAGCCGTCCATACCCGGCATCTGGACATCCATGAACACAAGATCCGGATCGAGCTTTTTGATGGATTCCAGGGCTTCGGCCCCGGAGGAACACGTGGCCACCAATTCGACATCCTGTTCGGTGCGCAACAGGCGTTTGAGCACCTCGCAGGCGATCTGCTGATCGTCCGCTATCAACACACGCACCTTCGGAGCATGCGCGGCCGACTCTCCAAGAGCGCCAGCCTCCGTCTTCACGGAGTATGCGGTGTCCAAGGCGCGCTCCCCGGTGCGGTTGTGGTTGCCCGTTTCCGCCATCTAATCAACTGTGCTGCATGGCCGGATGCCGCGGCAACCCGGTTAATTACGGAACAGGCTAATTATATTACGGAACGTCCTTCGGCGGAGGAATCCTGGGAGGGTTGCCGTCCAGGGTGATTAAGCCGTGGGTAAGGGCATACTTGGTCAGGCCCGCCACGGAGTGAATATCCAACCGGCGCATGATGCGCTCCCGGTGGGTCTCAATCGTGCGAACACCGATATCCAGCGCGCTGGCAATCTCTTTGTTGCTCTTGCCTTCAGCGATCAACACCAGCACCTGCTGCTCGCGCTCGGTCAGCGGATTCGCCGCAGTTGGGGTCCCGTTGTCATCCGCTATCTCGACCAGCGCGGACTGGGCCAGCTCGGGACTGACGAATTTCTGCCCGTTGTTGACCTGTTGGATTGCCTTGCAGAGAACCTCGGGCGGCGCTTCCTTGGACACGTAGCCCAGCGCGCCGGCCTTGAGGATCTTGATGAGGTAATCCTTGTTCGCGTGCACGGAGAGCACAAGGATTTTGACGGAAGGCATCTCTTTGCGCATGGCCTCAATGAGCGCTATTCCATCCATGCGCGGCATGGAAATATCTGTCAGCATCACATCGGGACGCAGTTCCTTTGCTTTAGCCAGCGCCTCGATGCCGTCGCACGCTTCCCCGACCACTTTCAGGTTGTCGTGCCGGGCAAGGCAGGTCTGCAATCCTTTGCGGACGACCGGGTGGTCATCCACAAGTAACACGCTAATCTTCTTGTTGATCGAGCTCACAGTCAGAACCGGAGATATCGTTCCCGATTCTCAGGTTGACTAGATTAAACGATACGTCCGCGACAAAGTAAAGCAGGCACCGGCAGACAACTCGCCGCCCGGGCCGAAAACCCCGGGACGGGGGCCATAGCCGGGAGCCTTCCGCACGGAAGCATCGCAAGAGGCTCATGGAGGCAACACATGGCTTACTCGTGACGCAGCGCCTCGATGGGGTCCAGCCGTGCCGCCTTCCGCGCGGGCACGTATCCGAAGACCACGCCCACGGCGGCGGAGAACAGGAACCCGACCAGGACGATCGGCGCATTGAAGACAAAGGGCACTTGAAGGACCCCGGCCAGCGATGCGGACGCGGCGAGGGCAAGGCCAATGCCGATCAGCCCGCCGAGCGAAGACAACACCACCGCTTCGACAAGGAATTGGAGGAGAACTTCGCGTTCAAGAGCTCCAATCGCCAGCCGGGTGCCGATCTCGCGGGTCCTCTCCGTCACGGAAACGAGCATGATATTCATGATGCCGATGCCCCCGACCAGAAGACTCACCGCCGCCACTGCCCCGAGCAGCATGGTCATCATCTTCGTGGTTCCCGAGAGCATGCTCGCGATCTCTTTCATATCCATCACGGTGAAATTGTCCTCCTCCGTTGAGGACAAATGCCGCCGGACGCGCATCAAGCGTGAGATGTCCTGTTTCACCCGATCCGTGGAGGCGCCATCCCTGGCGGAAACCTGGATCATGCTCACATCGTCATTGCCCGCGATGCGCCGCTGAAAGGTCCTGAGCGGCACGACGATGAGGTCATCCTGGTCCATGCCCATCGAGGATTGCCCCTTGGAACGAATCAGCCCGATGACCTCGCAGGAGAGCTTTTGCAGCCGCACACGGCTGCCAAGCGGGCTTTGACGCCCGAACAGTTTTTCCCGCACCGTCTGGCCGATGACACAGACTGCGGCGCCGCTGCGCGCCTCGGCTGCCGTGAACGCGCGGCCCTCCTCCATTTGCCGGTTCGTGAGCGGGAAATACTGCTCGGAGGTGCCGGTCACCGTTGAGGACCAGTTTTCGTTGGCGTAGATGGCAGTCGTCGAGCGGCTGGATACCGGGGCGACAGCCGCAAGGGAGGGCACGTCCCGCTGGATTGCTTCGGCATCCGCCAGCTTGAACGGCGCCGCGCCCGAGCCCTGACCGGGCCCCATGCGTTTGCCGGGAGTGATCATCAGCAGGTTGCTGCCGAGGCTGGCGATTTGCTCGGTCACTTTTTCCGTCGCGCCGCTGCCAAGCGTCACGAGAATGATCACGGAGGCGACGCCAATGATGATGCCGAGCATTGTGAGGATCGAGCGCATGATGTTCCTGCGAAGCTCGCGGAAAGCGAGCAGCAGGGCGTTTCCAATCATTGTGAGCATGAAGCCTCCAATCCATCCTTCTCGATAAGCCCATCCCTGAACCGCACGATGCGGCTGGCATAGGCGGCCATGTCCGGCTCGTGAGTGACCATGATCACGGTGATTCCCTGGTCTCTGTTCAGCAGGGTGAGCAGTTCCATAATCTCGATGCTGCGCGCCGAGTCCAGGTTGCCGGTGGGTTCGTCCGCCAGCAGGACCAGCGGGTGCGTGACAATGGCGCGGGCGATGGCCACGCGCTGCTGCTGCCCGCCCGATAATTCGCCCGGGGTGTGGCGCTCCCAACCCTCCAGGCCGACTTGCCTCAAGGCCTGCAGCGCCAAGCCGTGCCGCGTGGGTCCCGCATGCCGGTAAATCAGCGGCAGCTCGACGTTCTCGAGCGCCGAGGTGCGATTGAGCAGGTTGAAGCTCTGGAA
>CAYNZC010000105.1:0-14231 GCA_964401575.1 uncultured Verrucomicrobiota bacterium
TTTTCCCGGCGCGGGGACATAGTAGAGGTTCGTCACGCCGTACCTGAACCGGCACCAAATGGCTTGCAGGCAGTAGCAAAGCATGAGCAGGAATTTGCCGACTCGGAACTCGCCGATATCTTCGAGGTGCTTTGAGACGCGCGCGTTGACGTGGTAACACTGAATGTCGTATGGGTTCGGCTTTCTGTTCTCCCTTTTCCGCTGATCTCCGCCGAATCCCTCGATCATCTTCTGCACCATGAAGCTTTGTCCATGGTGCGGCGGAGGCGTATGGGCGAAAACCAGGAGTTTCATTGCTTTACTCTTGTGGGGACATGGTAGCGGAGGATTGATTGGCGGGGAAGCAGTAAAGCGCTGGACCAATACCGGGGTTTTCCGGGGGTGTCTTCCGTGCGGGAGGCCCGCATTTCTGCCTGTCTGACCCCAAAAATCTTTCTTCGTGCATGCTTGTCTATTAGGATTCTGGCGTGCTCCGAAGACGGCTCAGGCTAGGTTTGCGCGCGACATTCATAGGGATGGCGACGAACCTTGCGCTTGCCGGCGCCAAGCTGGCTGCCGGCATTTTTGGTCATTCGCACGCACTGGTGGCCGACGCTGTGGAGTCGTTCTCGGATCTGTTCAGCTCTTTGGTTGTGTGGCGGGCATTGGTGGTTGCCGCCGAGCCGGCGGACGAGGATCACCCTTACGGTCACGGGAAAGCAGAGCCCATTGCTTCCGCGGTGGTATCTGTCGTGCTGCTCGGCGCCGCCACATGGATTGCGGTCACTGCCATTCGGGAGCTGCGACTGCCGCACCAGGTTCCCGCTCCTTACACGCTGATTGTGCTTGTGGGCGTGATTGCTATTAAGGAAACGCTCTTCAGGTTTGTGCTTCGCGAGGGGCAGAATTCGGAAAATCTGGCGGTGCAAACGGATGCGTGGCATCACCGATCCGACGCGATTACTTCCCTTGCGGCGTTTGTTGGCATTAGTGTGGCGCTGATTGGCGGGCCAAAGTACGCAGGAGCGGATGATTTAGCGGCTTTGGCGGCGTCGCTCGTGATCGCATGGAACGGGTGGCGGCTATTGCGGGGTGCGTTGAACGAGTTAATGGACAGGGCACCCAACCCGGAGATGTCGAATAGCATAAGGTCCATAGCACGAGGGATTTCCGGGGTGGATTGCATCGAGAAGTGCGTCGTCCGCAAAATGGGTTACCACTATTATGTTGATTTGCACGCTGAGGTGGATCCGGAAATGAGCGTTGCCAAATCTCACCAGATCGCCCACGAAATAAAGGATGCGGTTCGCGCGAGGCTTCCCGCTGTGCATGATGTCCTGGTGCATATCGAGCCTTCCGGCAACAAGGGTTAGCGGCTATGGAGGGTGGTTCGGCGTTTCCGTTCCACGGTTTCTTCCCGGCAGAGGGAGCATTGCCGCCATTTTCGGCTTGGAGTTTTGCAGTTCTTGCGCATTCTACGGCACATGAAGATTGTTTTGGCATACTCAGGCGGATTGGACACGTCGGTAATACTTTCGTGGATAAAAGAAACGTACGACGCGGAAGTTGTGGCTTTTTGCGCGAATATCGGGCAGGAGGAAGAACTGAAGGGGCTTGAAAGCAAGGCAAAGAGGACGGGCGCATCCAAGTGCTACATCCTGGATCTGCAGGAGGAATTTGCGCGTGACTTCATATTTCCGATGATGCAGGCGGGCGCGATCTACGAGAATCAGTATTTCCTGGGCACGAGTATTGCGCGTCCGCTGATTGCCAAGGCAATGATCGAGGTGGCGCGCAAAGAGCGTGCCGGGGCCCTGGCTCATGGCGCCACGGGGAAGGGGAATGACCAGGTGCGTTTCGAGCTCACGGCGGCAGCGCTTGCGCCTGATTTGCAGGTGATCGTGCCCTGGAGGGATGCGAGGTTCCGGGAGCAGTTCCCTGGCCGGGCTGAGATGATCGCTTATTGCGCAAAGAAGAAGATTCCTGTTCAAGCGTCGGCCAAGAAGCCGTATTCGATGGATCGCAATCTTCTCCACATTTCGTTCGAAGCGGGAATTCTTGAGGATCCCTGGATGGACGCATTTGCTCCGCAAAACAAGGAGATGTTCAAGTTGAGCGTGGCTCCCGAGGACGCGCCGAACCGTCCGGAGTATGTGACACTGGATTTTGAGAAGGGAGACTGCGTTGCGGTAAACGGCAAACGACTGAAGCCGCTGGGTGTCATGCAAGCGCTGAACAAGTTGGGCGGCAGGCATGGCGTAGGGCGCGTGGACCTCGTGGAAAACCGCTATGTTGGCATGAAATCGCGCGGAGTTTATGAGACTCCGGGCGGAGCGCTTCTTTATTTTGCGCACCGGCAGATGGAAACTCTTACCATGGACCGGGAGGTGATGCATTTGCGGGATTCGCTGATCCCGAAGTATTCGGAATTGGTGTATTACGGCTACTGGTTCTCACCCGAGCGCCTGGCCCTTCAAGCTCTCGTGACGGAAAGTCAGAAAAACGTCACGGGCACCGTGCGCCTTAAACTTTATAAGGGAAACATCATGGTTGCCGGGCGGAAGTCGCCCGTCAGTCTTTACAATCCGGCCATTGCCACGATGGAAGCGGATCCGACGAAGGCCTACAACCAGGATGACGCCACAGGATTCATTCGGCTGAACGGGTTGCGGCTGAGAGTGGCATCCCGAGTGCATCGGCGGAAATAGGTTGCTCCTGGAGAGAAACCTTCCGTCGGCGAACTTTTTTGCTTGAGAAAAAAGCAAAACCGTCGGACTGTGATTGGAGAACGTTGAAGTTTTAAACTTCAGCGCCTGTTCTTTGGAAAAAGGATAGGGAGAACAATTTCCCTGCCTATGCTCGTGATTAGAAACTATGTCCTTGAACCGTAAGTTAAATAACTTGGGACGAGAGCTAATGGGTGTGGCCGACAGGCCTTAACTGGAAGTCGAAAGCATCCAGGCGCGTTCCACCTGTTTCTAGGAAGTTCAAAGGAACTGTTACACACGGCACTGGCGGGGATTTTTTTGTACATGAGCGTCCGGCAAGCCTTTGCAGTGTGGGTTGCAAGAACCGTCTTGCTGGATTTCGGAGGGTTCTCTTCAAGTGAAGATTCCTGCCTACCTTTCATTAAGACTGCGCGGACCAAGCCATGAGAATCTGCCGGACAATCCCAAGCGGGGAGCAACATCCAGCGTCTTTGGCATAACTTCTGAGGCGCCTTCTGCCTGTGCTTGCATCATTGTCAGCAACCCCGGAAAGATCAAAGACCCACAAAAAGCCAATAAGTGATGCGTATTGAGCAACTTATGGTTGGTCTGAGCCGCTGAGGCATAGTATTAGTCGCGCGAAGCTAAGCACATAATTTACGGGAGAGGCCCTTCCTTTCCGTGTACAGGCCCTCCCCCAAAGCCTATGTTCACCGTTAAGCGAACAATTAAATACGACGCGGATCGAGTGAAGGGATTCGGACGCGAAATCATGGGGGTCACCGGTTGCGAGCAGCTTACAAGCTGCATCCAATGCGGCACATGCTCGGGCGCCTGCCCATTAACAATTTACATGGACTTCTCCCCGCGCCAGATCATGGCGCTGGTGCGAGCGGACTTTAAGAACGAGGTTCTCAAGAGCAAAACGGTGTGGCTGTGCGCCTCGTGCTATGCATGCACCGTGGAGTGTCCGCGGCAGATCCGGATCACCGACATCATGTATGCGTTGAAGCAGCGGGCGATTAAAGAAAAGGTGTATCCGCGCAACATGCCGATTCCCATTCTTGCGCGGGACTTTGCCAAAATGGTGCTGAGCAAGGGGCGAATTACGGAGACACTGCTGGTGATGCAACTATTCATGCGAGCCAACTGGCGGGCAGCATTCAGTTCCTGGAGGCTTGGCATCGGCTTGATTCGGACGGGCCGATTTGTGCTGAAGCCGGAACGAATCGAGAGGCGACAGGAACTGGCGGACATGCTCTCTACTGTCAGAAATAGCGGGAACGGAAAAGGGCACCTATGAAATACTCCTACTTTCCGGGCTGCTCCCTGAAGGGGCTCGGGCGGGCCTACGAAGAATCGCTGCTGCCTGTGATGGCGCATCTGGGTGTGGAACTTCAGGAGCTTGAGGATTGGAACTGCTGCGGCGCCACAGCCTACATGTCTGTGGATGAGCACGAAGCTTCGGTTCTGGCCACCCGCAACCTTGCCATTGCGGAGAAGCAAGGGCCTTTTGATTTGGTGGCGCCGTGCAGCGCGTGCTACCTTGTGCTCAACAAGTCAAAAAACAACATACGCGATTTCCCGGAGGTGCGCGAAAGTGTTCATCGGGCGCTGGACAAGGTTGGGATGGCCTACACCGGCAAGGTTAACGTCCGGCATCCGCTGGATATTCTCTTTCACGATGTCGGGGTTGAGGCCATTAAGCAGAAGGTCGTTCGCCCTCTCAAAGGTCTTAAGGTTGCGCCCTACTACGGGTGCCAGGTGGTGCGGCCCTACGCCACATTCGATGAGGCATGGAATCCGGTCACGATGGACAAAATCCTGGAGGCACTCGGCGCTGAAATTGTTCATTACCCGCTGAAGACCAAGTGCTGTGGCGGCAGTTTGACCGGCACCGTGCCGGAAGCCGGGTTGCGCATGTGTTATATTCTTTTGAAGGAGGCGGTTCGGCGCGGAGCTGACGTGATCGCCACCATCTGCCCGCTATGCCAGTTCAACCTGGACGGCTATCACGACCAAATCGAGAAGAAGTGGGGAGCCGCGAGAATTCCCACCGTGTATTTCACACAATTGATGGGCCTGGCCTTTGGCTTTGAGCCGAAGCAGTTGGGATTGAACCGGCATTTTGTTTCCACCCGAAGCATCGCGAGCGCCGTGCGTGAACCGGCGAGTGTTGGAAAGGCTTGAACATGAGCGCAACCGGCGGCAATGGAGCAGGAAACGGCAAGCACCGGGGTGATGACAACACCCGCATCGGATTCTACATCTGCCACTGCGGCCACAATATCGGTGCTGTTGTGGATTGCGAAAACGTGGCGAGGTTTGTGGAAACACTTCCGAATGTGGTTTTATCCCGGGATTACAAGTACATGTGTTCAGACCCGGGGCAGGAGCTGATTCAGCAGGACATCCGGGAGTGCAAATTGAACCGGGTGGTGGTGGCGTCGTGCTCGCCTTTGTTGCATGAACACACGTTCAGAGGGGCTGTGGAGAAAGCAGGGCTCAATCCCTACCATTTTCAAATGGTCAACATCCGGGAACACGATTCCTGGGTCCACACCGATAAAGCGGCCGCCACTGAGAAGGCCAAGGCCCTGGCTCGTGCTGCCATCTACCGCGTGCAATTTCACCAGGCGTTAAAGACGCACCGGGTTCAAATCAACCCGGACGTGCTGGTGGTTGGCGGCGGCATCTCGGGGATCCACGCGGCCCTTACTCTGGGCAACGCCGGGAAGAAAGTCTTCATGGTGGAACGCGAGCCCAGCATTGGGGGGCACATGGCGCGGTTCGATAAAACCTTTCCGACGCTGGACTGCGCGGCCTGCATTTTGACGCCGAAAATGTCCGCGCTGCGATCGCACGAAAACGTGACCCTCTGGACCTACTCGGAAGTGGTGAAGGTGGAGGGTTATGTGGGCAATTACACCGTGACGGTGCGTCGAAAGCCGCGGTATATCCGTGAAGATGTCTGTATCGGGTGCCTCGAATGCATTGACGCCTGCGTGTATAAAGAGGGCAAGTTTCCCGACGAGTTCAACTCGGGGCTGAGCAAGCGCAAGCCGATCTACATTTCGTTTACCCAGGCAGTGCCGCAGGTTGTGGTGATTGATCCGGAGCGCTGCCTCCAGGTAAAGACCGGCAAGTGCAAAAAGACTTGCGTGGAAGCGTGTGCGGACCGCAATGCCATTGACTTCTCACAGAAGGAGGAGTTGGTGCAGATCAAGGTGGGGACGATCATTCTCTCGACAGGGTTCAAGCTCTTCGATGCGGGGCGCATACCGCAGTATGGGTATGGGCTTTATCCCAATGTTGTTACCAGCCTTGAGTTGGAGAGGCTGGTGACGAGTTCAGGCCCCACCGGAGGCGAAATCATTTTGCGTGACGGGCGCAAACCTCAGACGGCGGGATTCATTTTGTGTGTCGGCTCACGGGACGTAAAAACAAACCGCTGGTGCTCGCGAACGTGCTGCATGCATTCCATGAAGCTGGCGCAATTATTCAAGGAGCACACAGACGCCGACGTAACTATATTTTATATGGACATTCGCGCTCCCGGGAAAGGGTGCGAAGAGTTTTACGATAAGTCCCTCCGGGAGGGAATACGCTTTGTTCGTGGAAGGGTCGCTGAAGTGACGGATTGGGCGTTGGCTCCGGAGGAGGAAGGAAAGCTGGTGATTCGTGTGGAGGATACCCTTGCTGGTTTTGTGCGGCGGATTCCGGTGGACATGATTGTCCTGGCGGTCGGGATGGAACCCCATGTGGATGCGCAGGACGTGCGGCGGATGTTCAACCTCAGTTGCGGCACGGAGGGATGGTTTTTGGAGAAACATCCCAAGCTCGCTCCGGTGAGCACGTTCACTGACGGCATTTTCATTGCCGGGTGCTGCCAGGGTCCCAAGGACATTCCGGACAGCATTGCCCAGGCGGGAGCCGCTGCTGCCGAGGCGATGGCGCTCATTGACAAGGGCTATATCGAGCAGGAGCCAAATACTGCCTACATCACGCCCGAGGACTGCTCGGGCTGCAAGTCATGCCTGCCGCTTTGTCCCTACACGGCAATCAGCTTCGATGCCGCGACTGCGAAAGCGGTCATCAACGAGGCCTTGTGCAAGGGTTGCGGCACGTGTGTGGCATCCTGCCCGTCCGGCTCCATCCGGCAGCACCTGTTCGAGGACGAACAGATATTCAGTGAGATCCAAGGAATCCTGACCTGAGACCAACGCTATGAATTCTCCATGTCAACACGCGGCAGGCCCGGCGACGGGCTGGGAACCTCGCATTGCCGCCTTTTTTTGCAACTGGTGCACGTACACCGCTGCGGACCTGGCGGGAGTGTCCAGGCTGAAGTATGCCCCCAATGTGCGCGTTATTCGGCTTATGTGCTCCGGACGTGTGGACCCGCAATTCATTCTGGAGGCTTTTGCCAGGGGCGCGGACGGGGTGCTCATCGGTGGATGCCATCCCGGGGATTGTCACTATGCAGAGGGGAACTACAAGGCGCTCCGCCGGTTTCAAATGCTGAAGCGCGTTGTCAACGACTTCGGTATTCATCCTGACCGGCTGCGGCTGGAATGGATCTCTGCCAGCGAAGGGGACAAAGTGCGAACTGTTGTGAACGAAATGGTGGAACAACTGCGGGCGGTCGGGCCTCTGAACATGCCGGAACGCAATCGCGACTGGGACCTCGAATTGGAGTCCATGCAGGAAAAAATCACCGCTCACGAAAGAGCGGGGCAGGAGGTGGCGAATGTCCAAGCCTAAAATTGCTATTTACTGGTGCGCTTCGTGTGGAGGATGCGAGGAGGCTGTCGTGGACCTTGCCGAGGACATCCTCGGCGTGGTTGAAGCCGTTGATATTGTCCTTTGGCCGTGCGCGATGGATTTCAAGAAATCCGATGTGCAAGCCATGCCGGATGGGTCCATTGTGGCGACTCTGTTGAACGGGGCCATTCGTTCCAGCGAGCAGGAGGAAATGGCTCATCTGCTGCGCAGAAAAAGCCGGTATATGATTGCCTACGGCGCCTGCGCGCATACGGGAGGAATCCCGGGGTTGGCGAACCAGTTCACTCGTGAGCAGATGCTTCGTTACGTTTACGAAGAGTGTCCGACGGTGGTGAACCGCGAGCGCATCCATCCCTGTCCGCACTCGAAGGAGAACGGATGGTCGTTTGAACTACCCGAACTTCACAACCGGGTCCGCGCACTGGACCAGGTCGTACGCGTGGATTACTACGTGCCGGGCTGTCCCCCGACACCGGCGATTACCAAGGCGGCTATCGGCGCGCTCCTTTCGGGCGAGTTACCTCCGGTCGGGTCTGTTCTCGCGCCGGACTATGCGTTGTGCGAGCAATGCAAGCGCAAGGCGAGCAAACCTGAGAACGTGAGCTTTGTCGGATTCAAGCGGCCGCATGAAGTGCCGTTGGACCCCGAGAAATGCTTTCTTGCGCAGGGTGTTATTTGCATGGGGCCTGCGACGCGCGCCGGTTGCGAGGCCGTTTGCATATCCGGAAACATGCCGTGTTCGGGATGCTTTGGCCCCACCTCGCGGGTCCGGGACCAGGGCGCCAAGGCGCTTTCGTCTTTTTGTGCAAACGTAGCTCCAAAGACCGAGGATGAAATTGACGAAGTGCTGGCGGGCATTCCAGATCCAGTGGGCACATTCTACCGGTATGGGTTAGCCAGAAGCACCCTGCGGGGGGCGATCACTGAGCCCGCTGCGCAAAGCGCTTCCAAGGGATCCTTATCGCGGGTGAGCCCCAAAACCTGTTGCTGAACACAGTTTGAGCCTATGAAAGATGCAATGTTGACCTCGGATCGGGCGCCTGTGACCGGGCCATCGGTTGGAGGCCGGCGAAGAATCGCCATTGATCCGATAACACGGCTCGAGGGCCACGGGAAGATTGACATATTTCTTGATGACGCGGGGGATGTGGAGCGGGCGTGCCTGCAGATACCTGAATTGCGCGGGTTCGAAGTATTCAGCATCGGACGACCTGCGGAAGAGATGCCTCAGATTACGAGCCGGATATGCGGGGTCTGCCCGACTGCTCACCACATGGCTGCTACCAAGGCGCTCGACGATCTCTACAAGACGGAGCCCACGCCTACGGCACGAAAAATTCGAGAGTTGGTGTACAACGCTTTCATGATGGAGGATCATGCGCTGCATGTGTACATCCTTGGCGGCCCGGACTTCATCGTGGGCCCGGATGCGCCGAAGGAGATGCGGAATGTTGTGGGAGTGATACAAAAGGTCGGACTGGAGACCGGCAAGCGTGTCATTGGAATGCGCAAGAGTTTGCGCGAGTTGATTGCGTACTTTGGTGGGAAGGTGATTCATCCGGTGCTGGGATTGCCCGGCGGTGTGTCCAAGGGATTGGCTCTTGAAGATCTCCCGCGCTTCCAGCAATTGGCCAAGGATGCGGTGGAATTTGGAGAGTTCACCCTGGGGGTGTTTCGAGACATCGTGCTCAAGAACGAGTCCTACGTGGACATGATTCGCTCCGAAGATTACACGCACAAAACCTATTACATGGGAATGGTGGATGACCGTAACCGAGTGAATTTCTATGACGGTCAGCTTCGGGTGGTGCGTCCTGACGGCCAGGAATACGCAACATTTCACCCTCGACAATATGCTGAATTCATTGCTGAGCGTGTCGAGCCATGGAGTTACGTGAAGTTCTGCTATTTAAAGCCCCTGGGCTGGCACGGGTTTGACAATCCGAAGAGCGGCATTTACTCGGTTGCCCCTCTTGCGCGTCTGAATGCCTCGGAAGGGTTTACCACGCCGAGGGCCCAAAGGGCTTATGAAGAATTCTTCCAGGTGCTGGGCGGCAAGCCGGTGCATCACACACTGGCCAATCATTGGGCGCGGGTCATCGAGTTGTTGCACGCAGCCGAGCGCATCCATGAACTGGTCAATGACCCGCAGTTGACCGGAACGGACATCAGGAACATCCCGCAACGGACGCCCTCTGTGGGCATTGCGGCCGTGGAAGCACCTCGCGGAACTCTCTTCCATCACTTTGAGACCGATGAGCGGGGGCTCATTCGGAAGGCGAACCTGATTGTTGCCACCCAGAATAACTCGGCCAGGATCTCCATGAGCGTCGAGAAGGCGGCCAAAGGCCTGATTCGCAAAGGGCAGGTGACCGACGGCCTGCTGAATCGGATCGAGATGGCGTTTCGCGCATACGATCCGTGTTTTGGCTGCGCCACGCACAGCCTTCCGGGCCACCTGCCTCTGTCTGTGACGATTTACAACAGCCATCGTGAGTTCATAAGGAGGCTGCAACAGGATTGATGAGCCGTCGAACCCTGATTCTTGGCCTGGGCAATGACATATTAACAGACGACGCCGTTGGCCTCAGGATCGCTTCCGAGCTGTCCGGGGACCCGATGATTCGCAAGGCCGGTGCAGAGGTTCTGTGCAGCACGGAAATGGGGTTGGCCCTGTTGGACCTGATTGACGGTCAGGACGAACTTTTTATTCTCGATTCAATCCAGACCACCGAGGCGGCTCCGGGCTTCATCCACATTCTTCATGGCGGCGAACTGGCAAAGCTGCCGGGTGTGTCCCCGCACTTTTTGGGAATTGGCGAAATGCTGGCCCTTGGTCGTGAACTGCATCTGCACCTGCCTGGAAAGGTGACCATCTACGCAATCGAAGTGGCGGATCCCTTCACAGTAGGCAATTGCCTTAGCCCAGTCCTTGAGGCGCGCCTTCCCTCGCTGGTGAATGAGATCAGGGGCCACATTCTTGCCAGCGTTGGCAGGAAGCGTCCCTCACAGGAATTGCCGAGCGGATGTGAGGCCGGGGTTAAACATTCGGGGGCGAGCACCGCATCCGATACTCAGCCGGAGACGCTTTTCAGAGCGGAGGCATAAGGGGCGCACACACCTGCGGCAACGTGGCGAGCAGACATTTACCGTCGCTGGTATCGTTGGGCTGCGCGATAGACACACCGGGGACGGGGGCGAGCATTTTCCGCTTGTGTGCCGTGCAGTATGGCGGAGCGCGGGACGCAGGAGGGACCAAATTCGGGAAATTTTGGATTTGATCAACAGGCCTGCTGTTTCTAACCTTTAAACTTTGTAATTTATGAACAGCAAACCACATGTGGCGGTAGTTGGCGCGACAGGCGCCGTTGGCATTGAGATGATCAAGACGCTGGAGAAGCGCAACTTTCCTGTGGGCAAGTTGACGTTGCTGGCCTCCGCCCGTTCTGTGGGCAAGAAACTGTCTTTCAAAGGGCAGGAAATTGCCGTGCAGGAGTTGAGAAAAGATTCATTTGCCGGGATTGACATTGCGCTATTCAGCGCCGGAGGTTCGATCTCAAAGGAGTTTGCCCCGATCGCAGCAGCCGCGGGGTGTGTGGTTGTGGACAACTCCAGCGCATTTCGGATGGACGACGAGGTTCCGCTGGTGGTGCCGGAAATCAATCCTGAGGATATCCGGCGGCACAAGGGCATCATCGCCAATCCGAATTGCACCACGGCGATAACACTGATGGCGCTTTACCCGTTGCACAAGGCGTTCGGGTGCAGGCGGATTTTTGCATCGAGCTACCAGGCCGTGTCCGGCACCGGCGCCAAAGCCATTGCTGAGCTGAAGAACCAGGTGGACCAGATCGTTCAGAAGAAACCAGTCACCCGGGAGGTTTATCCTCATCAGATCGCTTTTAACGTTCTTCCGCACGTGGATTCGTTTTTGCCGACCGGCTACACGAAGGAGGAAATGAAGATGGAGAACGAGGGGCGCAAGATCATGCATCATCCTTCGTTTCGGGCGAGCGTGACATGCGTTCGGGTGCCGGTTTATCGCGCACACTCGATTGCGGTGACGGCGGAGTTTGAAAAGCCTGTGACTGTTGAAACGGCCCGTGAGGTGCTCCGCAGGGCTCCGGGGTTGGATGTGGTTGACGAGCCCGCCAAAGCGCAGTATCCGCTGCCCCTGTACCAGGCGGAGCAATACAATTGCGCCGTGGGCCGGCTCCGCAAGGATTGCGCGCTTGATAACGGTCTTTGTTTCTGGATTAGCGGAGATCAACTTCTTAAGGGAGCTGCGCTAAACGCGGTGCAGATCGCGGAAGAGTTGCTCAAAGGCTAACCCTGTTCATGGCGGAGACTGCGGGGCCGGCGATGCTGGATCGCAGGCAGGGGGTTGTGGCGCGGGTCTTGCAAATGTGGGGGAGTAAACTTAGTTTCAAAGCTGCATGGAAAAAGTAGTTATTGTTGGAACCGGGTGCGCGGGCCTGACCGCGGCGCTTTACACGGCACGGGCCAGTTTGCAACCCCTGGTATTGACTGGAAGTCAGCCCGGCGGATTGCTGACTACGACAAGTGTGGTGGAGAATTTTCCCGGATTTCCCGACGGGGTTGAGGGGTTTGATCTGATGACGCGAATGCAGAAGCAGGCTGAACGTTTTGGCGCGCGGGTCGAATTCGGAACTCTCGAGAAGGTGGATTTGAGCAAGCGCCCGTTTGAACTGATCGTGGACGGGACCGTGGTGCAGACCGAGACAGTGATTATCGCGACCGGCGCCGGGCACCGGCATTTGGGGCTTGAAAGCGAGCGATTGCTTGAGAACAAGGGGGTGACCTATTGCGCGACATGCGACGGGGCGTTGCCGATATTCCGCAATCAGGCGCTGGTGGTGGTTGGAGGGGGCGATTCCGCATGTGAAGAAGCCATGTATTTGACGCGGTTCGGGTCGGTGGTGCACCTGGTGCATCGGCGGGACACGCTGCGGGCATCGAAGATCATGGCCGAGAGGGTGCTGGCGCATGAGAAGATCAAACCGGTATGGGATTCGGTGGTTACGGAGGTGATGGATGTGTCAAAGGGAAAAGTGACGGGAGTCCGTTTGCGCAATGTGAAGACGGGTGCGGAAAGCGCGCTGGAGTGTGCGGGTGTGTTTGTTGCGATCGGGCATGTTCCGAACACGGATGTCTTCAAAGGCATGGTCCAGATGGACGAGCAAGGGTATATCCAGCGGAAGGCCGGCGCTGAGACAAGCGTGCAGGGAGTTTTTGTGGCGGGAGATTGCTCGGATCGGGTTTACAGGCAAGCCATCACGGCGGCGGGGATGGGATGCGCGGCTGCGATCGAGGCGGAAAGGTATTTGGCGGCAAAGGAGTGAGCCTGCATTGCAGGCGTGGGATTGGGCCGCGGAGGTCTTCAATAAGAAACGGCAGCGATTTGGGACGCTGCCGTTTCCTGTCATGACGAGAGTTGTATCCTGCCGGGGCTATTTCGATTTCATCAGGTGTTCGAGGACCATCTGGTCGAGGGCGGCCAGGTTGCGGTCAGCGACAAGGGCCGCGGCTTGTTTCTCGTTGAAGGTCCGCGCTTTTTGCAGGAGGAGCAGGAACGTGCGGCGGCTGTTTTCAAGGTGCGCAAGCCAATGTTGCACTTTTGTCGGGCGGAACGGGTGGACGTCGAAACAGACGTATTCGCCGTGTTTACCGTAGCCGTTTCGCTCGAGGGCGCGAATCTGATTGAACGCGACGCGGAGGTTGGCGCTGGCAAAAGGCTTGTCCTGGTCGAATTTGAGGCCGTTCTGGTCGTTAAGATGGAGGGACCAGAGTTTTCCGAAGGACATGGCGAAGTCAATTTCGTCAGCGGGATCAAGACCGGCCAGGATGGCGTGGGCGGACTCGATGAGGCAGCCCACTCTTCGGGGGTCAGCCGTGAGTTGAGCGAGAGCCAGGGCGTGTCCGATCGTGGGAATATAGGCGACGTCCATGGGTTCGTTCGGCTTGGGCTCGATAGCGATGCGGATGCGCTTGTTATGGGCAAGCATTTTATCAATCGCCGCGACCAGGTGCTCCACGCAACGCCGGGCGTTTTTGGCTTCGCGCATGTAGGAGCCTTCCCTGGCGAGCCAGAGGACGATGAGGTCCGTGCCAAGGTGCCCGGCAATATCAATGCATCTGAGCGAGCGCTCGATGGCATATTTGCGGCCCTTCGGGTCATTGCTGGTATAGGCGCCGTCGATCGTCATGGGGCTGAACCAGAGACGTGGGGCGACCATTTCGGCGGCGACGCCGCTATCGTCGAGGCGACGTTTGAGGGCTTTCGCTTCTTTTCTGAGTTGCTGGCAGGATTTGCCGTCGATGTCCGGCACGGCGTCGTCGTCATGAAACATCATGGCGTCGAAGCCGAGTTTTTTAAGTTGGTCGAGCTTCCAGTCAAAGGATTGTGGAGCGCGCGTTGGGGGGCCGTAGGGGTCTTGTCCTTCGCTGATATTCCAAGGGCCGAAACAGAACTTGTAGGATTGCTTTGCCATAGTGAACCTACCATAACGGGGCAGGGAAAGAAGCAAAGAAAAATTTGACGGCCAAAGATTATAGGGAAAGAAGATATTCGGACGGGTCGTTGAGTTCAGACGGTAAAAGACCCGATGTGTGGCCGTGGCGTTCTTGCCGATTGTGAGTTGTGAGGACATCGCGGCGCGTTTGGAGGATTAGGCCTCTCCATGGCGGCGCCCCTGCCGGTGGAAGACAGGGGCACCGCTCGTGGGGAACCGGGCGCCA
>CAYNZC010000106.1:0-14051 GCA_964401575.1 uncultured Verrucomicrobiota bacterium
GGGAACCGCCACAGGCGGCCCCGACGTTATTTCGCCGGGGCGTTGGTATTCGCCGGGGCAGGGACGCTCAGCAAATTCGTGGCGACGGCCGCGGGAGCGGCTGCGTTGCTGACGACCTGCGGAGCGGACGGCGCGGTTCCACCCACCGGGGTGGTTGCCGGCAGCGCCGGAGCCGCAGCCGGCTGTGACAAACGCCTTTCGAATTCGGTTGTGCTCGAGGTGCTGCGATGGCGCTGGATGACGGCCAGGACAAACGCGAGAATGAAGAACGCCACAGTGGCATACTTGGTGATCTTCGTGAGCACATTGCCGGAACCAGCCCCAAAAAGCGCGTCGGATGCGCCCGCGCCGAACGCCAGGCCCGCGCCGGCGTCCTTCTTGGGAAGTTGAATCAGCACCAGCAGAATCAGCATGGCGCAATCCAGCACCAGCAAAAAGGTAAGCAGACCAATGATAAAGCCCATATGTAATCGTCCTCTTTAGATCGAGTTTTTTATAATGTCAGCAAAGCTGCGAACTTCGAGCGCCGCCCCGCCCACCAGCGCGCCGTCCACATCCGGCTGGCTCATCAATTCCCGGGCGTTGCCCGGCTTGACACTCCCGCCGTACTGGAGGCGCATCTTGCGGCCGGTCGCATCGTCGAACATGCTCGAAAGCACGCCGCGAATAAACGCATGCGCCTGCTGCGCCTGTTCGGTGGTGGCGGTCTTGCCCGTGCCAATCGCCCAGACGGGCTCGTAGGCAACAACGGTCTCAACCGCCTGGTCCCTGGTCAGGCCCGCCAGGCTGCCACGCACTTGTGTCTCGAGCACTTTCTCCATCTGGTTCGACTCGCGCTCGGCCAGCGTCTCGCCAACGCAAACAATCGGCTTGAGCGCCGCGGCATGCACTGCCAGGGCTTTCCTGGCGATGAGCGCGTCGGTTTCTTTCTGATACTGCCGGCGCTCCGAGTGGCCGAGAATGACGTACCGGACGGAAAACTCTTTGAGCATCACAGCGGCAATTTCGCCGGTGAACGCGCCCACGTTGTTCTCGCTCATGTTTTGCGCGCCCAGCCGGATGTTCGAATCGAGGATGGCTTTGCTCACCTCGCTCAGCGCCGTGAAAGCAGGGCATACCACGATGTCCACCTCCTTGACGTTGGCCAGCTCGATCTTAAGCCCGCGCACAAGGTCCAACGCCTCGGCCACGGTCTTGTTCATCTTCCAATTGCCCGCAATGATCAGTTTTCGTTCTTTATTCATCTAAAAGCTTTCTTCAGGTTTTCGCAACGCACGCGCTTATTTGTCGCTCAAGGCGGCCACTCCCGGGAGGACTTTGCCCTCGAGAAACTCCAGGCTGGCGCCACCGCCGGTGCTCATAAAGCTGACTTTGTCGCCCAGCCCGGCCTTGTTGAGCGCCTTTACGCTGTCACCACCGCCAATAATGCTCTTGGCCCCGTTCTTCCGGGTCACTTCAGCCACGGCACGCGCAATGGCATTTGTGCCTTCGGCAAATCGTTTGTCTTCAAACAGACCCATCGGTCCGTTCCAAAGAATGGTCCCGGCGCCTGCAATCTCAGCGGTGTAAGCCCCAATCGTCTTTGGGCCCACGTCCAGTCCGGCGGCATCTTCAGGGCAATTCATGTCGCCGCTGGCCCGCACGTTCTGGTAATCAATGACGGGCTTGCCTTTCTTATCCAGTTTGTCCGTCTTTACCGGCGCGGCCACAACATCATCCACCGGCAGCAGGAACTTCACGCCCCTGGCTTTTGCCTTTTCAAGAGCGGCCTTCGCCGTGTCGGTCTTGTCAGGCTCAACGAGTGATTTGCCCGTCTTGTAACCCTGGGCAAGGCGGAAGGTGTAAGCCATCGCGCCGCCAATCAGGATGGTGTTCGCCTTTTCGAGCAGACGGTCAATCACGGTGATCTTGTCGGAAACTTTTGCGCCGCCGAGAATAACCACAAATGGCCGCGCGGGAGTTTCCAATTCATCTCCCAAATACTGCAACTCCCGCTCCATAAGGAGCCCCGCGGCACACTTGCCGCCCCGTTTGGCCACGATACGCGCAACGCCTTCCGTGGACGCATGTGCCCGGTGTGCCGCGCCAAAGGCATCGTTCACATACATCTCGGCCACCGCGGCAAGCTTCTCGGCAAAAGCGGGATCATTGGCTTCCTCTTCCTTGTAATACCGCACGTTCTCGAGCAGAACGACCTGCCCCGGCCCCATGGCATCGGTCACTTGCTTCACCTTTTCGCCAATGCAGTCGTCCACAAAATTCACTTCCATCTGCAGCAGGTCCGCCAACCTCGCCGCAACCGGACGGAGCGACATGCTCGGCTCTTTCTTGCCCTTGGGCCTTCCCAGATGCGCTGTCAGGATGATTTTCGCGCCTTTTTCAATCAAAACCCGCAGAGTGGGCAGCGTGGCGATGATCCGCGTCGCATCGGTGATCACCATCTGACCGTCTTTTTCCTCAAGGGGGACGTTGTAGTCAACCCTCATGAAAACGCGTTTCCCGCGTGCATCCAAATCGCGAACTGTAAGCTTAGCCATAAGAACTCTTTCCTGAATAAGACCGGCAAGAATACGAAAGCAGCCCCGGGAGTCAAGAAATTCAAGGGTCCATTTTACGGTCGGCGCCACTGAAGGACGCGCCCTGAAGCTCCGTCAGAGCTCGGTCCAGGGCCTCAGAAACGGCTTCAACGCTGACGGACGCCATGCAGCGGGTCAGTTCCCCCGCTGTGCCGCGAATCCCCCGTCCGTCATACTTGTAATAGTCCAGGTTCCGGCCATGGACGGCGGGATTGCGGACCAGGCTGAAGGGCTGGTTGTATGGTTCGTTGGTTTTGTTGAGCGTGGGAGCCTCAATAACGATCTGCCGGGGCACCCGCACCGCCGCCGCAACGTGCATCAGCGCCGTATCCACACTCAAAAACACATGGCAGCGGGCCATCAGGGCAGCCGAGTTCCGGAGACTGCCGCGAACCCGAATGAGCGATGCCGAGCCAACCGAGTTCATAAGCTGTTCCAGCTCAATATCTTCATCCGGTCCGCCAAACATCAGAAACCGGGCGTCCGGCCAGGCTCTGAAAGCGTGTTTCAGCAGCTCGATATACCGATCCGGCGGCCAGCGTTTGAGCCTCAGGTTTTTTGTGCCGCCCGAGCCCGCATGCACGCCCACCAGCGGATTCGAGGCGAGTCCGCGGCCGGTGATGAAGTCGTTCGCCCATTGCCGGTCCGCAGGCTCCAGGAAGATTTCGAGACGGTGCCCGGACGCCAGCGGCTTCTTCCCAAGCAATCCCAGGATTTCCAGGTTCTGATCAACGGTGTTCCTGCTGTAGTCCTGCGGTAATGTGCGGTTGACCAGCCGCGTGTCCGCCGCGGTGAAGCATTCATAAACATGGCTGATCCGCTCGCGGGCGCCGGCCAGCCACGCCGCCAGCCTGTAATGTATCCGGCTCTGGGGATGTGTGTTGATGGAAATGTCGTATGCCTCGCGCCTCAGCCCCCAAAGGAAACGGACCGAACTCAGCCGCGAATCTTTAATAAGATGCTTCTGCCAAACCCGATCCAGGTTCGGATTGTTCTCCAGCAGGTCCCGGGATCCCGGCCACAACACCAGCCCATGAATCGTCGCATCCGGATAGTTCAAGCGCAGCTCGCGGATCAATGGCGTCGCAAGAATCGTGTCCCCGATTCCGGCGAGGCATATGACCAGGATTTTCATTCCAAACGCGGGAGGTGGCTAAAGCTGGTGAATCTTCTTCAACACCGCAGTGGTGGACCTGCCCGGAACCAGCGGCGCCACAATGATTTTTCCGCCGCACCCCTCGACGATCCCGCGCTCTTCCTGGTTGAGTTGGTCGAGGGTGTAATCGCCCCCCTTTACGTAGATATCCGGTTGTGCCACCTCCAGAAACGCCGCGGCGGTCTTCCCCGGAAAGATGCATACCGCATCCACACTCTGCAACCCGGCAAGCACCAGCGCGCGATCCTCTTCCGGCGTGACCGGACGGCTCTCGCCTTTGAGCAGACGCACTCCCGCATCCGAATTGACTCCCACCAGCAGGGCGTTGCCAAAGCCACGGGCCGTCTCGAGATACGTCACGTGTCCGACGTGCAACAAATCGAAACAGCCATTTGTAACGACCAGCTTCCTGCCCGATGCCCTCATGCCCTCGCGCCACCCGCGCAAGGCTTCCCATGTCACAAGCTTGTCTCGAAAGTTCACAGTTTCCTAATGTGGCCCATAAGCCCATGCCGCCGCAAGCCTCTCTCCACGAAACGAATGGCCGGGTGGCATCGCCCCCCACATTTGCGGGTATTGCAACAGCGCTGTGGATGGATTCTATTAATGCAGTGAATATCCGGGCAATTGCTCTTTTGTGCGCGCTTTATGCGGCGAGCGGGTTTGGCCAGACCACCTTAATCCTTTCGGATAATTACGAGGTTGAGACCACAACCACGGGATTTGAGCTCAATAGCGGGGTCAATTTCGGTATCAACCCGCCCGCAACTCGCCTGACGGGCGCCGCCGCGCCGAATCTTCGCTATTTCAACACATACCCCGAAGGTCGGAGCGCCTCGAAGTTCGGGATCAACAGCGGCAGGCTCCGGGTCCTGGATGGCACAGGCGTGGGCCGCTTCACGTTGACCGCCGATGGAGCCAATCCGTACGATTTTTCAACAGCCCTCGGCACTGCCGATGCCACACCCTCGAATCCCGTGATCTATGAGGTGCGCATCCGCATGCGCAACGATGCCTCGGGCACCCAGCGGGTGTCCTTCGGGCTGGCAACGGTCGAGGGCGACGTGACCATTCTCGATTTCGGGGTTCAACTGGTTCACGCCACCACCAACGACGATTTCTACACCATTTACAGAAGGATCGACACAAACTCAGCCGGAGTCGCGGACGTCAACCTTCTCACAACCACCACGGCGGCGGGAACCTACAAATCGCTCAACAGCATCCTGATCCGCGTAACCGATGCCGGCGCCGAAAGCGGCACAAACTATAATTCCCGCATCCAGCTCTCTCTTAACAACGGCACAACGTGGATTTACGACACCTGGACAGATGGCGCTTTGCCCAATGGCTGGCGGCTCGACGGCCAGGGACGCTACATCATTTTTGACCAGGCGCCGAATGACGCAAATGTGTTTTATGACGGCTTCTCCATCACCAGGCTCCTGACCGTCTCCGCAACATTGGTTTCTCCGCCGGATAAAACGGTCAACGTGGGGCCTTCAGTCTCGTTAAGCGCTTCGGTGTCCAACGCGCTCGCCTCCAACCTCGACGTCACTTTCTACGGACGCGAGAAACCCATGCCCTTCGCCGGTACAGACTTCTGCATCGCCGTGCTGCCCGATACCCAGAATTACGCGCGCGAAGCCGCCGGAAATGGCGATGCGGTCAAGGAAATGTGGTTCGCGCAGACGGATTGGATCGTCGCAAACCGGGTGTCGCAGAACATTGTTTATGTGGCCCATCTCGGGGATATCGTTCAGAACGGGGATATTAAGGACGGGAAAGCCAATTTAACCGAATGGCGGAACGCCACCAACGCCATGTACCGTCTCGAGAACCCGGCCACAACCGGCCTGCCTCACGGCATCCCTTACGGTATGGCGGTGGGCAATCACGACCAGGAGCCTATCGGCGACGAGGACGGCACCACCACGCACTACACCCGGTATTTCGGCATTTCTCATTTCAGCGGACGGCCCTACTACGGCGGCTACTTCAGCGATAATGGCGACAGTCACTACGACGTTTTCAGCGCCAGCGGGCTGGATTTCATCGTGCTTTACTTCGAATACGGGCGCTACGGCTCCTCCATTCTGAACTGGGCAAATAATGTTCTCGCGGCGCATCCAAATCACCGCGCTATCGCCATCACTCACCACATGGGCAGCGACAAAACTCCCAGCAGCTTCAGCACCCAGGGTTCGGCAATCTTCAACGCGCTCAAGGTGAATACCAATCTCTTCCTCTTGCTGGGTGGTCACGTGGCGGCCAACGGCGGCGAAGGCTCAAGGTCCGATACTTACCTCGGCAGAACCATTCGCACTTTCATATCGGATTTTCAGGGCTGGCTGAACGGCGGCAACGGCTTCATGCGCCTGATGTATTTCTCCCCCAGCAACAATCTCGTGACGATCAAAACCTACTCGCCCTGGCTTAACGAGTACCGCACGGACGCCAACAGCCAGATGACCTTCTCCTACAAGATGCCGCTGCCCACCGGGCCGGGATCTCCGGGAACTCCTTACGTGGCGCTGTCCACCAACCTCAACGTGACGCGGGGAGCCACCACAAGCTGCACATGGTCCGAGCTCAGGGAAAAGACCACTTACGACTGGTACGTCCGCGTCGTGGACCAGGAGGGTAACGCAATCACAACGCCTCCGTTCACGTTCGCCACGCTCTCCAAGTTCCTGCCGAACCAGGCTCCAATTGCCAACAACCAGTTCATTCCCTCCGTGATCGGCGACGCGCCGGTGCCGCTCGCGTTAACCGGCTCGGACCCCGACGGCGACACCATCACGTTCGAGGTTCTCAACGAACCGCTGAACGGGTTCCTGTCGGATTTCAATCCGGATACCGGCACGTTCACTTACCTGCCTCCAAGGGGATTCCGCGGCCTCGACCGCGTAAATTTCCGCGTGAATGACGGCTTAACCAACAGCACGGCCTCGAGCCTGACTTTCAAAGTGGATGGGCCGCCGGATGCCGACGGTGACGGATTGCCGGACCAGTGGGAGGCTTTTTACGGCGTGAGTGATGCGGACGGGGATGCGGATATCGACGGCGCCAACAACTTCGCCGAATACCGCGCGAACACAAACCCGACAAACTCGCTCTCCGCATTCAGGATTGTGGCGCTCGAACCCACCGAAAGCGGCCTCGAGGTGCAGTGGTCCTCGGTCGGCGGCACCCGCTACCGCTTGCAGTATGCGGACAGCGCCACAGGCGGGCTCGCCGGCCCGTTCACCGACATCGAGCGATCTCTGACGGATGAGATGGACACCGCCCCATACGGTGAAGACTCTTCCCAGAGCTGGATCGACGAACTGCCGAGAGAACACGCCCGCTATTACCGGATCAGGATCGTTCCGTAGCGCCGGCATCTTGTCGGCTTACACCACCGCACCGCCCAACAGCGGCATCATCCCGGCGCTCCGGTTAAGAGGGTGTGAATTGCGCCGGCTGGCGCGCCCCGCACAATCGCGTCTCCGCATTGCGGCGCGCGGCGCCTCCTCCACACGCATCGCCAAATATGCTTCCCCACGCTTCAGTGCGCCTTGCTTTTGCACTCTGAATTGATACTTTCGGATTCACGATGGAACAATCAACCTCGAGAAAATCAAAGCAGTCAGGCGCGTCCAACTGCCCGGCAGCATTGGGAAAACGGATCCTGCAGCGCGCGCGCACGCCGCAGTTCAAAAAATATCTTCAAAACCTGTTGATCGAGCTTTGCAAGGTGGACACCACGCCCAATCCCGACATCAGCGTCATGCGGGCGGCGGAAGCGAAATGCTTCGCAATCCTCGAGCGCGAGCTTGCGGCGATGAAATTCCCCGGCGGGACGATGGAGCGCAAGCCGGTGAACCCGCAGATCAGCAAACATAAGAATTACTCCCTGCTGCATTTCACCAAGACCGCCCGGCGGCCAAAGGGTCTGACAGCCAAAGAGGCCTACAAGGGCCGGACCAACCTGGTCTGCGTCTTCCCGGGCTCGAACAAGGGCGCGGGAAAATCCCTGGCGCTCGATGCGCATGTGGACGTCGTCGCCCCCTATTTCCCGCCAACCGTGAAAGGCGACCTGGTGTTGGGCCGCGGCGCCTGCGACGACAAAGGGCCGGCGGTAAGCCTCCTGGCGGCGTTCAAGCTGTTGTCCGATGTGTTGGGCGAGAAAGGGCTTGCCCTCAACCGGAACGTGCTCGGCTTTTTCGTGGTCGAGGAGGAAACCGGCGGGAACGGATCGCTCTCGCTGGCCATGGATCGAAAACTCAAGAAGCTCTACGAGTCGGTGGTCGTCTGCGAATGCGCCAGCCTCAACATCTACCCGGCAAATCGCGGAGCGGTCTGGTACAAGACCGTTCTGGGCAAACCCGCCAAAGGCTCGCTGCTCGAACTGGCCTCGTTCGTGATCGAGGAACTCGAGAAGGAAGGCGCCTCGATCCGCGCCGAGAGCCGCCATAAGCTCTTCCCCCAGCGCCCGGTGCAAACCTGCCACGGCATCATCGGCCCCTTCGGCGAACACCCAAGCCGCATCTGCGGAAAGGTCGCGTTCACCATTCATTTCCAGAAGCCCGTTTCGGCCGAAACGGAAACTCTCGTGCAGGATTGCCTCGACTTCGGCCTGGCTTCCTACGTCGGTCTTTACGGCGATAAGACGAAGGTGACGGATGTCGCCACCGGCAGGCCAATGGTGGCCCGCCATTTCACGGCCACGCGCAAGGGACGCAGCATCACCGTGGAGGTCTTCGGCGCCACCGGCCACATGGGCGCCATCCGGGAGCGGGACGGGGCAATCACCAAAATGTCGCACCTGGTTCGCAGCCTCGTGTATTCCCGAGCGCGCATCGAATCCTCCGCCGGGCGCATGGAACTGCAACTGGCCGGCAAGCCGGACGGCAAATCGCTCGTCCTCGAAGGCGGCCAGGGTTTTGTCCCCACGCACCGGATCGAGGATGTCATGGACCGCATGCGCCGCGCCGCGCAGCGCGGAGCCGCCAGCTACCTGCTCCGGCTCGGGCTCCCCGCAAAGGCCGCCAGTGTTGAAATGACTTACGAGAAACTGCATAACGTGGCTTTCGATGGCGATCCGGATTCTTATTCGATGCGAAACGCAATCGCCTCCGCGCGCGAATGCGGCATTTGGAAGGAGCAACCGGTGCTCGGCTGGACCGTCTCGTGCGACTCGCGCCTGTTCGCCACCGAGTACCCGGGCATGGAGGTTTTGACGGTGGGTCCCGGCGAGCTGGTGTATGCTCACTCGGACCAGGAACAGATACGGATGGAAGACGTGGTTCGCGGGGCGGAATTCCTGGCGTTGTTGATCGCCAGGCAAGCCGGTGTAAGCCCCGCCTGATTTAAGAAAGGAAAAAAAATGGCAGAAAACAAAATTCGATTGGGTGTGATCGGCGCGGGCGCGGTTGTCCGCGAGATTTACCAGTACCTTTATTTCAACAGCCGCTACTCGAAGATCCTCGAGGTCAGCGCGGTCGCCGAGCCAAACGCGGAATATCGCGAGTGGTTTGGCAACCTGGCCAAACTCCCGGCCAACCGCCGCTTCGCCAGCCATAAGGAAATGCTGGCGCAGACGCCGCTGGACGCCGTCCAGGTGAACACGCCGGACCACCTGCATGCCGGACCCACGATCGACGCTCTCAACGCCGGGCTCCACGCCGTGGTGCCCAAACCCACCGCCGCCACCGTCAAGGACGCCCATGCAATGATCGAGGCCGCGCGCAAAAACCAGAAGTTCCTGGGCATTGATTTCCACAAGCGCGATGACCCCCGCATCAAGGAGGCCGAGGCCCGCTACCAGAGCGGACGCTACGGAACCCTCCAGAGCGCCGTCTTCTACATGCTCGACAAGCTCATGGTCGTGGATCCGAACCACACGCCGCGTTTCTTCGCCTCGCCGGATTTCGCGGAAAAGAATACCCCGGTGTCGTTCCTGACCGTGCACATGGCAGACGCCTTGATCAAGGTCGTCAACCTTGTCCCCGCGCAGGTCCGGGCCGTGGCTTATTCTCAAAAGCTGCCAAGCCTGCGCCCGCAACCCGTCAAGGGCTACGACCTGGTGGACACGGAGATTCTCTTCACAAACGGCGCGCTGGCCCACATCATCACCGGCTGGGCACTGCCAAACACGGCCTGGGCCTACACCGTCCAATCCAGCCGCATGGTGTGCTCGGACGGAATGATTGATCTCGGCATCGACAGCCCCGGTCTGCTCGAGATTCATCCGGACGGCATTTTCCGCGTGAACCCCCTCTTCAAGAACTTCAACAAGGATAAATCGGTCACCGGCTACGGCATCACAAACCCGGGAGAAATGTACGAGCAGATCCTCTCCCTCATGTCCGGCAAGGAGCAATCATCCATCCTGGACACCGCGTTGACGCCCATGGCCCTCGGGTTCTACACCACTCTCGTGCTGGAAGCAGCCGAGCAAAGCATCCACAAGGGGCAGCCCTACGCCAAGGGTGTCACCCTCGGCGCAACGGTGAACCTCAAGCAGGTTGTCGCGGATGAACTCGGGCAGGACGCTCCCGCCCGATACGGGTTGGATTAACGATCCTGGCCGGGCGCTCGCGCGGGCATTCGCATGTCCTGCGCGAGCGCCGCCTCCCTGCCTTTGGCCAGCCGGCCAAAGTTGTAAATCAAAAAACCCTGCAGAAAACGGCGCAACCCCTGCTGGCTCGCCGGCGGCACTGTTGTTCGCGAAATCTCCTCCCACGACGCCTGCGCCAGGTGCTCAACCACCGCCCGACTCTCCGCCGGAAGACGGCTCTCTTCCCAGTCGGGCTCCAAACCCAGCACGGCAAGCAGCCTCAACTCAAACGCCAGTACCCGCTCGGAACCGCCCGCCAGCCGCCCGCCTTCGTCCGCTCTCAGGGAACCAAGAAAGCCAACAAACATCTCATACATCCCGGGCAGCGGCGTGTCCGCCTCGGTCGTTTGCTCCAGAAAGGTGGCGCAATACGCCGCCTGCTGGAGAGCCTTTAACTCCGTCCTGAGCAGCGGAAAGGTCCCCGCCAGCCGCACCTCGCGCAGGGTGTGAAGATCCGAGCGGCGGCTACGGCTGAAACCAAAATCGGCCACGTGAAAAATGTCGAGCTTGCCTCCAAAAGCGGACTTGGGACGAAGCGCGCCTTTGGCAACGGTGCTGATCCGTCCACTCTCCGCTGTCAGCCAGTGGACAATCAGGCTGCTCTCCGTCAGCCGGCGGACGCGCAGAATAACGCCCCGGGCGTTTTCAAAACGCGTCGGCCCCTGGCTGGATCCGATCTGCATTCGGCCCTCCTTTCTATTTCCCCGGCCCCCGCTCGCAGCCGGAGATGCAGCGCCGCCGGCTCAGCCATCGCTGCGCCGTTGCTTCACAACTTATGGATCTCGCGAATCTCACATTCCAGACGATTTCAATGTTTCAAATCGGCACGGCAAAAGGTCAGGGACTGTCCGCGGGCCATGCGGGCCGGTGATGAAGCATTTCCGAACGAAAGTCGCCGAGGCTTGACCAATAGAGCCGATCCCCAAGGTCCACCTCCGCAACCGCAACGGCGCCCCACTCTTTGGCCTGGGCCAGGACTCGGCCCTCACGGTCATAAACGGCGGAAATCATCCAGTCTTTCGAGGCTTCCGTGTAGGTGCTGCTGACGAGAAACACATGGTTTTCGCAGGCGCGCGCCGTCGCAAGCCGCGGATTACAACCGGCAACAGGAAACGCGATGACCTCGGCGCCGCGAATGCTTAACTGGCGCGCGACCTCGGGAAAAAAGCCGTCGTAACACACCATCATCCCAAGCCTGCCAAACCGGGTTTGAAACACCGGAAACTCAGCGCCCGGCGTAATCCCGTTTTCGATTTCGCCGCGGGTGAGGCTGGTCTTCCGATACTTGCCGGCCAGCTTCCCGTCCGGGCCGATCAGGGCGGCGGTATTGTGAACGAGATGCCCCGCGCGCTCAACCAGCCCGGCCACAATATAAAAGTTGTGCTTGCGCGCCTGCTCGCCGAAAAACTCGGTTGATGGGCCGGGGATCGCTTCGGCAACCTGGACGGTTGTCAAACCCGTCCCGGTGCGCGTGAGAACTTCCGGGAGCACGACCAGGTCCGCTTTTTGCCTGGCCGCCTCTTCAAACATCGGAATGAACTGCCGGCAATTCTCCATGGGCGTTTTGCCCTGCGGCCTGTAATGGACCGTTGCGAGACGCGCCTTGCGCGGCGCGGGAGCCGCCGCCCGGCTCAAGGATATCCCGCTCCACTTCACACTGGCATTGGTCGCCCAGTGAAACTGCAGCTCAATGATCGCGCGCGAGGCTTTCGGCGGCGCAAGATACACGCCGCCAACCTCCGTCCAGCCATTCGAGCCGGCGGCAAGATCGCCCGGATAATCAGGCGGGGCGATCGGGATGGCGCCTCCAGCGTAGGTAAACGCCCCCGTTTTCTCACGACGGACTTGTTTCCCGTTCGCGTCCTGCCAAAGAATCCGGGCAACGGTCGAACGATTCGGGAAAGGCACATTCTCGACCTTCCGCAGCGCTCTGAACCGGTAATGCTTGCCGCCTTCAACGGCCAGCACGCCCTGCCAGCTCCCGGCAAGGCCCTGCCGCGCATCCGCCGCAATAACCAGCGCCTCGCCCCCATCCGGCCCACCGGCAGGCTCGATCCGAAACGCGGGCTTGATTTCGTCCCGGGGCGCAGCCTCGCGCCACGAGGACGGGCACGCGTCCTGAGCCATAACGCATGCGCCCCGGACCAGGCAGAGGACGATAGCAACAATCACTTCAGTGTTCTTGATTTGCATCTGGAGCCTTTAGCGGCCAGGAAGAGTTGAAGGGTTGCCTCCCTTGAAATCAAGCCTAACCGCAACAGCCCGGCGCGGACAGACCAAGCCCGTCCGGCTCCAGCCGGATTATTGTTTCATGTCGTCCCGGGTTGGTTTTATTCTGCGCCGCATGGCCACATGTCCATTGTGCCAGCGCGAGTTTGAGACGGTGCGTCACCGGGAAGGCATTTACTACCGGTGCCCCGGGTGCGGTGGCCGGACGGTCACCGTGCCGCAGGTCAGGCGAACCGCAGGGGACCGGTTTGCCACCATGCTCCTGCGCCAGATTAATCAAGCTGCCAATCCCAGCGCGCGCGTGTGTCCGTTCTGTAGCCGGCCCATGAAGCAGTTCAGGATTTCGGCCCCGGAGCTCACGCTGGATGCCTGTCGGAGATGCGGCGCCGTTTGGTTTGATCCCGCCGAGTTCGAGCATGTGCCGCAATGCGCTGTGCAGCCGGATCAGGAAATCATCTCGAGGACGCGCGAAGCGATAGCGCTCAAGAGAATTGAGCACATCGCCAGAGTCGAGAGGGAGGCAAACCCGTGCCCCGAGGAGTCGTGGAAGTGGATACCGGCTCTGCTCGGAATGCCAGTGGAACTGGAGGAACCGCCGCGCACATGCCGTCCCGTGGCCACCTGGAGCCTGGCAGCAGCCATGGTGCTGGTGAGTGTTTTTTCCTTCTTCAATCTCCAGAGTGCCGTTGAGAACTTCGGCTTCATTCCAGACCAGCTTTGGCGTTATGGGGGGCTCACGCTGCTATCGTCTTTCTTTCTGCACGGCGGGATCCTTCATCTTGTCGGGAACGTGTATTTCCTGATGCTCGTCGGCGACAACGTGGAAGATCAGTTGGGCCGGAAAGGCTTTCTTGCGGTGGTGTTCCTGTCGGCCCTGGCCGGGCATGGTTTCCATTTGTTGGGAGACTCCCGCTCGGCCATTCCATGCGTCGGAGCCAGCGGAGGCATTTCGGGGCTAATGTGCTTCTATGCCCTGGCATTTCCGAAATCAAGACTAGGCTTTCTTCTGCGCTATTTCGTAGTGCCTTTGCGCTGGTTTCAAATGCCCGCCTGGGGGGCATTCGCCCTTTGGGTCGCGCTCCAGATCCTTGGCGCCGTCCAGCAAATCGCGGGCTTCAGCCACGTGTCCGCACTCGCACATCTTGGAGGCGCTGCCGTGGGCGCGGGGTTTTGGACGTGGTGGAGGAAAAGAGCGGCCGCCCGGGGCCAACACCAACAGCCCCCTTCGTAACCCCAGCCAACACGCATTCAAAACCATTTTGGTCGGCACGACCTCCACGTCGTCCCACCATTTTCAAACCGTCCCCATCGGCAATAGGTGCGGGGGTGGCCTCACCCCCGATACTCGCCCATCCATTCATTACTGTCGGTAGCTCGCAAGATCTAAAAATAATTTTTAACAACGCCGGCGACCTCGAAACTGTGGATTACTCCGATGCCACCCCCGATATCTCGCATGGCTACGATCGCCGGGGACGGCGGACTT
>CAYNZC010000107.1:0-13880 GCA_964401575.1 uncultured Verrucomicrobiota bacterium
GCGACCCAGGATGCTGCCAGCCTCCCCCTTGCGCAATCGCCTTTCCGAGGGTGGCCGATTTACCACATCGTTACCAGTTGTACCAAGCGGCTTGAGGCAAGATCCCTGCCTCAAACTGACAGTCGCCCCACTTCACTGAGGGATCTGCAGGATCATTCTCTTCGCATGAGCGACATCGCCGGTAATCCGGATTTCAGGAATCACCGGGCCCTCAGCGCTTGCACATTTCCGAGTAGCCTAATTGCGGAGCACAGGGGAGGGAAAATCGAAAACAACGAGCCGCAAAAACATCCTGAATGAATGAGGATTCACAAAACTCTACCCGTTTCCGGTCCTCATGTGGACCATTTGAATCAACTGCGAACCGGAAGTAGGAGCTTCTGACTTTGGAAGTGTAAAATCAGGTACGGAGGTCTTCTTTGGCCATCGCACAAATTGGAAAAACCCCGATTTTGCGCAAAAACTGGCGCGTCCGGCAGGACTTGAACCTGCAACCTTCTGATCCGAAGTCAGAAGCTCTATCCAATTGAGCTACGGACGCATCGACTAAAGCCGGATATGCAGCAGGGCAGTCTCCGGTATACCTTCACAATGGGACTGTAAACCGGGAGCAGAGCCGAGGTCAATGCTTCGCAATTCGCTTCGCAAATCCGCGATCTGCGCCAAAAAGATTGTTATCCGAGGAGGGAGTGACCGATTTGATCGGATCCGACGCAATTCCGCTTTGCAAATCGCGCTCATTCGCAATTCCCTTCCGCCTGCCGGGTCGGAAACACTCCCGCACCGGGCAGCGGACGACAGCGTTCCAATACGGGGCGCAGGCGATGGGTTGACGTTCCCGCGCCGCCCCATAGTTCACTCGCCAACAAATGAGGCCGCACCAGGCGCCTCGTGCCTTCCCGGGAATCGCCATTTGTCAAAATATGAAATGATGCTACTTTAACCTGCAAGTAATCATCATGATTTTCGCCGCACGACTCAATCGTCACGGGATACTTCCCGGATCGCGCCGCGCGGCAAAGGAACGACAATGACATCCGGAAAAATGACTATCGGCGACATTCTCGAGGTGAAAGGAAACCAGGCATGGTCCGTGAGCCCGGGCGCAACCGTCCTGGAAGCCATTCAGACCATGGCCGAAAAAAACGTGGGCGCGCTCCTTGTGACAGACGGGGAGAAACTGGTGGGCATCATTTCGGAACGCGATTACACGCGCAAAGTGGCGCTCAAAGGCAAAGCTTCCAGAGATACTGCGGTGCGGGAAATCCTCTCTGAGGATGTTGTACACGTAACCCCGGCACACACGGTCGAGGAATGTATGCGCCTGATGACAGGCCGCCGAATCCGCCACCTGCCCGTCCTCCGCGAAGGGAAAATCGCCGGCGTTGTCTCCATAGGCGATCTCGTCAACGCGATCATTTCCAACCAGAGCACCACGATCCAGCAGCTTCAAACTTACATCTCCGGCGTGCCGAATTAGGCCCGGCCATTTTCTCAATTTGCCGGATAACGCGGGCATCCTGCCTGTGAGATTTTCAGGTGATGTGTGCCCTGCCCGTTGCCTCCGCTCAAGCCCTTCCGCGTTGTCCGGGGCTGAAAATGAAATTCTGAAATTGCCGCCATCACGCGCGAAACTGCCGGAATGATGAAGCAGGAGCGAAAAGAGAAAAGTGACGGGGTGTTGGAGCCGGCCTAATCCGCTATCGCAAGGTCCATATCCTGCGAGTAATAAAGAATTCGTCCGCAGTTGGTGCAAGAGACCAGCTCCTGCTGCGCCTGGCACGTCACGAGCACCTGTGCGGGCACACGCATGTGGCAGCCGCCACAGACTCCGTGCTGAATGCCGACAACCACATTCTCGCCCTTGCTGCGGCTGAGCCGTTCGTAACGGGCCCGGGCGCCTTCGTCCACAGCGGCGCTGTCCTGCTCTCGTTTTGCGTGAAGCGCATCGAGTTCCTTCTGGAGCTGCTGCTCGCGGTTATCGAGTTTGGCCAACTGCTCCTCCATGAGCTTTGTGGCCGCCGCCAGCTCGGCGGTTACAGATTGAACCTGTTTCTGGGCGGCCTCCCCGCGTTCCATCAGCTCGATTTCGCGATCTTCAATCTCAGAAATCTCCTTCTTGCGCAGGTCAATTTCGTTTGCCAGGGCGCGGTATTCGTCGTTTTTGCGCGTTTGGAGCTGCTGGTTGGCGTAACGATTAATCTGCTCCTTCTTGGCTTCCACCTCGAGCTCGAGGGTCTTGCGGTCGGACTCGCATTGCTTCACAAGGTTCTTCGCCGCGCTCAGCGCGGCCTGGGCGGAGCTTGTCTTGTTCTTGAGGAACGCCCGCTGGGGCTCGATATCCGCCAGTTCGCCGCTAACACGGCGAATGGCGCGGTCGCTTCCTTGCAGAACCAATAATTTTTCAACAACTTCCAACATGGAGCGTTTCTACGAACGCCAATGATAACCATGCACAAAGCCAAGTCAAATGCGCATTCCAACATGTGCGCGAGCCCCGGGGACCAGATTGCGCAGGCCAGATTGCGCTTGTGCGAGCAGGAAAACGGGGTTAGAAGCTTTGAACAGGAAGGAACAATTTTATGAAAAAACAATGCATGGTCCTCGGCGCGATTCTCTGCATCGCGGCTATTTCAATTCAGGCCCACGCCCAGCCAAAGGCAAACACGTGGTATGGCAAGGCGGACCTGGGCGGCTCCTGGATGGAAGACACCGAGGTGAAAGCGATCTTCGGCGATGAAATCGGGGATGATGGGGACATGGAGTTCGATCCCGGAGTGCGGTTTGGCCTGGGCGCAGGCTACAACGTCACAGAATGGTTTGCCGCCGAGTTCGAGTTGGGGATGAATTGGAACGAGGTGGACAAAATGGGCGGCGCGCGCTCGCTTGATGCCTATTGGGTCAACGTGCCATTCCTGTTGAACGCGAAGCTGCAATGGCCAAACGCAACAAGGCTGCGGCCGTACATCGGGGCGGGCATCGGCGGCGCCTCTTCAGTGCTGGACATTGACCACCTGACCTACGAGACAACGGAAGCCGACGTGTTCATCAGCGGCAGCGCGTCGGATGTCACCTTCGCGTGGCAGGGTTTCGCTGGTGTGACTTTTGATATCAACGAATACATGAGCCTTGGCGTGGAATATCGTTACCAGTGGACAGAATCCCCGGACCTCGACATGGACTGGGGCTCGTATTACTACTGGGGTCCCTGGCGCGACGACCGCCTGGAAGTGGACGACATCCAAAGCCACTCCATCAGCCTGGTGTTTACTTACCAGTTTTAACGCAGCCTGAATCCTGGCGTGCCGTGGCGCTCAGCGCAGCGGCACCGCCTTGCCGGGATCCTCCACGGCAACATACACAACCTCTGCCTGGGTCACACGCGCCGTCTCGTGCGGGGGCCTGCCGCGCAGCGCCTCCACGGTGACCAGCACCGACACGGACTTTGTTCCCACACGGATCGTCTCAGTGTAGAAGCTGACCAGGTCGCCCACAAACACGGGCGCGAGGAACTGCACCTCGTGCATAGCCACCGTAACAAGCTTCTTTTCGGAGTGCTTCCGCGCCTCCACCGTTCCCGCCTGGTCAATGTGGCTCAGAATAATCCCGCCAAAAATGGTGCCGAGCGGATTGGTGTCGCTGGGCATCATGACCACCCGTATGGCGGGCTGCTGACAGCCCCGGCGGGATTTGGCGGGCTTGCCGGAATTGCGACGGGATTTCACCATGTTTCCTTACGAACAAAGGCTTCGTTGTAACGGGTGCGGGGATCGAGTTGTTCTCCCGGATACCCGAGGGAAATCACTGCCAGGGGCACGATATTGGATGGGAGTTTCAAAAGGTTGCGCACCTGCCGCATGGCCTCCTCCGCCGGATATACCCCCACCCAGCAGGCGCCAAGGCCGAGGGCGTGGGCCGCAATCAGCAGGTTTTCGGTGGCGGCCGAGCAATCCTGCACAAGGTAGCCGATATTGCTCTCAAAAGCGGCTTCTATATCCCCGCAAACCGCAATTGCAATGGCGGCAGCGGGTAGCATCGATCCGCCAGGCAACGCCGCCCCGAGTTTCTTGAGGGTTTCGGGGGTGCGGATCGTCACAAAACGCCAGGGATCCCTGGTCATGGCCGATGGGGCCGCCATCGCGGCTTCGAGCAACCGCTGGACGTCGGCGGATGAAATCTCGCCCGGCGCATAGACCCGCACACTGCGGCGCCCAAAAACAATGTCCAGTTGATTTTTGCTAAGCATGGTTTACCTTGATGGGTCGGAGAGTAGAAGAGAGGCGTTAAAATTCAACCTTTAACGCAAATGCAGGGGAGTAAGGGAGTGTTTACCGGGTGGTTCTCTCCGTGGCGCATGGGAGGGGTGATCAAAGGGGAGGTGCGAGACACCTCCAAAACAGTGAAGTGCGGCAAAAAACAATTAACATGATTTGATCTATGAGACGTCCAATCGTTGACGAATTCACACATCTTTCGGTGTCACGACAGAGGAAATACCAGTTGCGGATGCAACGGGACAAGAGATGCACCGAGTGCGGCGAACCGGCGGTGCAAGGCTCGCGCTGCCTGAAGCATCTCGTTCGGGCCCGGGAACGCCAGAGGAAAAAACGCGGACTCCAGCGCCGTTATTACAACACACTGAGCTACCGCCTCGAAGCCACCCTGGGCAAAAACGCGCCCGGCAATGCTCGCAGCGGCTAAAGGCTTCTCAAAGGCGCCGCTCTCGTTCTGCGGGGATGCCCCGCCCTGTACTGGCTGATCCGCCTCCAACGCCAGAGAATACGAATCCGCATGACCCGGGAAGCATCACTGCGGACCCAAGTGCTCAAATCCGTGTTTGTGGCAATCTTTGAGGCTTTCCGCCCGGCGTCAGAATTCTTCTGAAGCCGCGGAGTTTCTCAGTTACTGCCGCCGGTGCTCGAGCATCCAATCATAAACAGCCCGGTTGGTGTAGGTGGCCGTCCATGAATTGTGATTGGCTTCAGGATAAACCGTGAGCTTCACATCCTCGACCCCGGCTCGCTTTGCTATTGCCACCATTCGTTCGGATTCCGACAGCGGCACAACCGTGTCTTTGGCGCCATGAAAAGCCCAAATACCAAGGGTTTTCAGCGGCGAAGCCTTCTCGCGTCCGGACAGCATGGGACCGATGATGTCCCCGCCCCCGCAGATGGGAACAATGGCGGCGAATTTCTCCGGGTAAGCCAATCCCAGGCTCCATGTGCCGTATCCACCCATGCTGAGCCCGGTCAGATACACACGGGTGGGATCCACGCGATATTTCGCCAGGGCATGATCGAGCAGCGCCAGCAGCAGGTCATTGGACCAAATGCGCCCCGCCTTGCACTGCGGCGAAACAACGACGAAGGGAAGATCAAACTGGTTCGTCGCCAGGTGCGGCGGACCGTGGAATGCAACCTTCGAGAGATCATCGCCACGTTCGCCTGCGCCATGCAAAAACAGGATCAACGGCCATTTCGGGCCGGACCGGGCGTTGTAGCCCGCCGGGAGGTGGACCAGGTAGTCCGCTTCGAGGCGCTCAGTTCGGGTGGTTTTGAAGTGCCGGCCGATTTGCTTGGAAGTGCTCATGGAATCCGATGGCTCGCGCGAAGGCCTGACGCTGGTGCAGGCGCTCAGGGCCGCGCACAGAAAAATGGACGCGCCCGCGCGAAGCAGGCTGTTTCTGAGAAATGGAACTGTCCGTATTGCACGCATTTGCATGGGGCGAATCTTGTTACATCAGCTTCAGTTTTGGCAAGTCCTGTGAATCCACCATTCCCACCGGCTCGCGGCGACTGTTCACCACGATCAAATCATCAATGTTGCGTTCGTTAAAGATCTTCAGCGCCTCGGCGGCCAGGGCATCCTCGCGGATGGTCACCGGGTTTGGGGTCATGACCTCCCGCAACGACCGGCCCAGCAGTCCGGCATCGGAAGACATCCGGCGGCGAAAATCACCATCCGTAAACACACCGGCCAACTTGCCCTTTGCCGTCACAACCGAAAGCCCGCCGCTGCGCGCTTCGGTCATCACCAGGAGCGCCTCTTTCACCGTGGCGCTCTCGAGAGCCACAGCGTTTCGCGCGCCGGATCGCATGATATCCCTCACCCGCAGGAGCATCGCCCGGCCAATAGCGCCCGAGGGGTGCAACCGGGCAAAGTCATTCTTCTTGAAGCCGCGCGCCTGCAGGGTGGCCATGGCCAGCGCATCGCCCATGGCAAGCATGGCCGTGGTGCTGGCGGTGGGAGCCAGATTGAACGGGCAGGCTTCCCGCACCACGCGCACGGGAATCACAATGTCACTGTGCCGCGCAAGGGAGGATTTGGCGCTGCCAGTCATGGCAATGATGGTGACGGAAAAACGTTTGATCGCAGGCAGCAGATTCAGCAACTCCTCGGACTCGCCGGAGTAACTCAACGCAAGGAGAATGTCCCCGTCGGAAATGATGCCCAGATCGCCATGCAGCGCGTTGGCGGAATTCAGCACCACGCTGGTCGAGCCCGTGCTGGTGAGGGTGGCGGCGATCTTCTGGCCGATGTTGCCGGACTTTCCGATGCCAACAATCACAATCTTTCCCCGTCGGGCCAGCGCCTGCACAATGGCGTTTACAGCCGAGTCAAAGCCCGCATCGAGCTGGGATCGAACGGCCTTAAGAGCCGCAATCTCTATGTCGAAAACTTTCCGCGCGTTTGCAAGATGACTGCTCACAGCCGCAGCATACCCGCGAGGCGCCGGCTTTTTCAATCTGTATCGAAATTCGCAAGGATGGCCGCAGCTACTGCGCCTTCAGCTTTTTCTCGATCTTCCGAACTTTGGGCGCAATGACGATGCGACAATAGCCCTGCTCAGGAAATTTGCGGAAGTAGTCCTGATGGTACTCTTCAGCCTTGTAGAACCGGGACAGCGGCGCAATCTCGGTGACAATCGGGCGGGTAAACCTGGCCTGGGCCTGTGTCTTGGATTTTTCGGCGGCCTTTTTCTGCTCCTCGGTATGATGAAAGATCACGGAGCGGTATTGTGTGCCCACATCCGCCCCCTGCCGGTTCAGCGTGGTGGGATCATGCGCATCCCAGAACTCCTCGAGCAGCCTCTCGTAAGCCACCTTTTTCGGGTCAAATGCCACCTGGATCACTTCAGCATGCCCGGTGTTGCCCCGGCAAACCTGCTCGTAGGTCGGATCGGGCGCGTGACCGCCCGCATAACCGCTGGTAACCGAAGCCACTCCCGGAATCAGTTGAAAGACCGCTTCCGTGCACCAGAAGCAACCGCCGCCCAGCGTTGCGAGTTCCAGGTTGGATTGTGCCATATCATTTGTTCTTGCCGGGGCGGCGAGGCAACCGAACACCACCGCAAACACGGCCGGCCAATACTTCATACGCCGGAAAGGTCGCACAGGGCGCCCGCTTTTGCAGATAAAATTTCGGGGGCGCTCAGGCGTGGCGGCGCCATCCGGCCCCGTGAGGTTTCTCGTGGGACGCCGGCGGAATGCCCGGATGCGCCAGCACACCCATCCGGTCAAGCTCCGCAGTCAGTTTCTCGACGGGCAGGCCGACGACGTTTGTGTAGGACCCGCTGATGCGCTCGATCAGCATATCTCCGCATTCCTGGATGGCGTAGGCGCCGGCTTTGTCGAGGGGATCCACCTGCGCAAGGTATCGCCGGATCTGGATCGCATCCAACGGACGGAACGTCACGGAGGTATCCTCCGAGAGAATCCGCTGCTTCCGTTCGCGCAGGTGCAGCAGGCAGATGGCGGTGGTCACCTGGTGGGTGCGCCCCTGCAGATCCTCAAGCATCAAATAGGCCTCGGAAAGATCCAGTGGCTTTCCGTAAAGCTTCTCGTCCATGTGCACCAGCGTGTCCGCCCCGATCACCAGCGCATCCGGGAATTTTTTCGCGACAGTCCGCGCTTTCCGGTAAGCGTTTACCTGCGCAACCTCTCCCGCCGTCAACTGGTCATGGTGGACTTCCGTTACGTTGCTAATGACGGTCCGGAACTCAAGACCCATGTTACGAAGCAGTTGCGCGCGCCGTGGTGAAGCAGACGCCAGAATGATCAACGGTCTATTCATTTCGAAAAACTCCTCCTGGGAGCAGCTAACAGCGGAATATGCCCCGCATACGCAAAGCCTACATCCCGCAAACCACAGAGTCGAAACATTTTTTTTGAAGTTTTTCTTGCATTTCTGATTTTTGGGCTAATGTACCCTTTAAGCGCGACGCGCCACGCGCTTTGATTGGCGCGTAGAAAAGAGGGCATTATCATGACAAAAAAATCGGCTGCTGCCCTGGTTTCGGCCCGGATCAAGACCCAGTCTTGCGCACTCTTTGCGATTTCAGAGGACGGGCAGAGCATCACTTGCCATTTGTGTGGATATGTCAGCAATGACCCCGCGCACGTTCAGCAGCGGTTCTGTCCCAACTGCCGCACCTACCACGAGGACCATGTGCTGATGCAGCGGCTCGAGGAGGGGCTGCATGTGATGTTCACCCCGGCTCAGGGAGTCGAGTGGCCCCGCCCCAGAAAAGCAGCGTGACAACGTAATCAGCTCAGGACGGTAAAGGCGGCTTTCAGGAGTCAAAACCACCCTGCCCTGCCCCATCAGACGAACACAAAAAAGGGGGGCTTGCGCCCCCCGAAATCAAGACGGATTTGCTATCCCCCTCGTTCAGCGAATCCTGCGACGGAGCAGCACAGCAACAGCTCCAAGCGCCAGGAGGCTTATTGAGCCGGGTTCAGGAACCACCGTGACAAGAACTTCATTCCAAACCGAAGAGCCCTGACCCGGCGCACTGAAGGCGCCCCACACCACGCGATCAGTCGCTGGCGCAATGCCCGTGAACGCCGCGACCGGACCGTGGTTCCCTCCCAGGCTGTCAGACAGCGTCACAACACCACCCACCGAGTTGAGAGTGAAGGTGATAAAGTGCTCGTTTCCCGGTGCGCCGGTGCCCAACTCCTGGGCCATCTGGTTGCCTTCGGTCGTAATTGCGAAGTCGGTATGGCTGTCGCTCAGCACCACGTTGCCACTGGCATCCGATTCCAGGCTCAAAACGTATGCAAATTGGCCCGCAACCTCGATCCAAAGAGCATTGTTCGTCTGCCGCGTGTAGTTTGCCGTGTAATAGTTGTCCACGCCGCCGCCAGTTCTCCTCATGGCATCCGCCACAAGCGCCGTCGTCCATCTGGCGGTCCAGTCGCCCAACGCCATCGCCTGGGCATCGCCAATACTCATGTTTTTGTGATAAAAAAATCCCGCGGTCGTTGTCCCGTCGGTGATGCGCCAACCGCCGATCGTGGAGTCGCCACCCCAGTTGTAGTCGCCCGGGGTCGCTGTTGACGCCGTCCAGCCCTGGGTCAGCGGATCAGCCGCGCCCGTGTTTCCCGCGCCGGGAAGCACACCCGCGGAATAACTCGCCACCGTGGCGGCAAACGACACACTGACAGAAGCGATAAGGAGAAGGATAGCTGCTAGTTTTTTCATGACGTTGATCAGGTTCAGACGTTTATGGACCTACACTTGGATTACACCACTTCAAAGCCAGAGCAACAACGACGATCCTCTTGTATTTTTGTAAGACATGCGCTTTAGCTCCCACGATTCATCAAAGCCAACCTCGGTTCCAACGCTACTGCGCCAGCACCCGAAAATACTCGTGCAGACGTCCCGAATCTCTTGGCCGGCTGAACAGAATCTGGCTCCCGGTTCCGGCATTTGTTGCCACCGGCGTCCAGAACGGCTCCACAAGGTTCGTGGTTGTCTGCAGGATATAGGTGTATCCCGACTGGCTCGGCAGGGTCATAACCACATCTTCACCAGACACAACCGGCGTGATCACAGGCGGCTCGGGCGGTGGAAGGACCAGTCCGTATTTCACAAGCATGGATTGCTCGAGCTCGGTTCTGGACGCCGGCGAGAGGGCCTCGTTGTACGCCAGCACCTCGGCAATATCGCAGTTCATCGGGCTGGCAACAGAGGCGTTGCAGGCCAGGATCAAGCCGCTCATGGGCAACGGCGTCCCGCCGTCGGCAAAGGTCCCTGATCCGGCCAATGATCCGTCAATGTAATGGCTCGCCGTGGTCCCGCTGACAACAACAGTGTGCGTTTGGAACTTGTTCAGCGTCACCGGCCCTGTTGCGATCGTGCTGTCCACACCCGGCAGGCCCGTCCAGTTCCGGTATGCGTGCAACTGCCATCGATTCGGCGAGCCGGGCGCCGCCCGAAGACCAATCCTGCCGGAGCCCGAGGAACCGTCAAAAAGATACCCCGTCGAGGAAAGCGCATTCACACGCGCCACAACGACAATGGTGTAGCCGTTCGGAAGGGTCTGAAAGGCGCCCGCCCCGGTTGCGGGACCCCAATTATTGCGCCCTCCCGTGTAATTGATTGCAGGCCAGCCGTTCAGGATATTCGTGCGGAAAACGCCCCCGCCCGCTCCCGAGGTGGTGGTGAGATCATGGTCGAAAGCCCCGCGCACATCGTCCAACCGCGTTACCACGGCGCCATGCGCATCCTCTCCCGCCCCGTTCGGACTCGCGGAATTGTATGGGGGAAACCATGCCCAGAATCTTGCGTATCCGGGATTGGGCTGACTGCCCGCAAGGAGGCTATCGGGAGTGACGGCGACGTTGATGGCCAACACGGTCTGGCCGGTCTGGCCGCTCGCATCCGACACCAGCACCTCAAAATGGTTTAGCCCGTAATCCTGTCCGGCAGGAGTTCCCGAAAGGGCTCCGTCCGGCAATACGGTGAGCCACGCGGGACCGCTGAGTTTGGTGAACACAAGCCCGGGTAACGTGAGCGGATCAAAAACGTCCTGGGCAATGGAACCACTGTAGGACACCCCGGCGGTTGCACCCGGTTTCAGAAGCGGGTTCGAGGCAAACTCCGGGGCAAATCCCGTCTTCGAGGTTGCGCGGAAATTATCCAGCAACACACCCTTGCTCCCCGTCTTCTTCAGGAGCAGGTCCACATCGCCCGTTGCAAACACCGGAATGATCGCCGTTGGCCAGGGTTTGTCCTCCCACCAGGGGGTGTCCGTCAGGTGAGTGCTCCACACTTCAACCCATCCCCCGCTGGTCGCATTGCTGTAGGACAGAGAGAGGTAATTATCGCCCGATGAAGAATAGCTCGCATAATCAAAACTGACGATCCCGACTCCATGCGTGGTGCCGGTAAAACGAATCCGGCACTGAGCATCGGCATCCCCTAGCTTCAGGCATTGGACGCCGGTCGGAGGGATGTCGGACCTGTTCCAAATCTGCACGTCGCCCGCAAGTTTCTGCCACGTCGTCCCATAAATGTCCGTCCTGATCACAAAGTCCGAGAATGTTCCGGTCGCAAATCCCGTGAACCCTTCCGATGCCTCAAATCCAATCCGCGTAAGCGACATTTCACGCTCGATAAACCTGCCCGCCAGGCCATTGGTGTAAACCCGGTAAACTTCATCTCCGGAAAGCGAGCGCGTCCAGATGCCCACATCGTCGAGCTCGCCGGGAAAATGCAGCGACGAGCCGTCATGCGTCGCGCCGACACACGTGTTTCGCGAGAGCGAAGAAAGGTTGAAAATGCTTTCCGGATAGGACAGCTTGAGCAAGCCGTCCACATAAACTCTGGTCGTCGATCCGTCATTGGCTGCCACCACATGGTGCCATGAGCCGTCGCCAATCCCCGCAGCAATAACCGGGTTGCCGCTGGAGCTCCCATCCAGAAACGCAACCAGGTTGCCGCCATCGTATTGGATCACCCACGCTCCCTCTACCGAAAGCAGGTGACGCCCCGTGGCAGGATCGGTGGATTTGACCCATGCGGACAGTGTGGCTGCCGGAGAAGCCGGAATGATGTTGGCTGCCATTGAACGGACGGCGCTGTTCGTGCCGTTAAACAGAAAGGCCTGTCCCATTTGGCCCGGTTGACCGCCCAGGGCGCCGCTGTTAAGGAAATTATTGGCCGGGTACGCCGCGTCCAAAACGGTCTCGCCGTTCTGTCCCGCCAGATCGACAGTGTCGAATGTCAGGCGTACCATCAAATCCACCGGCAGCGGCGAGTCCGCAGTGCTGAATTCCCACACCTCACCGGTTATGATTTGACCGTCGGTGATGACATCAATGCGCCAAAAGTAACCCATCGAAGACGCCAGCAGCCCGGGCTCAAAGGCGAGGCCTGACTGTCGCCCCCGGTAAGCCGCTGAGTTTGTCGTTGCGTTGGCCACCGCGTTCCGGTCCGTCCCAAAATAGACATCATACAAGCTGCCTTCCTTGAACGTCGTCCATGAAAGGTTCTGCCAGGGCGAGACATTCCCGGCAAGATCCGCCGGATTCGGCAATCCCACAGGAGGATTGACCTTCACGAGAACGTAGCCCAGCCCCGTGCGGCCCTGCGCATCAACAATCCGGTAAGTGAACTTGTCCACACCAGTGGGCGACACGGCCGGAGGGGAATAAACGAGCTGATCCCTGCCGCCCGGTCCCGTTCCGAAGGAGCGGGCGATCGTTCCGCCACGGGCGGAGGTTCCGTTGGTTGTTAATAGTGAAATCGCCAGGCCGTTGCCGCTATGGTCGTTGTTCAAAACGTCAATGGTCACGCTTCCCGGCACATACAAGCTCGCAGTATCCATTGACGCTCGCGGAGGCAGCGGAAAGCTGTATGGCCCGAGGTTGTCCAAAATGCCAAGCTTGCTGTTCCGGTGGCCGACAATCTTGTTCTGCTCCGGGCCGGAGCAGCGCGCAAGACCGTTGCCGTTCATAATGGTCGCACCCTCGGAACCGCCCCCCTCCCAGTCGCCGGAGCTCCAGTTGTGCCCCACCTCGTGCCGCCAAACTTGCGAAAAATCGCCGTTCTCGCCCCCGTTATACCCGCAGGCGGAGTAACGAACCCATGTGCCGATCACCCCCACCCACGCCACGCCGCCACCAATGCTGTCCGCCACCGTGCCCACATCGTGGGTGGTGTCATTCGCGCTCAGGAAAACCCTGCACGCGTCCAGTTTCCCGCCAGCCGACGTGATCGAGTGATACGGATCATGGTCGTAATTGGCGCGAATAAAGACTTTCCCCAGCCGATGCAGAATGCCGTTGTCACGAAGATAAAAATACGTGCCGGAAAGAATGGAATGCTCCACAGCCATCGCGGTGCGATACAGATCCTGCCCACAGGCGTTGTAGTGGTTCCACCCGCTATCCACCGCTATCTCGGCGGCATATACGTTGGTCCCGGACCCCCCGGGAACAGTGACGATGGACGACGACGGATAGCTGATGCCAAAACTGGCATTGCCCCGCACGTAAGCCTTTTGGGAGGGACCGCTAAAATAAACCCATTCCACCCCATTCTCGAAGCCGATCCGCGCCCAGAACTGGCCGTTCGTGAGGAGCGTGGCGCATGCAAGCGCTCCCGAATCACCCACCACGGTGCCCAAATACGTGCTGGGCGGACCCGGGTCATAATTCGACCATGAGCCGTCCGCCTGCTGCACCTTCACCTGAAAGTTGGCGCTGCGAATCGGGTGCGCCTGGAAGTTCACCGTCCGCACGTTGCCAGCAACGGTAATGTTGGTGGTAAATGACGCGGGCAGGCTCTGACCTTCAGCAGAAGCGGCAGCCAGGATCCCCACAGCGCAGGTTATGGCAAGGCGGACTGAGCCATAGGACATTGACCCGTCGAGAAGCGGCTTGTGACACTGCATATTATAGGATTTACCTCATGCAAACGCCTTTGGAGAATGGAAGATGCTTGTATTTTCTTCAGACAAGGACAAATCCCGCCCCCGCCCCCCAGCCACCACTTCTAAATGGAAGTGTGGCAAGGAGTTAATGAGAACGGCGGCTCGGAGCTCCAGTAAAAGCTCCAGTGAATTTGGCGTTCCTGCACTATTCCGG
>CAYNZC010000108.1:0-13859 GCA_964401575.1 uncultured Verrucomicrobiota bacterium
TCGCTATCTTTGTGTATTACAAAAAATGAGGAGACAGATCACGACTGTGTTAATCAGGTTCAATACGAATGCCCATATGAGTATTACGTCAACGGAACATGCACCTCGGAAAACAAGCGTTGCACAGGTGGCACCTATGTCAGTAACGGTACAAACTACAATATCACCGTTATGAGAAGGCTGATATACTGCCCGCCCGAGAGATGAGGCAGCGATTTGGTTGAGACGTTTGCCCCGATGACAAGGATACCTTCCGCCTTTGCCCCTCTCTTAACTCAACCGCCTCGGGTTCTCAGCACAAAGTAAGCAGGATCACCAAGGCAGCGCCGATGGCGGTGGGGCCACCGCCACCTTCAAACCCCTTCTTTTCAACGTTCATCGGGCATGGAACGTCCCGGTCGTGCCAGGAGGACCAGGCAGGCAAGCAGCACCAGACCACCTGCAAAAAGATGTTTCATACGTCGGGTTGAATTAGCGATTGTTATTAATCCTAACAAAAACTGGACCAACGGAGAAGCAAAATCGGTGTTTTTTGGGAGCGTCAGGACGCCATACCGTCGCGCGCCCCCTCTATTGAGATGTTTAAGAACATCTGGACAGCACATGCCGACTTCCTTAACGTCTTTCATTAGCTGCCACCCTCGTGCCGTTCGGCCATGTCTGGTAACAAGTCGAAACAGAAAACATGAGAACTCGTGTATCAGCGCTAATCGGCGTCGTTACCCTCGTGCTCCTAATAGCACCACACTCCCGAGCCATCGAAGGACTGCGGATCTCGGTTCCATGCCCCGACGTTGTTTTGGCTTGGCCAAGCGTCGAAGGGGAGACCTACATTGTGCAGTATCGCCAGGCACTCGACACCAACTCGACGTGGATAACCCTCACGAACTACATGCCCAACAACGCTGGCACGAACTGGACTACTTTCGTTCATTCCAACCAACTCCAATGCCCATCAGGCCTGGAGTCTGCCGCGCCTTTAGCGCCGCGGTTCTCACCCTCCTTGGTCAATGCAGTTTTGGCCGGACAAGACAGGTATCCCCTTACGCAGCCTCCGATGCCGCCCGTCAGCATTCTGACTAACGGAGTGCGCAAGTTCGTCCCTTGGGAGGATGTTTACGGCCCCGTGCCTCCGATCATGATGCCCATCCCTGCTATCTTACGGAAGAGGATCCTCGCGGGCTACATTGCGGGTACCCTGGAAGTTGCGGAGTCCACCTCCGAACAACCAGATGGCGACGGTCCTGGCGACCTCGACCCGCCCATCACGGGCTATTACCGTGTGGTCCGGAACGGGCTGCACCTCTTCGGAATCACAAACGGCACTGTTCTGAGTGGCGAAGTTATGCTCCCTGTCGAAATCGGCTTCGATGATGGTATCGACTTCGACGGGTTCTTCGCGACGGTCGGGGACACCAACCAAACTGCCCCGGCAAATGGCTTGGAATTTCAAGAAGTCACAAATTCTCTCCCCCATTTCGTCCTTTGGGATACACGGCAAGTCACGAATGGCACCTACCAGGTCTGTCTTGGCGCCCAATGGGGGGAAACTCAGATGTACGAGTCGCCTCCAGTGACGGTCGTCGTTTCTAACACAATCTGGTTCCCTGATTCCTGGAATGTTGCTGGTTATTACATCAATGTTGAGGCTCAAAGCATCCACTCAAACGGCACTTACCAGGTTGACATTTACGACGACACTGGATTTCAGATTCTTCAAGCCTACGGCACCAACGACAGTGAGGGGTGTATTACCTATGCAGGATTTCGAGGATTTGTCGTCGAAAACTTCGACCAAAACGGCAATATTTATCCGAACGTTTCCTATACGGTCGTAGTCACCACTTCGGCCGCCGGCGACAGTCCTTCCGCCACTGCTACCAACATAATATGGACCGAATTCAAGTGGCCCATCCAGGGTTCCGGTTGGACGAAGTTCGCTATCGGCTACCAGCCAATCTTCGGAAATCCAGCTCTTGGAGGCCTGAACGCCGTTGCTCTCCAATCAATGATTCAGGTGGTTTATGCATCCGCCCAGGCCCGCCCTGGCGGCCTGGGAGTGATTCGCGGTTCATACCAGAATCCCTATGAGCTGGGGAGCCAGTTTGACTTCACGCAACTCCTTGTCCCGGACTTGAGGGATGATCTGGTTCGCAATCTCTACTACTTCGGCCACGGAGCGACCACATACATTGGCCAGAGGGGTGTGCCACAGTTTTTGAGCATCGACGATTTTAACCTCGTCCTCAGAAACAATTTTAAGGACCCGCTGGCGGGTACAAATGCACACCCCTTCCGTTTTGTCTGGTTGGACGGTTGCCACACGGCTAAAGGAAACCTCTGCGAGGCGTTTGGAATCCCGAAGGAGCAGAACGTCTCGACCAACCGCTTCATCGCCAGAGGCTTGCGCTACCGTGCTTTCATGGGGTGGAATGCCGGCCAATTGATCGGGGTGGGAGGGTCATTCAGTACAACGCACGCCAACTTCGTGGGAGACTTTTGGGATGGGTGGAGTGGAGTTAACACTAACGGCCAGCCCCGAACCCTTCGTGAAGCCCACACTTTCGGCGCTACCAAAAGAGGAACCGCATCCCCTTGGCAGGATGCCGTTGACCATCTGCGAATTTACGGATGCGAGGGCCTGCGCTGGAACGATACCTTGCCGTAGCACTATGCGTCTTTCCACACAGGCGATATTGGTCCTGCTGCCGGCAAGTGCAATCTTGGCGCAGACACCAGCACCCTCCTTCAAAGAAGTGGACGCTGGTAAGCGCCAGGAACTCCTAAATCAAACCCAAGACCAGCCGTTGGCCAGGTCCGCAGCAGCGGCTCGACAAGGTTTCGTCCCTACCAACACGTTGGCTTTTCGGGATTACGCGTTGGATTTGCTCTTGGCCGTAGCCAACGAAACCGCCGAGAAATGGACTCTCGAGGCGCCAAGGCCTATCACTGTGGATCAAGTGACTCGATTTTACGCCGTTCCCCGGATAACCGGAGCCGACGCGAGCATAACCCTCAACGAGCGGTTTTCTTTTGCGGTCCAGGAAGGCAGATTCGAGCGTTTTCGCGATCTGCACTACTGGTCGGGCTCTTGGCAGGACATCACTCGTCCTCCTTCTTCCTGGACCGGTTCCACGAACAGACAGCAACGAATGCCCTTATCCATGGAGGAGGCTTACCAGCGGGCTTTTCGCGAAGACTCCTTTCGTGCCCAATCCTACCACGCAAAGATGATGCAGTTGTCTAAATCAACGAACCTGTTGACCAAGGAGACCGCACTGCAACTTGCGCAGGAGGCGCTTGTAAAGCTCGGGTTCACCCCAAAGCAGTTAGGCCTCGTTGATCTCCCAGAAGTTAACCAGTTCACGTACCAGGCTGAAGGCGGGAAATCACCTCTTCCGCTCCCCCTGTTCAGTGTGGCATGGCGCTTCCAGAATAGTGACCTGCAGCCAGTTGTCATGGAAGTGTCTGGTATTACCAAGACCCTGGTCAGCTATTTCAATGTTGCCCCTGACGCCCGCATAATCCCGGTGCCAACCAACTATTTTACAATGCTAGGCGTTCCGCCCGAGCCGCGCCTGTGGGGTAAGCAATACGGTTATGACCCCCTGAACACCGATGCATTTCAGTTGTTCGCGCGCGACTTTTTACTGGAAAAAGCCAAATGGCTGAACCGCACTTGGAAGCTCGGGCTTTCCCCCGCGATAACCACGAACCAGCTCGATCATTTTCAAGCTATCCCCCACACCAACACCTTCCTTGCGTCCGCACGCATTGCCAGTCGTTTTGAGTTTCAGATCGGCGACGGCATGATTCAGATTTTTAAAGACTACCGGCAAGGCTCCGATGCTTTCACTGGCAGTAAGCACAAAATGGCTTCCGTCCTGAAAGAGGAAAACCAACTTACCAGATCCAGCGCACTCACTCTGGCGCGGGAAAGATTGGCTCAAATTGGAATTGATGAGAAAAAACTCCGACTCCCGAAACCACTTGTGCGCCAGGTGCGGGAGCCCTTTCCAGACGAGGAGCAACTTCGTGACCTTCCATTCTTTTCTATCCAGTGGAAATGGTCTGATGCCGAGGACGAATATGCAGTCATGGCTATGGAACTGTCCGGCATCACCAAGCAGGTCACCTTTTTTGCGAACTCCTGCACCAACACTCCACACTTTTCTCTGCCGCCCCAATATAACGAAATTCTTGGGCTAAAATAACCTTTCTTCTATTCCCGTCCTTCTTTTTGCCCTAACGCTGGGACTTGGCCGTCCTTTGGTGGCGCATTTTAAGCTCACCGCAGACTTCACGGCCAGAAGCTCTGAGGTGCTGCTAAAAATGGCCAGGCATCCGACCGTAGTGTCCGGTTGGTTTGGGGCAAGGCCAACGCTATAGTCCCCGACGGATGACAATCGCAACCATGTCGTTCCTGGAAGCACCTGAAACGATAGGTGTGCCAAATCAAATGCCTCTGCGGGTAGCCTCCCTGGGTCGTTATCGCCTCGCAGGAAGCTCGCCCGCGGGTCAAAGATGTAGATGTCCGCTCCAGCACAAAAACAAACAAGGGCAAAGAACGCCGCTAAACACTTGGATTTCATCTATACATCCCAAATTGGGTTCCTTGAGCAAGTCAAGGCCAAAGGCTTTCTAAAAGGCCTTCTTTGAGAGTTCGGGGTTTCGAGGTTTTGTCAGGCCGCCATACCGTCGCGCGCCAAAATACCAAATGTTACCGATTTTTGGCTTGATTTTACGACTCTATCGTTCTAGCATATCCGTGAAATAGAGAATACCAATGAAAACGACTCTCACCTTGGTTATTGCAGCCTCCCTCGGGCTTTGTATCACCTCTCAAGGCCAATTGTTTCAGGAGGACTTTAACATCGATAACACCGCTAACTGGACTGTTAATGCGAGTCCGACCGATTACATAGCCGATTTCTACTACGATTATTCCCAGATCGGCGTGCCTGCCGCTCCGAATGGAACCGGAACCCGCGGCTTGAAACTCACGGCCAATAACTCGACTGCCGTGTTTGGCGGGCTGAGCGTCTCACCCACCGGCCAGAGTTTCACGGGCGAATACCGCGTCAGCTTCGATCTTTGGCAGAACTACGTCGGACCGCTTGGGGTTGGCGGCAGCGGCTCCACCCAGCTTTCCACATTTGGAATCGGGACTGCGGGCGCGACAGCCGCATGGCCGGGCAGCGCAGCGAACGCCAGTGGAGCAAACGGCGTGTTTTTCGGCGCGACGATTGACGGCGGCTCCAGCACCGACTACCGCGCCTACTCCTCCGCGGCACCGACAAGCTACGCCGCCGGAAACGCGGTATATCAAGCGCCCCTGGGAGCAATCAATAACAGCGCGGCGTATTATAGCGGCTTCACTCCAAACGCCGCGCCGGGAGCGCAATTAAGCCTGTTCCCGGGGCAGACAGGAAGCACAGACGCGGGCGAGATCTCCTTTGCCTGGCGCCGCGTTGACATTCTGGTGGAGGGCGGGTTCGCGACCTGGTCGGTGGATGGCCTCGCGTTTGCCAAGGTGGATCTCAGCACCGTGACTCTGGGCGGCGGGAACATCCTGTTCGGCCATACGGATTCGAACGCAACATCCTCCAGTGATCCGAACGATTTCCTGCTTAATGTCACCTTGATCGACAACATTGTCGTGGTTCCAGAGCCTTCGACTGCGGGTCTGGCACTGCTCGGAGCGCTCGGCTTGTTGATCTCCCGCAGGCGCAGCTAAGCCATCGGGCGGCATTTTCCTGATCTCTTTTGAGGGCCGGCGTTTCATCGCCGGCCCTCATGTTTCTGGGCTCCACCTGTTACGACAAGGATACCTTCCGCCTTTGCCCCTCTCTTAACTCAACCGCCTCGGGTTCTCAGCACAAAGTAAGCAGGATCACCAAGGCAGCGCCGATGGCGGTGGGGCCACCGCCACCTTCAAACCCCTTCTTTTCAACGTTCATCGGGCATGGAACGTCCCGGTCGTGCCAGGAGGACCAGGCAGGCAAGCAGTGACAGCGTCAAAGCGGAAGGCTCCGGCGCCATGTCAAAATCGACATTCAGCGTCGGGATATTCAACGGATCTTCTCTTGTGCCGAATCGCCGGGCGGTGAAATCCAGGGATTCCGCCTGGCTGACGAGCATCCACCCGAAGTTGCTTTCCGGATGAGCAAGCCAGAACTGGACATCATCAACCATCCCCTGCGAGCTGAAGACATAGGGGGAATCGCCTACGCCATACACCGTCGTGGAGGCGCTGGCCGCAGCAACGTAATCCACGCCCGCCTGCCCCCCCGGCGCGCCCCAGGGCTCTAAAAGCGCGTGACGGAAATTCCAGGTCGCTTCCCCGGAATCCGCGGGCGCGCCCGATGCGGGACTTGGTGATCCTGCGGGCGTGACGTTATCCCCCTCGCTCCAACTGCGCAGGACGCGGTGAACTCCGAAATCCGAGATGTTATAGCCGTCCTCCGGCTCTCGAGTCACTTCGAGACTCAGGCTTGCCGAAGTGATAACCGCGCCCCGGGGAAGCGCGTCTGACGGATCGAACCGGAACAAGGCGCGATTCGCGGTAAAGTTCTGAGTCGTTCCCGACATTGCGAACGGCATCCCGCCGAAGTTATTGCCGGACCAGTTTTCGCTCAGGGCGGTGTCCGCAACGGGGAACAGCGTCACCTGCCCCGCGGCGCCTGCGGCCGGGGTCAGCGCCAGTACTCCAATGACAGACATTGCGGCGGCAAGCTGCCTCAAGAAGAAACGGAGGATTTTCATTCGGTCTCTGTTTCAGACGATGCCCACTTCGCCGGCAATGGAGACGCCGTCCACCAGGGACGTCCCGCCACTTTGCAGGTTTTCGCCTGAAGCGGGCGCGTAACCGGGAATGATGCGAGGCAACTGGGTTGGAGCAGCCCCCAGGTGATCGCGGATGATCTCACCCAGCACGGATCGATAATCTATCGCGCGCTTCAGGTAGCGGTTGCTGACTCCGAACATTGAACCGGTCTGCCCCGTGATCCACGGCAAGGCTGTCCCGTTATACTGGTCGTTCGGATGACACCCGTAAACCCCGCCATTCACCCCGCCACCGGCCACAAACATCGTTCCGGCCTCGGCGTGGTCCGTGCCGTTGTTCGCGTTTTGGATCGTCGTGCGGCCAAACTCGGAAAGGGTTACCACCACGATGTCGTCCCAGTTCACTTTCCTGTTCGCCGACGGGGGATTGCTGCCGCGACCGTAAATGGAGAAGTACTGTTGCAGGGCATAAATTGCCCAGCCCACTCGCCGCAGGAGGTTCGCTTGAGTGCCGGTCGCGCCGCCCTGGTTGCTGTGGGTGTCCCATCCCGTGATCTCCGTGCCGGCGACGATCGCATCCGTATTGTTGAGCACCAGCGCCGCCGCTTTGAGGTTCTTGAAAAACCCGTAGGCCCCGGAATCAACAACAAACTTCTTCGTGTCCGGCGCGCCGGTGACCGTGTGATAACGGCCGCCCCCGTTTTTTGCCGCTGTCGTGGGAAACAGGTAATACGGTCCGGTGTCGCCATCGGTGGGCGCGCTGTCCTCAAAGGTGTTTTCCGCCTCGTCGAACCCGACAATACCATCAAAAATTTGCAGCGTTTGGCTCAGGTTCTCATACTGCAGGTTCAGCATCTCGCGGTTGAGTTTTTCCGGGAAAGGATACCCGCTCCCCGCCTCCAGGCTGTTGAGCGCCTTGGCCTGTCCGGAGGTGCTGTTCGGCACGCCCAGCAACGCATACCGGGTGGGATCCGTCAGGTTGGTCATCGCCGCCCCGGACCCGCGCAGCAACAGCGGCAGAGCCGACTGGATGGATACTCCCGTCAGCGGCGCCGTGTTGGCGAGACCGGATTCGATCATCGCCCGGTAAAAGATTCCCTCCTGCAAAACGTTGTTGTTGGGCGCGCCGTTTTCCCAATATCGCTGCGAATCGAAGTGCGAGCGCGACTGCCGGGGATACCCCACCCGGTGAGCCAGGGCGAGATTTCCGGCATTATAGACCGGCGCGAGAAATTTCAGAGCCGGGTGAAGCCCGGCAAACCCATTGCGCACGGTAACCGCGTTGGCGTAGGTGAACGTGCCGTAATCCGGACTTGCCGGGTCGCTCGAACTCAGGGGGAAATCGGCAACCCCCGTCGTCTCTTCGTAGATTGCGGATGCGGGATCCCTGGGAATCAAAATGTCCGGCCGGTTCGCGAGGTTGTAGGCCTCGTCGCGCGCCGGAATAATCGTGTTCAACCCGTCATTGGCGCCGCGCAGGAAGATGAACAGGACCTTCTTTACAGCCCCGCTCGGTCCGGGCACGCCGATGTTGCCCTCGGCCAGCGCGCGTTTGAGCACGAAGGGAACGTCCATCAAGGTGGAAAGGGCGACCCCAAGCCCGATCTTCAGGCTTCGGTTCATGAAACCGCGCCGGGTAAGTGGTTGAAACGAATGCATAGAACGAGTGATTGTAACTTATTGTTCCTGGAATCTGGGAAGTGTCATGAGCAGGCTGACCATGCCTCTCACACGCGTGTCGTAGGTGCTTGCGGGTGTGCCGCTCGGGGTCAGGCTGCTGAACGCCGAGGCCGTTTCGTTGTCGCTCGTATTCAAAAAGTTCACGGCAAGCTGCCGATACAAGGCAAGGTTCCCGGCGCCCTCTCCGGGAAAGAGTATCTGTGTGAAATAGGCCGCCACTGCCGGGGCGTCTCTCCAACTCGTTGAAGGCAGCTTCGCCTGCAGGAGCGCCACCGGGCGGCAAGCGCAGTTGACCGCATCGTTCACGCTCGAGCCGGTATGGCCGGATTGTCCCTGCGCAATGCAATACGATTGCAGAAAACGGATGCGCTCGGCCATCGTGCCGGCGCTGATCCATGCGGGACCATCCTCGGGGTAGCCGTCGGGCGCTTCGCGGTCAAAAAGCATCATGGAGCCCATCCGCACCAGCGGCGAGGTCGTGGCATTATCCACCGTGGTTGAACTGCCGCTGATCGAGTAGCCGTCCGTATCCGCGGTGAAGGTGCCGTCCAGGTTGCTGCCGTTTGTGCTGGAACGCAGCGCCCGAATGGCGCTCACCGTGAACTCCAGCGGCGTTTTCACTTTCTGCAGCGACCCGTGCCGCGACCGGAACAGATCCGAATTCACGATCGTTTCCACAACCTTCCACACCTGGCCTTTGGGGCTATTGGTCTGCCACGCGCTGATGCACGCATGCACCAGGCGAGCTTCAGCGCTCAGGTCTGCCCGGGTGTAATCGTAAAAAGCATACTCCGGATGCGCCGTCTGCGTTGTCGGGTTCGGGAATTGATCATGCACCAGCAGACGGCAAAGTTTGACGCTCAGATACTCGGCTGTGAACGGCTGGTTGGCCATATGAGCAAGGATCTGGTAGCCGTCCTGGAGGCCATTGTTTCCCGTCCCGTTTGCGAGCGTCACGTTGTATGGCGTTCCCGCCCAGGGCGGCCCGAACCGCGCCGGAACCTGCTTGCCCGCAAATACGGTTTTGGTGCTCGTGTTGTGATAAGCCGACTTGTAGTTGAACGCCCACACCCCTTCGTTGGTGGACTTGCTTCCCGCCACCGCCGCTGCGAAGGGATTCAACGCATCCGCAGGCGCGACTTTTTCGATTCGCCACCCGGTCCAGCACTTGGAAATCTCGACGATGTCCTGCTGGTCGTAACCGTTGTCCACGCCAAAGCAGAACAGCTCGCAAAGCTCGCGGGCGAAGTTCTCGTTTGCCAGCCGCCCGCCATCGCCCCGGCTGTCGATCGTGTCCAGGTAAATGATCATTGCCGGGCTCTCGGCGCTGATCTCCAGAAGGTCCAGGAACGTGCATTGGGGATTCAGCAGAGCCTGGCGCCAGCGCCGGTTCTCCAGGTATTCCAGTTGCGTGGCCAACGGCACGCGCAAGGCGTTGTTCACGGTGTTGTTGTAGAAACGGCCAAAATAGGTATAGCTCTTCGCGTATTCCGTTACGAAGTGGTTCTCACAGAACTGCAGCAGGATTTCAAGCAGTTGCCGCTCGGCCGCCACCGCCCGCAGAACATGCCACGCCCGCAGGTCGCGCAACTGCGCGTGATTCGTGGTCACAATGGTGTCCGCCTCGGGCAGCAGGGCCTGTATCGTGCCAATACCGGCGTCCGCCAACTCCGGGTTGTCCGCCAGGGACCACGGCGCCAATTGCTCGGCAGCATACGCCTCCGGGCCGATGGATGCCATCCGCTCCAACTCGTCCGGCGTGGGACCATACGTCAGGCGGTTCAACACGTTCACGGCGAACACGGCGTCGCCCGCCATCGGAGTGACTCCCAGCAGATAAAACCCCCTCGGGCCCGTCCCGTTCGTCTGCCGGAACAGGTAGTCAGACCCGTTCCCCGCGCCGAGTGAAAAGTTTGTGTTCGCAAGGTATGGGCCCTGGACGTTCGTCGCGCTCAGGATCGTGTAGCTTTCCGCATGAGGATAAGGGCGGACCTGTAATTCGCGTTGCGCGCCGCTGGCCTTAAAGTCCTTAATCTCCGGCGGAGGATCGTCCGCCCGCGCCGGTGGCGAAAAGCACACGCTGAAAATACCTAGCGCGCAGAGCGCCGGAAAAATGAAGTGAAACGAACGCTGGGGTTCACAACGGGCAACGTAGCACGTCCGGGCCATGAACGAATGTAGCACAGGGCCCCACCCGCACAAGCACTTGACCGTTCGTTACACGAGCCCCCCCCGGCGCGCCGAATAAGATTGCGCACGTTGCGGGCGTTCCGGCAAAATAGTGCAGCGGTGGAGAGATGGCAGAGTGGTTTAACGCACACGCCTGGAAAGCGTGAGTGGGCTTATACCCCACCGGGGGTTCGAATCCCCCTCTCTCCGCCATCTTCATTCCCCCCTCGCCATTTTACAACTGTAAAAAACAGTGTTGACATCCTCTACAATTGTAAAATATGCTCCCCGCAATGAGTCCCCCCAAAGAACTCACAAAGGCCGAATGGACGGTGATCAATGCCGTGTGGGCGCAGGAACCCTGCACCGCCACCCGAGCGCAGGAGCAACTCTCAAAATCAACCGGCTGGGCTTACAGCACCGTCCGGACGCTGATGGACCGGATGGTGGCCAAAGGCCTGCTGAGTTCCGAAAAGGTCCGGAACGCCACACTCTATCGCTCGCTCATCACGCGCAGGCAGGCGCAGCGCGCGGAAGCTCTTTACACCCTGAAACAGGCATTCAACGGAGCGCTCACCCCGATGATCCAGTGCCTGATGGAGAGCGGCGATGTATCGGCGGATGAGCTGGCGGAACTCGAGGCCCTCATCAGGTCAAAAAAGAAAAACGCCAGGAAATGAGCGGTTATGAATTCGATCTTTGAATTTCTAAACGCCCGGGGGCCGCAGGCGCTGGCAACGGCCGGGCAAATCCTGTGGCAATCGAGCCTGCTGATCGCATTCCTGCTATTGCTCGACCGGGCCCTGCAACGCCGGTTGCGTCCGGGTCTCCGCTACGTGCTGTGGCTGGTCGTGCTGCTGAAGCTCGTTCTGCCACCCTCCCTTGCGCTGCCCAGCGGTGTGGCGTGGTGGCTGCGAGCGCCGGTGGCCACCGAACCCGCCCGGCCGGCGCCGGCATGGATTGCCGCCTATGAAACGGCTGCCCCGCCCCTTTCAGAGCCCGTTCGCGCCTTCGAGAGCGCGCCGCCCGCTCCCCGGTTGTCGCTTGCGGCAGGATGGCTCGGCGCAACGGTCATCATCAGCGCCGGGATGTTCGGCGCCATCACCTGGCGCTGGCGACGATTCTCCCGCCACACTTCCAGGCACAGCGGTGACGCGCCTCCGGAGTGGCTGGCAGCGCTGGCCGCGGACGCCGCGGACGCGGCGGGGGTGCGCCGGCGCGTCGAAATCCGGGTGGTGCCCGCACCGATGTCGCCCGCCTTGTTCGGCCTCTGGCATCCGGTCATCCTTCTGCCGCAATCGCTGGTATCGGGACTTTCAGCCGACCGGCTCCGCGCCGTTTTGATTCACGAGTTTGTTCACCTGCGCCGTGGCGATGTGTGGGTGAACTGTGCGCAGACCCTGCTGCAGGTTGTTTATTGGTGGCACCCGCTGCTTTGGGTGGCGAATTACCGGATCCGGCGCATCCGCGAAGAGGCTGTGGACGAATCAGTCATGATCGCGCTGCGCGGCGCGGCGGAGGCCTACGCGCCGACATTGCTGGATGTCGCCCGGCTCTCCATGCACCGGCCCTTCGCAAGCCTGGGCCTGGTCGGCATCCTGGAGCCTCGCCGGGCACTGCGACAGCGGCTCGAAAGGCTCATCGCGTTCCAGCCGCCGAAACGGCCCGGCGCTGGCCCGCTCTCGCTGCTCTGCGCGCTGGTCTTTGGCGCCCTGGCCCTGCCGATGGGCCAGGCCCCGGCCGCCGATACACAACCCGCAACCACGCTCAGCCCAAACGCGCCGTCCGATGGCGCCGCCGAAACCGGAATCGAAGTCAATACTCTTCTTCAGCAGGCAAAGAAGCTCTACGACCTGGGCAAGCTCGATGAAGCGGAAACGCAGTTCATCCGGGTCTTGCAGCAGGATCCCCGCTCGCAGGCAGCCTATTATTACCTGGACCTGATCAAGGAGGCCAAGTCCGCCCAACCACGCCCCGGCATCCGGAATGTGACTTCCCGCCGGCAGCGCATCCTCGCCAGGCTCGATACGCTGCAAGTGCAGAAGGTGGATTTTGAAAACACCACCCTCGCGAACGTCCTCAACTGGCTCACGACCGAATCCCGGCGGCTCGATCCGGCAGGCGGCGGAATTCCTTTCATTATGAACCCGCCCCCCCGCAGGCAGGACGAGACGGTCGCCCTTGAAGATGTCCGCGTCAGGCTCGCCCAACCGCTCTCCAACCTTCGGCTGGTGGACGTGCTCGAGGTGATCGTGAAGGTCGCGGACAAGCCCCTGAAGTACTCCATCGAGGATTTCGGAGTCGTCTTCTCGTTCAGACACACAGAGACGCCACCGCTCCACACGCGCATTTTCAAAGTCGAGCCCGGCAGCTTTGGCGCGCACCTGCGGGCGCTTACCGGCAAGGATGACATGGCCGAAGCGCTCCGGAAGTTCCTGGCCGATCTCAACGTGAACCTTGCCCCGCCCAAAAACATCTACTGCAACGACAGCGAAGGCACAATCATCGTGCGCGGCGCCCCGCAGGATCTCGAAATGATCGAAACGGCAATCAACGTGATCCGCATGACGCCGCCTCAAGTGAATGTAAAAGCCGTGTTCCTCCTGCTCCCGGAAGAAGAAGAATCCGCTTTCTGGAAAAAGCGAACGGCCGTCACCACAGCCTCCGGCGTGCGCACTGCCGAACTCAGCAACAGCGAGGCCCAACAACAGCTCCGGGAATGGCAATCCGGCAATGCCGCCTCGCTCCTGAGCGAACCAAGCGTAACCACCCTGAGCGGACGCCAATTCCAAATGCAGTATATCGAGCAGACGACCTCCCGGGACGGCATCGAGGTCACAAACGAACCGCCGGCAGGGTGCACGCTGGATGTGTTGCCCGTTGTCACGGACGACAAGCTCGGCATCAAGCTGGTCATGACCGCCACAATCATCGAACGGCTCGGGCTCGATGACCCCGCTGTTCCGGGCGCCCAGCCCTCTCGGCGCTACCGCCTCCATGATTACGCCGTAACCGCCGCCGTCCCGAACGGGCGAACTTTGGTTTTCAGCCGTGAAGACGATGCCGCGAATCCCTGGCCCGGAATCCCCGGCTATGAAAAAAAACGCGCGTTGATCATGGTCACGCCGACCATCATTAAAATCGCCCCGCGCGCGCGCACCAACAATCTCAACACCATCCCGCGACTGTGGTATCCCACGGATCCACCCCGCCCGGCAAAATAA
>CAYNZC010000109.1:0-4941 GCA_964401575.1 uncultured Verrucomicrobiota bacterium
CACGTAACGCAGACCTCCGAGTCTGCTGTATCGCGGGCTTCCAGCCTGCGGATGCTCCCCACCACCTGTGCCGTTCGGCCTCCTTGCAGAATCCGGACCTGGACATTTGTCGGATCGTCTGCCGACTTGGAAGTCGGCGTCACAGCAGGTTTGGAAACCTGCGCCACGTAACGCAGACCTCCGAGTCTGCTGTATCGCGGGCTTCCAGCCTGCGGATGCTCCCCACCACCTGTGCCGTTCGGCCTCCTTGCAGAATCCGGACCTGGACATTTGTCGGATCGTCTGCCGACTTGGAAGTCGGCGTCACAGCAGGTTTAGAAACCTGCGCCACGTCTGTCTGCGCCACGTCTGTCTGCGCTGGCTTTCTTGACCTTTCTGCAGACGTGCCTCATGCTCGACACATGCCGCACCACATGCTGGATGAACCTAATCCTGGCTTACAGCGAACGATGTATCATCTTCGCGCCAAGGGCGGCAACACAGAGACTCCGAACGCGCTTCTAAGCGGCAAGCACACACGCGGATATCTGCCGCATATTAAAAGGGAAGGGGCTTCGTACTTTGTGACGTTTCGTTTGGCTGATTCTGTTCCAAAGGAAGTGATCAGGAAGTTCGAAAGCCAGAAAGCAGAGCGCCTGCAACGCCTGTTCTCTGCGCAAAAAAACAACGTTCCATGTGATGATGATGTGCAGATGATTAATCGCGACTTCAGGCGCAAGGTGGAGCGCTACCTTGACTCCGGGGCGGGCGCCTGTCACCTGCGCAAGCCCGAAATTGCTGATGTGGTCCAGAATGCCTTGCTCCACTTTAACGGGGACCGTTACATCCTGCACGAGTGGGTGGTGATGCCCAACCACGTTCACGTGATTGTATGGCCTGCCCCAAACCACGTCCTGAGCGAGATTTTGAAATCATGGAAGCAGTTTACCTCTCGTCTTGCAAAGCGAATGCTCAGCCTAAAAGAGCCGTTGTTCTGGCAGAAAGAATCATATGATCACTGGATTCGGGATGATGACGAGAAGGCTCGCATCAGCCGCTACATCCAAAAAAATCCAGTTATTGCGGGACTTTGTAAAGCACCGGAGCGTTGGCCGTGGGGCAGCGCCCGAACCGCGCGCAGACTTACGTCGTAACGCAGACCTCCGAGTCTGCTGTATCGCGGGCTTCCAGCCTGCGGATGCCACCCACCACCTGTGACGTTCGGTCCAGTTACAGAATCCGGACCTGGCCAGTTGTGGGATTGTCCGCCGATTTGACGACATTTATATTGAGGAACGAAGAGGAGGTGGGGCCACCTCCTCTCCTATAAGAGGGGAATACGTGTTTGCCGTCGTTGCTATAAACAGGAAACCCTTAACAGGGTTTGGGACAACAGGACCATGGGACTATAAGAAGACCCGGAGGGAAATGTTTCTCTGCGTCTCTGCGTTAAAATCGTTCGGTTGCGGCGCCGCGTTGTGCCGTGTGTTTGTGGTGAACCTCCGCGTATTTCGTGGTTCTCTTCAGGCGACCTCGAGCAGCAGTTCGGGGTGCTTCACGGCAATCTTCAGGAGTACCTTTGCGGGACCTGTGGGGCGGCGGCGTCCTTGTTCCCAGTTCTGGAGGGTGTCGGCGCTGATCCCAAGAATGGCAGCGAATTCCGGTTGAGAAACACCTAGCTTCCCCCGCAGCCTGACAATGTCGGATTCTGGATTGATTGAAAACATGCGGCCAGGCTTTAAATGGCCACGCTTAATCAGCTTTGCCTCTTGCAGGCTTTTCTTCAGCTCTTGAAATAATTCTTTGTTCATAGCACAAACTCCTCGACCAGCTTTTTCAGTTGCTTCACTTCATGTTGCGTCAGATCGTCGCGCTCACTTTTGGGATAGGCCAAAAGCAACCAGATTTGACCCTCAATTGTTTTCCAGTAATAAATAATTCGTAGTCCGCCTCGTTTGCCATGTCCGCTGCCCCTCCAGCGGAGCTTTCGCAGGCCGCCGCTGCCCGGCACGACTTTTCCCCAATCGGGCCGCTCAAAAAGGGCCGATTGCAGCTTCGAGTATTCCCCATCATCCATCAGTTTCGATATCAACCGGGTGAACGTGGGTGTCTCAATGAATTGCACGCACCGTACTATATACGCCAATGGCGTAGTAGTCAACAGGGCTGTGTTTCCGTGTCTCGTTCTATTAGTGTCAATTAGCGGTCGGTGGTCGGGCCATGCCGGCCTGGATACGTGGGATCGTCCGCCGATTTGACGACATTTATATTGAGGAACGAAGAGGAGGTGGGGCCACCTCCTCTCCTATAAGAGGGGAATACGTGTTTGCCGTCGTTGCTATAAACAGGAAACCCTTAACAGGGTTTGGGACTATAGGAAGGACCATGGGACAATAGGGCGATAGGATACGTGGAATCGCCTGGATTTCGAGGAGGATTGGACAATTCTTGAATCATGCCAAAGCTAGAATGCATCACCATCAACCCCCTTGTTATGGGAGGAAAACCCTGTATTCGCGGCCTTCGCGTCACGGTGGGGACCATTGTCGGGCTGTTGGCAGCCGGCAAATCCCGCGAGGAAATCCTGCGCATCTATCCGTATCTGGAAGGGCCCGACATTGACGCCGCCATGGAATATGCGGCATGGCGCGTTGAAGAAAATCCGCTGGCATGCAAGACGTTGCGGCAATTCGCCCCGGAACTGGAGACCGGCGCCCTGGTGACGGTGGACGAGGCGCGGCAAAGAGTCCGGGTGCTTCCCATCACACAGTTCCGTTAGCTATTGTGCTTCGTTTATTTCGCGTGTTCGGTGGTTCACATCCTTTACCGTGGTTCTCTTGGTAGGAACGACTTCCACGTCGTCCCCAATTAATTCCCGTCGTTTTCACCTTCCCGATCCAATTTGGGACGCGGCGAAACGCGTCCCTACCCTGTTCACCTTCCCGATCTAATCTGGGACGCGGCGAAACGCGTCCCTACCTTGGTTTGGGGACGACTTTGGAGGCGTCTCTGCCAAGCTTTGGATCGATTTTAGTGACGGCGCGGTCGTAGGTCATGAGTCCGTTGACCTCGATTTCGACGTCGGTGGTTTGGGTGTAAACGGCGGCGGAGAGGCCTTTTTCCTCGATGAGCGGGAAGAGTTTCGAGAGGAGATCCAGGTATGCCTTGGTGAGCGCGGGGGCGTTGGTGAAGCTGCGGTAGCCCCAGTTTTTCTCCTGCTGCCAGGTGTGGCCGCTGACCGGCAGGCCAAGGCCGCCAAATTCGCCGAGCACGCCCGCGCGGGTGGTCTCGGGAGCGGGAGCGTCCGGCCCGGGGTAGGAGTGGACGTCATTGACATCCCCGACGCCGCGATCTGCCCAGCCGCTGGTGTTGTTCACGAGGCGCGTGGGGTCGAGCTTCCGGACCAGGTCCGTGATGCGCGCGGTGTCGTATTGTCCCCAGCCTTCGTTGAAGGGAACCCACATGACGATGCAGGGATGGTTGTAAAAGCCTTTGATGAGGGCTTCGAGCTCGGTCTCGAACTGGGCGGCGGATTCGGCGGTTCGCTTGATGTCGGGATCTTTGTCGCCGATGTATTTATCGCCGCTTGGCATATCCTGCCAGACGAGCAGGCCGAGGCGGTCGCACCAATAGTACCAGCGTTGCGGCTCGATCTTCACGTGTTTGCGGGCCATGTTGAACCCGAACTTTTTGGTCATGACGATGTCGTAGCGCAGTGCCTCGTCCGTGGGAGCGGTGTAGATGCCGTCCGGCCAGAACCCCTGGTCGAGCGGTCCGAACTGGAAGTAAGGCTTGTTGTTGAGCATCATGCGCGTGAAACCGTTGGCATCCCGCCCGAGCGAAATCTTCCGCATGCCGAAGTAACTCTCGACGCGGTCCACTGTGCGGCTGCCGATTTTGAGGGAGACGACGAGGCGATAAAGGTGGGGTTTTTCGGGCGACCAGAGTTTTGGTTTTTTGATGGTGATATCGAGGTCCTTGCCCAGGAGCGCGGTGGCGCCGGCCACTTTGCCCGAGCCGCTGAGCACCTTGGCTTCCACGTTGAACTGCCCAATAGCGCTCGTGGCAATGGCGCGGACTTTCACGGATTCCGCGTCAATGTCCGGCGTGATCTCGAGGTTCCGGATGTAGGCAGCGGTCACGGGCTCGATCCATACCGTTTGCCAGATGCCGCTGGTGGGCGTGTACCAGATGCCGTGCGGGTTGCGGATTTGTTTGCCGCGCGGCTGTGTGCCGGCATCCGTGGGATCCCAGACCGAGACGACGATCTCGTTTTGGCCTTTGGCGCGGACGAGGTCCGTGATGTCGAAGGTGAATGCGTCGTAGCCGCCGCGGTGGCGTCCGGCCTCCGCGCCGTTCACGAAGACCGTGGCATCGAAATCCACCGCGCCGAAGTTCAGGAGGATTCGTTTGCCGATCCATTTGCGGGGCAGCTCGAAGGTGCGGCGGTACCAGATGCGGTCATTTTCGCTGACGCGTTTCATGACGCCGGAGAGCGCGCTTTCGATGGGGTAGGGGACGAGGATCCGGCTATCGAAAGACTGCGGGCGCGGGCTTTCTTTTGGGGTGATTGCCAGGTCCCAGAGGCCGTTGAGGTTGATCCAGTCCTTGCGAACGAGCTGGGGCCGGGGGTATTCGGGCAGCGGTTTTTCGGGAGAAACATCCTTCGACCAGCGGGTCATGAGCGGACCTGTTGCGGGCGTCCATTCCTCCGCCCGCGCAGGGGCGGCGCAGAGCACAACGACGGCGGAAACGAGAGAAAGCTTCAGAAGTAGTTTTTCCATAATGACCTTGTGGGATTGTAGGTGCATCCGCCAATGAAAGACAAGGGAGATTGGATTGGGGCAATTTACCAGTGAAGGGCAATGACCAGGCACGGTAAACAAGTGGTATTCATTGTCTCGAAGGGGGCACAGGTCCGGAGGACCGGAAGGTTTATAGAACCCGGGCCACAACACATTT